>ONSY01000085.1 GCA_900320605.1 uncultured Eubacteriales bacterium | reverse complement strand
TCTCAGGTAACAAACACGAATTTTGTGCTTTCTGTTTCCATCGAGCAGTCTGAAATAGCGGATGTTGCCGACGATTTTATCCGGATGACTGAAGACTGATCTGATTTACACATAATCAAAGCGGCGGCGGGCTTTCGCCGCCGTTCTTCATTTTCTGAAAGAAGGAAACAAACATGAGTTTTTCATTGGAGGAGATCCGTGCGCAGGCGGTTCTTGCGGCGGAAGAGCTTACGGAGAAAGCCCGTCTTAAAAGCGGCCAGATTGTGATTGTCGGCTGTTCCTCAAGCGAAATATGCGGTCAGAAGGTTGGAAGCGCGTCATCCCCGGAAACGGCGGATGCTGTTTTTTCAGGACTTTACAAGGTCTTCAGGGAAAAAGGCATTTACCTTGCCGCCCAGTGCTGTGAACATCTGAACCGAGCGGTGATCCTTGAGCGTGCAGCGGCTGGAACCCGCGAAATTGTCAATGTTGTTCCTTTCCCGAAAGCCGGGGGTTCCTTTGCCACGGCCGCGTGGCGCGAACTCTCCGATCCGGTGGCAGTTGAAGAAATTGAGGCTGACGCCGGACTTGATATCGGAGGAACGCTGATCGGGATGCATCTTAAAAAAGTGGCTGTCCCGCTTCGTCTCTCGATCGATCACATCGGAGAGGCGATACTCCTCTGTGCCAGGACGCGCCCGAAATTTATCGGCGGAGTTCGCGCGCACTATGACGAAACGCTTCTATAATACTGGAGCCTGAAATGAAATTGTCTGTAAAATTTTTTGATGAGCTTACTGCGGGAGAATTATACAATATCTACCGCTTGCGGGTGTCCGTGTTCGTTGTAGAGCAGAACTGTCCCTATCAGGAGGTCGACGCGATCGATCCTGCAGCCTGGCATCTTTCGCTTCTTGACGGAGATGAAATCGTAGCCTATGCGCGCGTTTTTCGATACGGAGAGGACTCCGCGGCGATCGGCCGTGTCATTTCGGCAAGACGCAGAGCCGGATACGGATCACAGATTCTGAAAGCAGCGGTCGATTTCGCGAAAAGAACATTTTTGCCGAAAGTTATCACCCTGGAGGCGCAGGTTTACGCCAAGCCGTTTTATGAAAAGCAGGGATTCCGTCAGGCGTCCGAGCCCTTTCTCGAGGATGGTATCCCGCATATCCGCATGAATCTTCCCGTATCTGACACGGCTTCGGGATTCACGCCCGAACAGGAATGAACGTGCCGCGTGACAGATTGTTTGTTTTTTTCAGCGGAGCTTCTTTACCTCAATTCTATTGAAAAGCAGACTGTGATCCGGTATAATGAAGTGTACGAATAGCGGATAGAAGATTAAATCGTTCGGAGGATTATTTAGAAAACAATGGACAATCTCGGCGTGATTTTGCTGATGATCCTTTTTGTGGTGCTCTCAGCCTATTTTTCTGCAACGGAAACGGCTTATACCTCGTTTTCCAAGGTGCGTCTGATCGGCGCGGCGGAACGCAGGGAGCGCAATGCGCAGCGTGTTCTGGATCTGTCGGAAAAATTCGATACGATTCTCTCAACCATCCTTGTCGGCAACAATATCGTGAACATCGCCCTGACGGCAATCGCTACCGCAATGTTCGTCCGTCTGCTTGGGGGGAAAGGCCCCGCGATTTCCACCCTGGTCGTGACGGTCGTGGTTCTGATTTTCGGTGAGATTACACCAAAGAGCCTAGCCAAGGAGAACCCTGAAAAATTCGCGATGGCAACCTATCCGGTGCTGCGTTTCTTTATGGTCCTTCTGCTTCCGGTCAACTTTGTCTTTACCGCATGGAAAAAACTGATTTCACGCGTTTTCCGGAACCGCAGTGACTACGTCACGACAGAAAAGGAACTTCTCACAATTGTGGGAGAAGCGGAACACGAGGGCGGTATTGACCGGCAGGAGAGCGAACTGCTGCGCAGTGCGATTGAATTCAATGCGCTTATCGCCGGAGATATCCTGACTCCGCGCGTTGACATCAGCGCTGTTTCGATAGAGGATTCCAACGAACAGATTGCCCGGGAATTCCGAGAGACAGGTTATTCGCGTCTGCCGGTATATGGTGAGTCACTTGACGATATCCGCGGCGTTCTCTATATGAAGGATTTCTATAATCACGCAGTAGGAGAGAACATTTCGATTTCAGGACTGATGAAGGAAGTCATTTTTGTGTCCCCGACCATGAAAATTGATGACCTTCTCAAGAAGATGCAGACGGAGAAGCACCATATGGCGATTGTTACCGACGAATACGGCGGAACAATGGGGCTTGTCACGATGGAGGACATTCTCGAGGAACTTGTCGGGGAGATCTGGGACGAGCACGATGAGATCGTCGAGGAGATCATCAAACTGGGTGAAAGTACCTATCGCGTAAAGGCGTCCTGCAGCTATGAAGACTTCTGCGAGCGTTTCTCTCTCTCAGGCGAAAGCGATGTTTCCACCGCCGGCGGATGGGTCATGGAAAAACTCGGTAAGATACCGGTAACCGGAGATCATTTTTCCGCCGAGGGAATATCCGTAGCCGTAACGAAAGCGGATGGAATGCGGATCCTGGAAATGCTTGTGCGTGTTCTGCCGAAAGCGGCTGCAGGGGAGGAGGATAAATGAAAAAAGGAATACTGTCCTCTTTTTCGCTGAAGCTGATCGCAATTCTGTCAATGACAGTAGACCATGTAGGGTATGTTCTTCTGCCACAGTATTTCTTCCTGCGGGGAATTGGCCGTCTGGCGTTTCCCATCTTCTGTTTTTTGCTTTCAGAGGGGCTTTCCTACACAAAAAGCCGTCCGAAATATCTTTTCCGGCTTACGCTGTTTGCAGTCCTCTCTGAGGTTCCGTTTGATCTTGCTTTCAATCGGGCATGGCTGGAGTTTTCTCATCAGAATGTATTTTTTACGCTTCTGCTTTCATTCGGAGCAATCTGGTGCTACGATGTTCTGCTGAAGATAACAGACCGGAATTATTTTGTGGCGATTCTCGCTGTTCTGCCGTTCTGCGCAGCTGCGGAACTGCTTGGAACCGATTACGGAATGTGGGGCGTACTCTTTGTTTCCGCATTCTGGATTCTGCGGGAAAAACCCGTTTTCGCAATGCTCGCATTTGCCTCAGTCAATATCGTTCTGTCCCTGACTGATTCGCACATTATCCAGATGTACGCGCTGTGCGCTGTCCCGCTGCTGCTTTTATATAACGGGAAAAAGGGGTTCTATGCCAACAAATATTTCTTTTACGCTTACTATCCCTTCCATCTGCTGATTATTTTTCTCGCTGCGAAGTGGAAATACGGGATTCTGTAAAAAGTATTGCTGTAAAAAAGCCTTCCTGTGCTGTACGGGCACAGAAAGGCTTTTCTTGAATCGATATGAGTATTCCGGGTTTTCCACTGACATTCCCGCTGTTCCGGAGTTTTTCGGCTGTTACTTCGGATCCTTATAAAGTGATGCTTCCACAAACAGTCTGCCCTTTCTCGAGGTACCGTCGATTCCGTCATAGATGAATTTACCGAATCCGCGGACAGAGACGCTGGTACCGTCTTTCAGCGGTTTGCTGCCGTTGAGCAATTCTTCTCCGCCGATAAAAACTCTGCCGGCGTCAAAGAGCGCCGACGCTCTGGCACGCGGCATTCGGAAAATGGCGGCGACAACTGCATCCGCCCGCTCGCTTGCCACATTGACGCGGATTTTCTCCAGCTTCGGCGAAAGAGCCGCGGGAAGCGCTTCAACCACTGATACGGAAAGGGCGCTTCTGCCGGCGCGGCTGAGATTCTCAAGAATGAAGGGTGCGATGCGGGAAAGAGCAAAGAGAAAAGCGCCTTCGGGAAGAACAACGATATCACCGACGGTGTCACGCTCAATTCCCAGATTCATGACTGCGCCGAGATAGTCGCGGTGACTCGGGGAGGCGCTGAATTTCTCATCTCTGGGCTCGATTTTCAGACAGACGATCGGCAGAGGCTCCTCGTATCCGAATTCTTCCGGCAGGCCGAAACGCGCCAGCTTCCGCTCGGCGAGTTCGTAGCCGCCGAAAAGCGCGGCGTTGGGCAGTTTCAGCTTCATCAGCTCCGACTGTTCGGAGAGCGTTAAAAAATCGCTGTAGTAAAAAACGTTTCCGCCGTCGGCACGTTTTGAGAGCGCGGAAAACTGTTTCTTCAGAATTTCAATTTCCATGTTATCCTCATATTACAGGACCGGAGCCGTTTTCACGGACAGTCCGTTGGTGCTTTTTGAATTATAACATATTTTTCATTAAAAACACAGTTCCCATTGACTTTTTTCCGGACAGGGTGTAAATTTGAAATATAAAAAATTTTATATAAAAAACTGGATAAAAAGAGGCCGGCTTATGATTGAGGAATCCATTTTAACTCTTTATCGGAAATTCCGCCTGGAGACCTTCCGTGAAATCTTTTCTCAGGTCCACGAGAAAGAAGGATCTCTTCGGGCAACGGAAGCGTTTTCAGCCGCCGTAATTGATCTGATGGACGGCCCGACGGTTACGGAGTTTGCCGATTTCATCGGTATTTCCCAACCAAACGCCACATATAAGGTCAATTCGCTTGTGCAGAAGGGCTATATTGAAAAATTCTCCGAGGGAGATAAACGTAAAACGCTTCTGCGTGTTTCGGGAAAATTCCGCTCCTATTATCCTGAAACGATGAGCACTTTCAAAAAGGCGGCAAGGATGCTGAGGGAAAAGTTTACTGAGGCTCAGCTCGAGGCCGCTGCCTGTGTGATTGACGCACTCTGTGAGTATTACGGTGAACAGCCGCTTTCAAAAGCCGCACCGGAACTATAAGGGGGAAACCGAAATGATTGATCTGTTTGAAAAATGCTATCGTCCTTCACTCGCAAAGGAAGCACGTGAAAAGGGAATCTATCCGTATTTTCACGCGCTTGAATCACGTCAGGATGCCGAGGTCATCATGGAAGGAAAACGCCGGATTATGCTTGGCTCTAACAACTACCTCGGACTCACGACGAATCCTGAAATCATTGAAGCCGGCATTCACGCTTTCGAACAATACGGCACCGGATGTTCCGGTTCCCGTTTTCTGAACGGCACTTTGATGATGCATCTTGAGCTTGAGGAGGAACTTGCGAAATTCCTTCATAAAGAGGCTGTCATGACGTTTTCGACAGGTTTCCAGTCGAATTTGGGAATAATCAGCGCAATGGTCGGACGCACGGATTACATGATCTGTGATAAGGAAAACCATGCTTCGATTTATGACGGATGCCGTCTTTCGTACGGAAAAATGCTCCGCTACGATCACGCGGATATGGAAGACCTTGAAAAGCAGCTTCAGCGTGTTCCGGAATCGGCAGGATGTCTGATCATTACTGACGGCGTATTCTCCATGGGCGGAGATATCGCGAAACTGCCCGAGATCGTACGTCTCGCAAAACAGTACGGAGCCCGCGTGATGGTAGACGACGCTCATGGCCTCGGTGTTCTCGGAGAAGGCGGCAGAGGAACCGCCAGCTATTTCGGCCTTGAGGACGAAGTCGATATCTATATGGGAACTTTCTCCAAATCACTTGCTTCACTCGGCGGATATATGGCTGCCAAGGCAGAGGTGATTGATTACGCGAAACATGTCTCACGTCCCTTTATTTTCTCCGCGTCCATGCCTCCGTCATCCTGCGCGGTCGCGCTCGCGGCGCTGCGTTATCTCGAGAAGCATCCGGAAATCGTGACGCACCTTGCGGACATTGCGTCATACGCGAGAAAACGTCTCAGGGAAGAACATGTGCGCATTATCGAATCAGAAACCCCGATTATCCCGCTCTATACCTATGAGGTCGAAAATACGCTGTATAAGGCGATTGAGCTTTATAACCGGGGCGTCTATGTCAATCCGGTCCTTCCGCCGGCGACCCCTCCGTCACAGTGCCTGCTTCGCACGAGCTATATGGCGACACTGACCATGCCGCTTGTTGACGAGGCAATCGGCATTATCGGCGATGTGCTCGGGGAGAAGGAATGAAAACCGCAGTCGTCACCGGAGGCAGTTCCGGGATCGGGCTGGCATCGGTTGAAGCGTTTGTAAAGAGCGGCTGGCAGGTATTCGAACTGAGCCGGCGTGAAATCAGCCTGGCCGGCGCGACGCATCTGCGCTGCGATGTTTCCGACGAGGAGAGCGTACGGACGGCATTTTCTGAAATACTGAAATCGGCGAAACCCGATCTGATTCTCAACTGCGCAGGTTTCGGTATTTCCGGTGCAGTCGAGTTTACAGAGCTGACTGACGCGAAAAGGCTGTTCGATGTTGATTTTTTCGGTATGGTCAATGTCAACCGGTCCGCCATCGCTTCCCTGCGCGAAACAGGCGGCCGTATCATCAATGTCAGTTCCGTTGCGGCTCCGGTGCCGATCCCGTTTCAGACCTACTATTCCGCTGCAAAAGCTGCGGTCAGTTCCTATACGATGTCGCTTGCCAATGAGCTTCGGCCATTCGGGATTTCCGTATGCGCGGTTCTTCCCGGAGATATCAGAACCGGATTTACCGCCGCGCGGGAGAAGCAGGTGACCGGAGACGAACTGTATTCGGGCCGGATTTCACGCTCGGTCTCCAGAATGGAAAAGGACGAACAGGGAGGAATGGATCCGGAGAGAATCGCAAAAGCGATTCTCCGTATCGCGAAGAAGAAGCGTGTCCGTCCGTTCTATACCGTCGGTTTCTTTTACCATCTCGTTACCTTTTTGGTCAAAATTCTGCCGGCGTCAGCGGCAAACAGGGTAATCGCGATGCTTTACTCAAAATAAGAATTCGTCTGTAAGCAGAAAAGGCTTTCTCTGAGGAGAAGGCCTTTCTTGATCCCATCCTGACAGGAGAGAAATACGGGTTATTGCAATTATACTGACTGGATGATATAATTCCAGGAGAGATACAAATTATTCAACTTAAAAAGAAAGGATCAGCAAAATGACAAGAGAAGAGATTTTACAGATTCCGAAACTGGGATTTGGCCTGATGCGCCTGCCGACCCTCGGGGACGGAACCGTCGACCTTGAAGCGACCAATAAGCTGGTGGACCGTTTTCTTGAAGCCGGGTACCGGTATTTCGATTCTGCGTATGTTTACATCGGCGGCAATTCCGAGCGTGCCATCAAGGAATGCCTTGTGAAGCGCCATCCGCGTGAAAGTTTCTATATCGCGACGAAACTTCCGAGCTGGAATCTGAGAGGCAAAGAGGACGTCGAGAGGATTTTCAACGAGGAACTCGAGCGCACCGGTGCCGGATATTTCGATTTCTATCTGCTCCATAATCTCACGAGCGAGGATATTGACGCGTTCCTTGAAGGAGACGCCTTCAATTTTGTCAAGGAGAAAAAGGCACAGGGGCTGATCCGGAATATCGGATTCTCCTGCCATGACGGTCCGGAGTTTATCAACAGAATTCTGCCGGAGCATCCCGAGCTGGATTTTGTTCAGCTCCAGATCAACTATGCTGACTGGGAAGCGCCGAATGTCCGGGCTCGTGAGTGCTATGAGGCGGTTGTCGCGAACGGACGTCCTGTGATCGTTATGGAACCTGTAAAGGGCGGAACGCTCGCGTCCCTTCGTCCTGAACTCGAAGCGGTCTTTAAGGAAGCGGATCCCGAAGCGTCCGTTGCCTCCTGGGCGATGCGTTTTGTACGGTCACTCCCCGGTGTCGCCGTTATTCTGAGCGGTATGAATGCGATAGAACAGGTTGAAGACAATATCGCGACATTCAGCGCGATGAAACCTCTTTCCGAATCGGACCGCGCCGTCATAGATAAGGTCCGGGAGATGATAGCTCAGGCAAAAACAGTTCCATGCACGGCGTGCAAATACTGTGTGGACGGATGTCCGATGGGCATTGATATCCCAGGTGTTTTCCGGATGCTCAACACGGCGAAGACATATGGATTCACGGAGCGTCTGCGCGGGGAATATGAACAGCGGGTTTCGAACCGTGCCGCGGAATGCATCTCCTGCGGACAGTGCGAAGGTATCTGCCCGCAGCATCTCTCCTGCATCGAGTACCTTGCCGAAGCGGCGGAGCTTTTCGGCTCGTGATGCTTTTTTCACTGACAGGAAAAAATCCCTCTGTCTTTTTCTGACAGAGGGATTTTTGATTCAGAGCAGTCAGAGGGTCTGAATTCCGCCGGTTGCCTCACGGATCATGCGGGCGGTATAGCGGCCGAGCTCACTGAAG
>ONSY01000181.1 GCA_900320605.1 uncultured Eubacteriales bacterium | reverse complement strand
GCGGTTGTCCCCGGTGAGGTTACGGGATCTGTCGCCATGAACACGGCTCCGAGCAGCAGACCCCCCGAAAACAGATCAACCCAGACATTCCTGCCGGAAAAAAGTGAAACAGCCGCCGCCGTGCCGAGGAACACAAGAGGAATTACCGGAGAGATCACCCTGCGGCCGACCAGATAGATTCCTCCCAGAATCAGCGCTCCCGCGCAGGTTTCCCCGATGCATCCCCCCCGCAGACCTGTCAGGAGATCCAGAAGACCCGGTAATTCTGCCGTATTTGACACGGATATTTCCCTCAGGGGAGTCGCGGTTGTCGCGGCATCGGCGGATCCGAGATAGGAAAACGCCTTCGTCCAGGCAGTCATTCTTCCGGGGAATATCAGAGCAAGGACTCCGGCGGAAAACAGCGCCGGGTTAACATAATTTTTTCCCAGTCCTCCGAACAGCATTTTGACCAGGCAGATTGCGATCACAGCGCCGGGAAGAATCAGCAGCGGCGACAGTGAAACGGGTACAATCAGCGCCAGGAGGAGCCCCGTAACGATACAGCTGAGGTCCCCGACTGTGTTTTTCCGTTTGAAGATTTTGCAGAAACCGAACTCTGCCGCCGTGCATGCCGCGACGGAAACACAGATCAGAAGGAATGCCTTTGCGCCGAAAATCACAAGCGCTGCAATCACCGCCGGTGTCAGCGACAGAATTACATCGAGCATGATCCGTCGCGTGGAAACGCCTGAATGAAGGTGCGGGACACCGGATAAACGAAGCTCATCCATTCTTTCCGCCCCCCTCATTACTCTTCTTGTCTGTCGCGCCTGCTTGCGCAAGCATCTTTTTGGCGGAACGGATCTCATCCGTCAGCCTCCGGTTCGCCGGACAGACATAAGCGCACACACCGCATTCCGTGCAGCCTTCGACGCTCAGACGACGAAGAGCCGCTGTTTTTTCCGCCCGCACCGCGTTTTCAATCAGCATCGGCGAAAGGCGCATCGGACAGACCCGGGCGCACCTTCCGCATCGGATACAGGCGCCTTCCTCCCGTTCGGCGGAGTCCCTGCCGCTGAACGCGAGAACCGCGGCATCCGCCTTCATAAGAGGTGCTGTCAGAGTCCGCAGCGGGACACCGGACATCGGTCCGTTGAGCAGGAGCTTTCCCGGTTCGGCGGAAAACCCGCCGCAGTATTCAATAATATCAGATATTCTGGCGCCGACCGGAACCAGTACGTTCGCCGGCGCGAAGATCGCGGATCCGCTTACCGTGATCCTTCTGGAAACAGAGGGCATCCCGGTTTTCAGATATTTCGCGATAAACACAACGGAGGAGATATCCATCACGATACAGCCGACGTCTCCCGGCCTTTTTCCGGGAGGCACCTCCCGATTTGTACAGGCTTTTACAAGCATCTTTTCCTCGCCCTGGGGATAAACCGGCGGGAGAAGCAGGATCCGCACCTCATCCTCCGGATCATACTCCTCATTGTCGGCGATTTCGGAAAGAATTTCTGCCGCATCCGGTTTGTTTTCCTCCACGGCGATCAGAACACGGTGAACGTTTAAAAAACTCTTAATCGCGTAAACGCCCTCCAGAACAGAGCGGGATTCCTCCAGCGCACACCGATAACCGGCCGTCAGATACGGTTCAGATTCGACCGCGTTGATAATCAGTGTATCTATTGTATGCGCGGGGCGCAGTTTAATATGAGCCGGGAAGCCCTCCCCGCCGGGGTCAACCAGGCCTGATTCGCGCACTGCGGCGGCAAAATCCGCCGAATTCGCCACAATCGGCGGTCGAAGGTCCGGCAGGGATTCCATCCGGCCGTCGGATTCAATATAGACCGCCTCGCAGATTTCACCTGACGAAAGCTCCGTCTCCTCGATTTTGAGAACTGTTCCGGAAATACTGGCGTGAACAGGAACGGCAAACACTTCCTCGGTATCGCCGATTTTCTGACCGCGGTAAACGTGGTCCCCTTTCTTCACAAGAGCCCGGCAGGAAGCGCCGGCACTCTGCCGCAGCGGGATGACGCAGATGTCCGGAGCCGGCATTGTCACGGTTTTTTCTCTCAGGGTCGTCTTATGAGCCGGAAGGCGGATTCCTCCCCGTGTTCTGAAAGGATGCTGCGGAAATTCAGGACTCAAGTGAAATCACTTCCTTTCTAGCTTTCTGATCAAAGGCAGGACTGCACAAAGAAGCAGACCGCTGAGTGTCCCCGTCGCCGCGCTTAAAACACAGAGCCAGGGAGCATACCAGAGCATGGTTCTGGATGTCAGGAAATACGCGCACGCCAGCTGCGCCGCGTTATGAGCGAACGCGCCGGCTACGCCGACGCCGATTAACCCGAATTTATTCGTGCGGAAGAGCAGATACATCAGCGCCGTGCTGAGCATTCCCCCGGCAAGGCTCAGAATCATCGCCGTAAACCCGCGCGTGACTCCGGCAAAGAGGCCCTTCAGAACTGCAATCAACAGAGCGGGAAACAGGCCCTGGGAGGATGCGATAAACATGGTGACTATATTCGAAAGACCGAGTTTTGCCCCGGGAGGCATCATCGGAAGCGGCGGCAGAAGACCTTCCAGAAAGGAAAGCACCAGCGCCAGTGCCGCAAAAATTCCAAGTTCTGCGATTCGGCGCGCATGATTTCCCCTGTTTTTATCCTGTAACCGCATCAACTGCTTTTTTCTCTCCCTCTACTGAAACGGAAACCCTTGCCGGCAGGCAAACCGCCGTGTCTCCGCTTTTCGAAAGTTTCCCGAACCGGACGCACAGATGGTCCGGACATTCTGAACGCAGGAACCATACCGCTCCTTTTTCCGCCGCTACCGTAACCGGAATATCTCCGCCGATTTCATATTCACGATAGGAAAGATCTTCCGAGAGCCGGAAATAATGTATGGTTTCTCCGTCTTTTTCAATCCGTGCGAATGCTTCTCCGTCTGTTGCGCCTGCCGCAGAAAAAACCAGCACCGCTGCGGCCGCAAGCAGGATCACCGCAATCAGCACGGCATCCGCTCTGGAAAACAGCTTTTTCATGGCGTTTTCACCTGATAGTCTTCATTGGTCAACGTAAACTCCAGATCGCCGACAGCCTGTATTTCCCCGTCCGGATAGACAAACAGGGCTGCCGCACCGTAGTTTTCCAGAAGCGAGCGGCTCTTTTCCGCTCCGAGTACATAGCAGGCGGTCGATAGCATATCCGAAACTGCTCCCCCGTTCGCGATGACTGTCACCGAAACAGCCTCGCCTTTCGCAGGATAGCCTGTTTTCGAGTCCAGTATATGGCTGTATTTTATCCCGTTCTCGACAAAGAATTTCTCATAGTCGCCCGAAGTGGAAACAAACGCATCGGTGGAAATTGTCAGATACCCGAGCGTATCCGAAAGCGTTCCCGCGGGATCCCGCACTGCGATTCTGTAATCACTTCCGTCCGGCTTTCTGCCAAAAACACCGATGCTCCCGCCGACGGATACAACGCCAGCGCGCACACCCTGTTCCCGGTATACTTCAATCACCGCATCGCACGCGGCGCCTTTTCCGGCGGCGCCGAGATCAATCCCGCACCCTTCTTTCAGAAGACGGGCGGAGTTTTCCGATACCTTCAGATAATCCGCCGATACAAACGCAAGACGCTCCTGTATTCTCTCCTGTTCCGGCGCGTGCTGCGGATTCGAATCGAAGTTCCAGAGTGCGCTCAGCGGAAGGATCGTCGGATCAAACGCGCCGTTTGACGCCTTCGAAAGATCAAGCGCCTGCATCAGAAGCGATGCCGTTTCCGGAGACAGTTCCGCTGCCTCTTTTCCCGCATTTTCATTGAGCCTGGATATTTCGGAAGTACCGATTTTCCAGGAAATCATATATTCCATATCCACGGCTGCGGAATAGGCTTCTGCCGCCGCGTTTTTTCCGGAGGATCCGTAAACCGTCTGCTGCATTACGGAGCCCATGACGTAATTCGTCTGCTCATAGGGAGCGGCGGCTTTACAGGAAGGAAAAAGCATCACCGCAAGCAGCAGAATCATCACAGGGATCCATAATCGGGGTCTGTTCGCTTTCTTTTTCTCTGCTGCTTTCATTTCGCGCTCCGTGTTTCAAGTAATTTTCTTTATCATAGCACAAAAGCACCGAAATGAGAATATTTTTCTCTTCAAACACGGAATTTTTTCCGAACAGCAGAACGCTCCCGGTCTTTGACCCGGGAGCGCTATTAATACAGTCTTATTTGAACAGCCGCTGTACGAAGTGGTGCATCGAGAATCTCCAGACATCCCATTCGTGATGTCCGGGATAGGAGCGGTATTCAATATTGTATCCGCGGTCTGCGAATTCCTTGACCTGCTCGCTTGTAAACTCATGACGCGGATCATCGCTGCCGCAGGTGACAAAGGTGCGTTTCATGATCGAATTGTAATGCTCCGCGCTGGAGAACAGCTCGGAATAGTCAAACGTGCCTGAAAGCGACTGGCCGGTAACGGTAAATCCGCCGCCGCTGCTGAACTGACCGAGATTCGCGAAAAGATCCGTATGGCCGTAAACAATTCCGCGGGCCTGCCCGCCGCCGAGAGAAACACCGAACACCGCGCGGGATTCCCGATCCGCAACGGTACGGAATTTCCCGTCGATAAACGGAACGATCTCCTGACAGAAGATTTCGTTGAAATCGAGATCAAAATATCTTCCGTCCGGCTGTTCCTGCGCGACTACGCCGCCGGGACAGACCGCGATCATCTCTTCGATTTTTCCCGCCGCAATCAGATTGTCAAGCATGTAATTGAGTTTGCCCTGCCAGATCCAGGCGGTCTCATTCTCACCGCCGCCGGGCAGGCAGTAGAGAACCGGGTAGCGTTTTTCAGGTTCCTCGTCATATTTCGGCGGTGTATACACAACCACGCTGCGGACACGGCCGACCGATTCGGAATACATCAGTTCAAACCGGACGCTGCCGTGAGGGACGTTTTTCGCGTCAATAAAATCAAAGCGGCGGTCCGGAACCTCAATATAGTTGAGCGCCTCAAAAGAACCGTAGCCGAACGGAAGGCACGGATTGAGCGTTTTGACGCCGTCTACAATAAACTGGATATAGTGGAAACCCGGATGGACATCGCGGACGCGGACACGCCAGTAGCCGTCCTCTCCTTTTTCCATCTCATAGGTGCCCGGCATGGATCCGCCCGTACCGGCAAGCTGAACCGACTTCGCGTTTTCCGCAAAGATCGAAACCTCAAAACTGTCATCATCAAAATATCGGACGCCGGGCTCCACCTCATAGGGATCCGGGGGAAATTTCGGCGCAATCACCTTGTTGCCGATCGGAGGAATCGCCGGCGTTGCCGTTTTCTTCTTCCGGATGGACTCAAAGTCCAGAATATGGGAATACATTGTCTGATTCGCTTTCAGTTCATTGCTCATTTCCGCATCTCCTTTATTTTTTCTGCCGATTTCAGTATATCAACAATTCACAAAAAGGTCAAGCAATCATCCGCGCGGGATCCGTCCAGAATCAGCCTGCGGCACAGATTCCCCTATGTTGCGAAATCAGAAGGAAACACTTGCACATTTTTAAAATCGGGTATATGATAGGATCGTAAAAAGAATATTTCAAACGTGTGTATCTTGCAAAGGAGGAACCATTATGAAGAAAATCATTGCAGTCCTTTTGGCCCTCGCGCTCGTTTTCGCGCTTGCCGCTTGCGGCGAGGAAGCGCCGAAGACGCCTGAGGATGTTAAGGGCGAAACCGTTGACGCGGGAAAATTCACAGTGCTTGTTCCCAACGGCTGGAAGTCGTTTACAAGCTCCGACCTCTTCGACGAATACGAAGGCGACACGGATCCGACGAAGCTGAACATCTACAGAGGTGCGAAATCTGAATGGGATCAGTTCTCAAAACCGGGCCTTCAGATTACCTATTACGGCCCCAACAATCATTTCTATAAGCCCTCCAAGGATTATTACGATGACGCTCAGGATGTCGCTCCGATCGAAATCGGAGGCCGCAAATGGGAAGGATTCACCGCAGACAGTCTCGGGACAAAGATCTGTGTTCTCTCCACCGGAGATGATCCCGACGGAGATCAGTTCTGTGCCAACATCTGGCTTGACATGTCCGGCGAAGGCAAGGACGTTCTTACTCCCGACGATCCGGCCGTGATTGCCATTCTCGGCAGCATCAAAGTAAACTAAG
>ONSY01000183.1 GCA_900320605.1 uncultured Eubacteriales bacterium | reverse complement strand
CAGTTCAAGACCCGGGCTTACTGATTCATCATCGTATTCTGCAAAGCGGAAAGGAGTATCCCGATGACCGATTCCTTCAACCAGGATTTTCTGATCGCAACAGACCAGTATCAGGAGACCATGGACTCCGTTGTTTTTCCTTTTCTGAAGGCGCGTGAAACGCGGCATGATCTGAACGGGAAGGATGGTTCCCCTCTTTATTGTGTGTCTTACCGCGCGGATGATCCTGCCGCTACCATTCTGCTGCTTCACGGATTTACGGAAAACGCCCTGAAGTATTCGGAACTGATTTACTCCCTGTTGCAGAATCATTTTTCCGTTCTTACTTATGATCAGCGCGGCCATGGCCGGTCCGGACGCACGCCGGGCATCAGCGATTCCTCCGTCACGCATGTGAACCGTTTTGCGGATTATGTGGATGATCTTTCCGTTGTCTGTGATCGCGTATTGTCCGGTATGCCGGAACCGCATATGATCTTTTCCCATTCCATGGGCGGGGCGGTAGCTTCTCTCTTCCTGGAAACCCGTCCGGAAGTGTTCTCCGCCGCTGTGCTGTGCGCGCCGATGATTGCGCCGAATACAGGCGCTCCTGCCCCGGTTGCCAATCTGGTCTGCCGCGCGGGCTGTCTGCTTGGCCGCGGAAAGCATCGCCCTTTCTTCCTGAAGCCCTATTCCGGCCCGGAAGATTTCGATACTTCCTGTGCTACAGATCCGGTTCGTTTTTCCTGGTATGACAGGATCAAAGCCGCTCGTCCGGAGTTCCGGAACAGTGTGCCGACCTACCGCTGGACCGTTGAAGCCATCGGCGTGACCAAACAGATTCTGTCCCCCGGAGCGCCGGAGCGCATTGCGTGCCCTGTTCTGCTGACTGCGGCGGATAAGGATTTCAGCGTGATGCCGGAACCTCAGAAAAAATTCATTGCGCGGGTGCCGAAAGGCCGCTATATGTTTTTCCGCAACTCCCGCCATGAAATATTCCGTTCCACCAATGATGTGCTTTTTCCCTGGTGGCATGAGGTGCTTTCTTTCTTCCGCAATCCCTGCTGATCCCGCTCCTTTTCATTATTCTCTGAGGTGATCGTATGAAGAAATTCGGAAAAATCTGGCCGGTTCTTTTCTCTCTGTTGATGATGGCTTTCGTCTTCTTCATCGGATGGCAGATTTATGCGACAGCTTCTGTCAAATCCAGAACAGCGGAAGCTGAAGAGGACCTGAAGCGCCAGAAAGGCATGCTGAAACTCCAGCAGGTTGAGGCCGAAAAATCCCTGGCGGAAATCGCTTATTATCAGGATATGATCGATGATCTCCAGCCTGAATATGATGTCATTCTCAGCAAAAAGGCCCGGAAAAAAGCGCTTGGGGTTCAGCTGAAATCTGCTCAGGAAACCGGTGATGACGAAGACGAATATGAGTATGTGGAAGCAGATGAGGATGAGGAGGAGGATTACATTGATGAAGACTTCTGATCAGAATAATACCCGTTTTCTCCGGAAGCCTGTATTCCTGTCCACGCTTGTTGTGGCCATTGCCGCGGCTTGTCTCGCTGCCGCCATGATGATCTCCTATACCCGCGATTCCCGCGCTCTGAAGGATATCCGGAATCAATATGAGGAAGTAAAAGCCGAGTATACCGCCATCGCGAAAAAAAATGATCCTTCCGATAAAAACAGGAAGGAGCTCAGTAACAACCAGATTAAAAGAAATCTGGCCGGCATCTCGGAAGATGAAGAGCAGGAGATCCGGGAGAGCAAAACTGAACTGGACCGTGAAATTGAAAAAAGACTGCTTCAGATTGCAGAAATGCAGAATGCGGCAGAATGAACCCCTGAAAAAAAAATGGCTTGAATCTTTCCAAAAAAGCTTGACATCGTACCTGTCACCGTCTATAATAAATCTGTTCGCAAAGTCGTGGTTTGACTGGGTGTGGCGCAGTTTGGTAGCGTGCTTGAATGGGGTTCAAGAGGCCGGAAGTTCGAATCTTCTCACCCAGACAGTTGGAACCCTTGGAGATAAAGTCTCCGAGGGTTTTTTAGTGCCTTTCTTCCATCACCAAAAAACCGCTGTAATATTACGAAAAACTGCTCTGCTACCGAGTTGAAAAAGCACAAAAAAAGCGCCCCGGGAGATTGAACCGCGCCCCGTCAAGTGGACAGCGAAACAAAAAACAAGATAGACACAAGAAATCTCTGGTAACCGAACAAGGTTGACAGAGATTTTCTTTGGGTAAAGCATAGCGAATAGCACCCTGCTGTCATCCGGTCAAGGGCTTCGCAAGTGACCTGCGGCCACCCTTGACCGGCTGCCATCAGTGTGCAGAAAGGCAGTCAAGGAGGGACAGATATATCTGCCCTCACGGGCCAATTCTCACTTAAGCAGCGAAGT
>ONSY01000146.1 GCA_900320605.1 uncultured Eubacteriales bacterium | reverse complement strand
CCGAATTCAAGACTCATAATAGTTCCCCAGAAAAACAAAGAATTCAGATTCTTCCTCAAAAGACGCCAGCAGTCTGACAACCTCTTCGGAATGAAGTGACGCCTCCATATCGAAATAGAAGAGAAACTCAAAATCACTTCCTGTGATTGGACGGCTTTCCAGCTTCGTCAAGTTGACGCCAAGCGCAGAAAACTTCGCGATTGCGCGGTACAAAGATCCGGGACGATGCGGCAGGGTAAGCATCATGCTGATCCGGTTTGCCCCGCTGTACAGCTCCGTTTCACGGGAGATGCAGATAAATCTCGTATAATTGTGATCGCTGTTCTGAACCTCATCAGAAAGAATCTGAAGTCCGTAAAGTCTGGCGCAATCGCGGGAGGAGATCGCCGCAACATCATTCCGTTCGCTCTTCAGAACCATCTGCGCTGCTACCGCCGTATTCTCACATTCTGTAACCTTTACGCCGGGCATATCCTTCAGGAACCGGGAACACTGACCGATCGCCTGACGATGAGAAAAAACCTCGCGGATTTCCGACAGTCTTGTGCCTTTTTTCCCAAGAAGGCAATGGTTCAGTTTAAGCTTTATACTGCGGACTATCTGGAAACTGTAACGGCTCATCAGGTCATAGACTTCGTTCACAGATCCGAAGGAACTGTTTTCTATCGGCAGAATTCCGTAGCGGCACATCCCGCTGTTGACCGCCTGAAAGACTCCCTCGAAGGAGGTAAAATACATGATTGAAGGAAACTCAAACAGCTGATCGCAGGCAAGCTGGGAATATGCTCCCTCAACGCCCTGACACGCAACAACCGCTTTCTGAGGGAAATCGCGCTGCTCTTTCAGAAGCGCCTGTTCAATCCGTTCCGTCAGCGAGGATTTTCTGGAAAGGTACCGGGTCTGATAGCTTCGGCTCAGATCGAAGAGCGTGGAATAAAGAACCTTTGCGTACATAGAAAGCCCGTCTCCGGCTTTTTCCGCCATCCGGACGATAATCTCGCGTTCACGCGCGGTATTCAGTACCGGAAGATTCTGCTCTTTTTTGATTTTTGCGATCTCAAACGCCGCGTCCATACGTGCGCGGAACAGTTCGATCAGCTGATCATCGATTTCATCAATTCTGTTTCTGTAATCGTCTAACGTTTTCATTTTCCGCTCCTCTTAAATCATCAGATCAGCAAGCGCAATCGCCGCCGCCGCTTCAATACAGGGTACAGCGCGCGGAACAATACAGACATCATGTCTGCCTGTCACCGTGAGTTTGGCGTTTTCCTCTGATTGCAGATTGACAGTATCCTGCTCGATCGCGATCGACGGAGTCGGCTTCATCGCTGCCCGGAAAACAAGCGGCATCCCCGAGGAAAGTCCTCCTAAAATCCCGCCGTGACGGTTTGTTTTCGTTTTAACCTTCCCGTCTTTATAACAGAAGGGATCGTTGTTTTCACTTCCGAAAAGGCGCGAGGCTTCAAATCCGGCTCCGAACTCAATCCCCTTGACTGCGGGAACAGCGAAAACTGACGCAGAGAGGCGGTTCTCAAGTCCGTCGAACATCGGCTCGCCGAGACCGACCGGAAGCCCCAGGACACAGCACTCGATTACACCGCCGACGGAATCACCCGCAGCGGCGGTTTCCTCAAAGAGTTTCTCCATCTGAGGAATCACATCGGCATTCAGAACCGGCAGCTGCCGTTCCTTCGGAAGATAAAGCGCCGCTTCGTCAACCTCAACCGGATCGAAAGGAACATCACAGATATCTTTTACAGAGAGGATATGTGCGCCGATGGAAACTCCTTTCTCCTTCAGAATCTGCAGACAGACCGCTCCCGCAAAGCAGAGAGGAAGGGTAAGCCGAGCGGAAAAGTGCCCGCCGCCGCGGATATCGTTAAACCCTTTGTGTTTCACAAACGCGGGATAATCCGCGTGACCGGGGCGCGGCAGAAAGCGCATCCTTTCGTAGTCGTTTGAACGGGCATCGTTATTCTCAAACACGGCGCAAAGCGGTGCGCCGCAGGTTTTTCCCTCAACCAGCCCGGAAAGGATCCTAGGCTCATCACTTTCCCGCCGTGCGGTTGAATATGCCGCCTTTTTTCCGGGCGCCCGCCGGGATAAGAAAGCCCCAATCCGGGTTAGATCGATCGAAAGCCCGGCCGGCAGGCCATCCAGGACAACACCGAGCCCTTCTCCGTGGGATTGCCCGAACACAGAGATTCTCAGCTTATTTCCGAATGTCGACGACATGCGCTTCGCCTCCTCTTTCATTCCATATTTCAAAAAACTCCGGGTAGGACTTGCTGACAGCCTCCGCTCCCAGAATCAAAACAGGTTCTCCGCAGATGCAGGAGGCAACCGCGGCGCTCATGACGATCCGGTGATCTCCGAAGCTGTCGACCGTACCGCCCCTCAGTACTCCTGTTCCGTTTATAACGAGAAAATCATCTCCAGCCTCACATTTACCGCCGAGCGAGCGGATCATCGCGCAAGTCGATTTGATCCGGTCACTTTCCTTATAGCGCAGGCGGCCGATTTTTTCAATCCGGACCGTACCTTTTACCGCGCACGAACAGACGGCAAGAGGCGGAATCAGATCAGGAATTTCACTTCCGTCGATGACAGCCGCGTCGCTTGTCAGCGTTTTTATGATCTCACGGAATTTCCGGTCTCCCTGAAGCGTCGCGGAAGAAAGACCGCGGATGTCGAATCCGGCGCCGAGATAATTCGCCGCATAGAAAAACGCCGCCGCCGACTCATCTCCTTCCGCGGAAACACTCCCCGGCGACCGGTAGCCGCTTTTCCCGGAGATACGATAAATGTGATCAATACACTCTACTTCTGCGCCGAAGGTTTTCATCGCAGCCAGTGTCATATCAACATAGCCCGCACTTTCAAGTGGCGTAGTCAGCTCAATGGTGCTTCCTTCTGACAGCAGCGGCAGCGCAAGAAGAAGTCCCGTTAAAAACTGGGAACTGATATCTCCCCGGACGCGGAACTTTCCGCCTGAGAGCTTTCCCGAAGCGGCAAGAGGCACGCTTTCCGAAGAAAAAGAAACGCCGTTCTCCCGCATCGCAGCGATCAAGGGCCCGTTCGGCCGCTCCGGCAGCCGCCCGGTCCCGCTCATTTCAAAGCTGTCATACAGTGCAGCCGCAACCGGCAGAAGGAACCTCAGCGTAGAGCCGCTTTCCCGACAGTTAAGCCGCACCGCTTCTTTCCGGATTCGAACCGGAATAACAGTCAGGCTGTCTTTTTCCACTGCGATCTCGGCACCGAGCTCGCGCAGGCAGTCAACCGTTGCCAGAATATCATCACAAAGGCCGTGCAGGGATATTTTCGTTGCTCTGTCGGCAAGCGCCGCCGCGATCAGCAGGCGATGAACGGCTGATTTCGAGGAAATGACCTCGACTGTTCCGGAAGGCTTTTTCGGTATGATCTTCAGATTCATTCTTCCATCCCCGCCCTGAAAAAAGCTTCGAGTTCCCCGACGGGAACCGGCCGTATTACACATCGGCCGATCACTTCCGGGAATATCATCCGAACAGTGACGCCGCTCCTTTTTTTATCGGAATAAGCCGCTTCGGCCAGACCTGCTGCTGAGAAGCCGCAGGAAAGCGGCAGTCCATTCTGTTTGAGTGCTTCGGCGATTGGCAAAGCGCAGTTTTCCCGTGAAATCCCGAACCGTTCCGCGGCCCTGGCCGCCATGAGCATCCCGATGCCGACTGCTTTCCCGTGAGAAATTTCATAATGGCTCAGTTTCTCAATTGCGTGACCGAACGTGTGTCCGAAATTGAGTATCTGCCTGGCTCCGGTATCGAACTCGTCTTCCCGGACGATTCGCGCCTTGATCGCGACGCAGCGCTCAATGATCTCCTGAGGCTGTTCCCGCCAGTTTCCGGCCGCGATTTTCTCAAAAAGATCACGTCCCTCAATCACACCGTACTTGATCGCTTCCGCGGCTCCGTCGGAGTATATCTCCTCCGGCAGCGTCCGCAGCGACGAAGGATCGCAAAGGACCAGCGACGGCTGACAAAACGCACCGACAAGGTTTTTTCCTTTCGGCAGATTGACCGCGGTCTTTCCGCCGACAGAAGCGTCAATCGCTGCGAGAAACGTGGTCGGGATCTGGACAAAAGGAATTCCCCTAAGATACGTTGCCGCGGCAAACCCCGCGAGATCTCCGGGAATCCCTCCGCCGAGAGCAACAATCAGATCCGAACGGCTGAGGTTTTCTTCTGAAAGAAAACGAATGAGCTTTCCATAGGTTTCAAGCGTTTTCGATTCCTCTCCCGCCGGAAAGGAAAAAGAGCACACGCTGATTCCCGCACTCTCAAGGGACTGTCTCACAGACTCTTCATAGAGTGCCGAGACTGTGTGGTCCGTTACGATCGCAGCGCGGACAGCGTTCGAAAACTTACGGATTTCTTCCCCGCAGCATCCGATCAGGCCTTCGCCAATTTTTACTTCATAGGGTTTTGCGGCGTAAACCGGTACGCTTCTCATTCCTTAAGGTCCTTTCTGTCGGCTTCGAGCTTCTGTTCCCTGCCTTCTTTCAGGAGACGGAACAGTTCCTCTTCGTTTCCCGTACGGATCGCGTCGCTGTATTTCTGAAGTTCGGAGATCAGCTGATCGATTTCTTTCACAAGCGGATCACGGTTTTCAAGAAACAGTTCTGTCCACATTTTTTCATTGAGCCGCGCGACGCGGGTCATATCCTTGTAACTGCCGCCCGAAAAGCCGGTATGATCGAGCGCGGTCGGACTCTTTATGTATGCGCTTGCCGCGACGTGCGCAAGCTGTGAGGTATAGGCGATAATTCGGTCGTGTTCCGAAGCGGAAGTGATCGACAGATTCGAGAAGCCGATCGCTCCCCAGAATTTCTTGACACGCTCAAGCGTCTCGATGGAAACATCCTTCGGAGGCACCAGCACCATCGAGGCGTTCTGGAACATCGTACGGTTTGAATGGTCGAAGCCGGAACGTTCAATCCCCGCCATCGGATGAGCACCGATAAAGCAGAACCCCTTCTCATCCGCAAGCGGCATCAGCTCGCGGCAGACATATTCCTTGACGCCGCAGCAGTCCATTACAATCAGGTCTTTTTTGAAATACCGGCAGTTTTCTTTTACATAACGCACCGTATCCTGCGGATACAGCGCGATCAGCAGTACATCACAGATGGAAATCAACTCAGGTGTCAGCTCCTGGTCGATCGCCTCAAGAAGCTTCGCCTTATAGATGACGGAGCGGTCAATATCGTATCCGAGAACCGTCTCGTTTGTATCATGTTTCAAAGCGCGCGCAAGGCTGCCTCCGATCAGGCCGAGGCCGACTACTCCAACATTCATTCTTGTCACGCCTCCTTCTGATACGAGTACGCGAACGGACGGATTCCCTGTACCGCTTTCACAAGGTCTGCGAACGCCTGCGGAGTCAGTGACTGCGCACCATCGCACCAGGCGTGCGGCGGATCGTTGTGGACTTCAATCATCAGACCGTCAGCTCCGGCTGCCGTTGCAGCCAAAGCCATCGGAGCGACAAGCGAAGCCACTCCCGTTGCGTGGCTCGGATCCACAAAGACAGGCAGATGGGTCATTTTTTTAAGCACCGGAATCGCGGAGAGATCCAGGGTATTGCGCGTAGCCGTCTCAAAGGTCCGGATTCCGCGTTCGCAGAGGATCACCTGTTCATTGCCGCCTGCCATAATATATTCCGCGCTCATGATGAATTCCTCGAGCGTATTGGCAAGGCCGCGTTTTAAAAGAATCGGTTTTCTGGTTTTTCCGAGTTCTTTTAACAGGTCGAAATTCTGCATGTTTCTTGCTCCGACCTGAATGATATCCACCTTATCAAAAAGCGGGAGACGCTCAAGATTCATGATTTCTGTAACAACCGGCATCCCTGTCTTTTCCTTTGCCGCGATCAGCAGATCGAGTCCCTGGGCACCGAGGCCCTGGAAGGAATACGGAGAGGTACGTGGCTTGAACGCGCCGCCGCGAAGAATCGACGCTCCGGCGTCTTTGACGCTCTGAGCCACACTGGTGATCTGCTCCTGTGTCTCGATGGAACAGGGTCCCGCGATAATCTGGAAGGTGCCGCCGCCGATTTTTACGCCGCCGACCTCAATCACCGTGTCAGCCGGATGGAATTTCCGGTTTGCGTTTTTATACGGTTCCTGAATTCTCTTGACATCTTCAACGATATCAAGCGCTTTGAGAAGATCGATATCGATTGCCGTCGTATCACCGACCAGGCCGAGGATCGTTGAATGAAGTCCTTCGCTGAAATGCAGTTTCAGTCCCTGACTGGTAAGCCAGTTTGTCAGATTTTCAAGTTTTCCCTTGTCCGTGTTTTCCCGAAGAACGATAATCATGTCGTTTAGCTCCTTTTTCCATAAAAAAACTCCGCAGACGCGTTCACCTCTGCAGAGCCGAAAAATCAGGTTTTCTTTTCAGACCGGCTTTATGAGAGAACACGAAGAAGCCCTACCGCGAAATAACGAGTAAAGCAGTAATAATAATCGTATTCGACAGAAAAGCTGAAAGTCATCGTAAGAGCACCTTTTCCTTCTTAATTGAAACTATTCTATCACGATCATTCATATTTGTAAAGCATTAATTTCGCTATCTTCCGTGAAAAAAAGCAATGTTCCGACTTTCCGCCGTTATAAAAAGAAACCCGAAAGTTGTTGCCCGGCTTTGTTTCCGGATAACATGATAGGTTCTGAAACAATCCGATGCAACGAAAAAAACCGCTCATTACTGAGCGGTTT
>ONSY01000092.1 GCA_900320605.1 uncultured Eubacteriales bacterium | reverse complement strand
GTCTCATTGAAACGTGCCTCTCCCCTGGAAAAAAAGAGCGGACAGGCAGTCGGCTTTTTCAGAATATACCGTCCGACAACAAGCGTCATAATAAACAGAGCAACCCAAATTGTCTCAAGAAGAAGGCCAAACCGGTAGTTGGCCAGAACACCGCGCGTGTCGATGATTCGTCCGAAAATATACGAGAGGACGATTCCTCCAAGATTTGAGCCCATTGCCCAGAGTGACTGCGCGGTAGCTTCAAGGCCGCGGGGTGCCATCGCCCGAACATAAAGGCCGGCGCTTGAAAGCGAGATTCCATTGCCGATACCGCCAAGCATGACAATCGGCAGAAGCGGCAGCAGCGAGCGGACAAAAAGCATGCCAATCAGTTCCGCGCAGAGAAAAATTCCGGCGAGAGCCTGGAGTCCTGAGAGCGAAAGAAACCGTTTGAGACGCGGAAGCAGCAGCATTACCAGGATTTCTCCGATAACCTTGATTCCGGCAACGATTCCTATCTTTGAAGCATCGATCTGGTGCTCCTTCAGAAAATAATTGACATAACTGTAGCAGTTTCCTGCAGCAGCGTAGATGATCGCAAGGATCGTGAAGGAAAGAATATAATAATTCTTGAAAAGCGTGCGAAACCCGCCTCCCGTGGAAGCGGTAACTGTTCTTTTTTCACTCTGAGGAGCCGTTTCCGAACGGCGGATTGTGGAGCGAAGAAGGAACATCATGATAAAGAACACAATTGATCCGTAAAACGGTGCATTGATTCCGAAGGCATCAATCAGCGGTGATGTACTGAGATTCGCGACGGTAAATCCAAAAGACATCCAGAGCCGCAGGTAGGAATAGTCTACGTTTTTGACCGTATAGACGGCATTGATTGAGCATGTCGCGATCATCGTGCTGCCGATCGGATGAAAGAACTGGAGCATCGGCATGAAGACCATCGAGAGGATCAGACCGCCGAAACGTACTTTTGCGGACAGAGGCATAAAAAAAGCAAGCAGTCCGAAACCGATAATCGACATCAGGTACATTTTATAGCGCGAAAACACTTTGTCGGCGAGCGCCCCGCCGATCAGCGGTGCGAACGTTCCGGTAAGATTCATAATTGAAAAAACCAATCCGATCTGGGAAGGGGTCAGACCGTTCTCCGACAGAAATGTCGCGCGCTGAATAAAGAGACATTCCGCGGCGCCGAAAAAGAGATTAATCAGAGCCAAGCGGCGCAGAACCGTGTTTTTAAAAATAGTTTTCAAATTGACACCTCAGACTGTAAAACATCACAGTTTAAACATGAATCAGAATATTCGAATTCTAAATAAAGAAAAAAGTCCGCAAAGAAGGCGTGCGCTTTGTGTGCGCACACCTTTTTCGCTTTTCGTGTTGATTGTCTGACCGCAGGCAGCAAATCCTGTTTCAGGACGGTTTTCCGAATTCTTCGGGTTTTTTCCGTACAGGCAGGACGTCAGCTCAGATGATCACCGTGCTGATCGAATGAGCCGGGAAATGAATTCTTGCAAGATTTCCATCCCAGCGAAGAACATATCCTGTGTCGCGGTCACCGCGGTTCAGAACAACGACAGCGATCGATCCGTCTGTGTTGCGTGCGGCGACGATGTCCGTCTTATCATCGCATTTCGAGACAAGCATTCTTTTTGCTCCGGGGAGAATGTATTTTGCAAAATGACCGAGATAATAGAAGGTCAGATCCTTGCGGTAGGTGCCGTCTTCAGCCGCGATCGTTGCCGCCGTAAAACCGCCGGCCACATGACGGGGGCCGCCCTCTTCATCGACGATCAGATTCCAGTCGATCCAGCGGTTCATGCCGGCGTTAAGATTTCCGATCAGATCATGAGCATAAAGCAGGGCATCATCGTATTCCACCGATTCCGGCGTTTCCTTAATGAACTCGTTAAAACGCGGCATTCCTGCACGGCCGGGGCGATGGAGACCGCAAAGTTCGGACTGCATCAGTGTTTTGCCCGGGAAGATTTCCGTAAGTTTGTTGATCTGTTCAAAATGATCCCCTGTGTATCCATGGAATGCGATTCCGGCAACCATCGGAAGCGTATCCGCGTCGATGACTTCACAGGCACGTTCAAGTGTTCTCTCTTTATTGTGGTCCCAGATGAAAATCCCGACTTTCTCAGTCAGACCGGCCTTTTTCATCTCAGGATAGAGATAATCACGCAGATAAACCTTCTCCTGTTCGCTTGTCCAGACACAGCTGTCCCACGGAGTGGCGGAACGCGGTTCATTCTGAATGGTAAGCATCGTTACCGGGATTCCCTCAGCGAGATACGCTTGGATAAATTTGACGACATATTTCGCCCAGGAACCATAGTATTCCGGCTTCAGGGAGCCGCCGCGGTTGCGATTCGGATGATCGTAATCGAAGCTCGCAAAGAAGGGGTTGTTCGCCATTCCAGGGAAGCTTGGCTTTTCCGGGTTGGTCTTCCACTGTTTCGGCGGAGACCATGGTGAAACGAGAACGGAGATGGGATGCTTCGCGATGGCAATTGCCTCCTTGAGCATCGGAATAATCTCTTCTTTGTCCTTCTTGATCGAGAATGTTTTAAGTTCCGGATCAGCGATCGGATCTTCCACCGCCTGATATTCCTCGAGTGAATAGTCGCAGCTGTCGAGGGAAACACGTACGAACTTGTAATTGTAGTCCACAAACCATTCCTTGAGGGCCTTTTTGCGCGTCTCGGGATCCATGCGGTTATACAGATATGCACTTGTGCCGGTCATCGCACCGCCGAATCCTTCGATTTCCTGATAGAGATACTGCGGATACAGATTTACAAAATCCGACTCGATGTATCTCGGTTCATCGCTTTCGAGCGTTACCGGGATTTCTTTTTCCTTCTGGACGACGTCGCCGCCGGCACGGTAGCTGATATACTGTTTTACGTTCATTCTGATAGCTCCTTTCAGTTATATATGGTCATTTGATTGTTCCCAGGTTTATTCCGAACAGAAGACATATTTTTTCAGGCGCTCAAACGCTTCCATCACCAGCGCGTTTGGAAGGGCCAAATTCATACGGATCGTATAATCACCGCCGAAGGGACGCCCGTCCTGCCAGATAACACCGACCTCGATTCCTGCTTTGAGCAGCTCGTCGAGTGTTTTGCCATGCTCACGGCACCAGTCTCCGCAATCCAGGAAAAGCATATAAGTGCCTTCCGGCTTCGAGAGCGTC
Organism: uncultured Eubacteriales bacterium; assembly: GCA_900320605.1. Lineage (GTDB taxonomy): Bacteria > Bacillota > Clostridia > Oscillospirales > Acutalibacteraceae > RUG612. The sequence continues at coordinate 23,042 of ONSY01000092.1, read as the reverse complement.
ACACCTTTGAAATGCGCCGCAATATAATCGCAGGCGTCATTCACATTTTTCGTAAGTGCCTCACAGAGCTGATCAACCCATTCGATTCCCGCTTCACTGTAAGCACCGATCTGCGCGTAAATCGAAAGCAGATTCGGGTTATTATAGTGCGAGAGTGAAGCCTCGCGGGCAATGCGGTCGCGCAGATATGAATTATAGATTACATGGTAGGAACCCTGCAGTGACGCAAGGTTATATGTTTTTGTAGGTGCGTAGAAAGAGACTGTTCGCATCTTTGCGTCTTCGGAGATGGTCTGAGGCGGAATATGCTGATGACCGTTTAAAATGATATCCGACCAGATTTCATCACATACGACGTAAACGTCGTTTTCCTTATAGACCTCCCAGGCTTTCTCCAGTTCCCAGCGTTCCCATACTCTGCCGCAGGGATTGTGCGGTGCACAGAATACCGCTGCGTGAATCCTGTTTTCCTTTATTTTGCGGTCCATATCCTCGAAATCCATCCGCCATACTCCATTTTCATCGCGTACGAGCGGACTGTGAACAATTTTATAGCCGTTGTTTTCCAGAACGCCTGTAAAACCGATATATGTAGGATAATGCAGCAGGACCGGGTCGCCTTTTGAGCAAAGCGCACCTAAAGCGGAAACCACACCGCCGAGAACGCCGTTTTCATAACCCACGCATTCCTTTGTGATATCTTTCTGCCCTTTACGTGTCTTCTGGAAATTCAGAATCCGGTCATAATACTCATCAGGGATCGAAGAGTAACCGAATGTCGGATGCTCCACACGTCGAATGATTTCCTCCTGAATTGCGGGAGCAGTCCGGAAATTCATGTCCGCAACCCACATCGGTATTCTTGAGAAACCTTCTTTTACTTCAGCGCCTTTGACCGGAATCATGTCAACCGCGATTGCGTGAACGCCTGTACGGTCAATTGGAGTCGTAAAATCATACTTCATTTTCTTCGTTCCTTTTTTTCTTCGTTATCTCGATTATAACCGATGATATCATAAAATGCAATAAGCGCAGAGATTCGAAAAGAAACTATTTCCTTCTCCCCTGCCTTGTGTTATAATGATAGCGAACTGTCGCGGTTATGCCGCCTAAAGGAGGATCTTATATGAAAAAAACTGTTCTTCGAAAATATGCTCATCTGATTGCAAAATGCGGTGTCAATGTTCAGAAAGGTCAGGAAGTATTCATTTCCGCAGGCCTCGATCAGCCGGATTTCGTGAAGATGGTAGCCGAGGAATGCTACAAACTTGGTGCAAAGCGTGTTGTAATCGACTGGTACTATTCACCGATGGAGAAAATCAACATCCGTTACTGTTCGGTCAAAACACTCGGCAATCTGACTGAATACCAGAAAGCCCGGTTCGAGCATTATCTCAAAGAAATACCCTGCCGGATCTATATCGACTCCGACGATCCTGACGGCCTTCGCGGCATCAATCAGAACAAGATGCTGAAAATTCAGCAGAAACGTTATCCCCAGACAAAACCGTACACCGACGCGCTTGAAAACAAGTATCAGTGGTGTATCGCCGCAGCACCAGGAGAGGCCTGGGCAAAAAAGCTCTTCCCGAGTCTTTCGAAGCATCAGGCCGTCGAAAAGCTCTGGGAAGCGATCCTTTCGACAAGCCGTGTCGATGATGACCCCGTTACCGCATGGGAAAGGCACAATGCAGATCTCAAAGATCGCTGCGATCATCTCAATTCTCTTTCAATTGAAAAGCTGCACTATACTTCTTCCAACGGAACCGATTTTACTGTTGGAATGATTCCGGAGGCGATTTTCAAGGGAGGCGGAGACACAAGCCTGCAGGGAATCTTTTTCAATCCCAATATCCCGTCTGAAGAATGCTTCATTTCCCCAAAACGTGGAGTAGCGGAAGGAAAAGTTGTAGCGACCATGCCGCTTAGCTACGAGGGACAGCTCATCGAAGACTTCTGGATCCGTTTTGAGAACGGCAAAGCAGTGGAATGGCATGCAGAAAAGAACGAGCAGCTCCTGAAGAATATCATTACAGCGGATGAAGGCTCCGCCTATCTCGGGGAGTGCGCGCTTGTTCCCTATGATTCTCCGATCCGTGAAAGCGGACTGCTCTTCTACAACACGCTCTTTGACGAGAATGCGGCATGCCATCTGGCATTGGGTATGGGCTTTGCCGATACCATACGCAACTTTGAGGAAAAAACTCTTGAAGAATGCCGCAAGCTTGGAATCAATGACTCAATGAATCATGTTGACTTTATGATCGGATGCGCGGACCTTTCGATTGACGCAGTCACCACCTCCGGAGACATTGTTCCGATTTTCCGCAACGGAACATGGGCTTTCTGATCCGTTATCATTTCTTTCCTCACAAAAAGCAGAATACAAAAAGGCACGAAAAAAACTCCTCAATATGAGGAGTTTTTTTCGTATATCAGAGTTGAATCCGCTTAATCTTCCAGTTCAGCGATACCGGTAATCCGCAGATTCTCAAGTCTGGTGACCGCCGGAATCATAAGTGTATCGTACTGCACGCTTTCCTTCGAGAATCGCATTGTCGAAACTGCGGCAGGAAGCGAGCCGGAGATTGAACCGCCGGTAACCGGAGTGATTTTGCCCCCGCGGCACAAATACCCGAGCCGGATTTCGCCGGCTATATCACCGCTCATCGGGTCAACCTGGAAATCCGAAAAGTCGACCACTTCAAGATAATCTCCTGAACGAACCGACGCGGCATCGCCTTTTCCGCCCGAGAAGACAGCGTTCTGAACATTGGAACTTTTTTCAAGTCCCAGATACTGCGCAAACTGACGCGTCCCGTAGAAATTCTCCGGAATACCGTCACGAATCAGATAACGGTCCTCAATAACAGAGCCTTCTCCGTCCACAGGATAATCCCGTGAAGAATTCGGCAGACTTGATACCGCTTTTACACTCAGAATATCACCCTCGAATTTATCGCAGATCGGCTGACCGATCTCATAGGAACTGATTTTCCGGATTTTAAGCGAGGCGTTCATCTGATAAAGGAAATAATCATAGATTTCGCACGCATCCGCTGTTGAAAAAACGACTGCACCGCTCTGAAGCTTCGGAGTATTTTTCGCTACAAGACGGTCCTTTCCGAAACGCAGTGCATCTTCCACGTCTTTTCTGAGCTTTTCCCGATCACAGGTACCGCATGTTATAAAGCGGAACAGTTCGATCTCATGGCCTTCACGCCGCGCATTGACTACAAGATCAATGGTGGAACTCGGGTAGACACAGGAATATGCGACGCCGTTGGAGTTGAGAAAACGGCGTGAAAGTGATGAAACAAATATCTCATAGGAATTGATATCCTCGCCGGAAGTCTCAGCAACACCCGCAAACGTTTCAATAAAATCACGTGAGATTTTTTCAAGATCAACCGGATTGTTCTTATCCGGAATGTTAATCGGTTCTGAAACCAGTTTATACATCGGGTTTCGGATCAGCGCTGCCTGCTCCCAGACTGACGCGATACGCCGGTCAATCTCTTCGTCATTCATCGTGGGAGAAATGACGTCCGAGGCACTACCCAGATATTTTCCGTCTTCGATACTGCGGTATATTTTTACTGAGTAGGTGCGTGTTTCCACCACCCGGTTCTGATCAAGCTGATGACGGATAAAGTAGAATTCCCATCCGCGTTTTTCCGTTTCGGTCAGCTCCCAGCCGGCCGCACCGAGTGCTTCAAGTTTCTTCTTCAACACATCAAACATTTATCCGAGCCTCGCTTTCGTTTTAAGATACGGACCGCCATCTGCGACCTTTACCCATTCCTTATGTCCTTTGCCGCAGGCTCCGGTGCCGAAAACACAGCGATCCCCTGACGTCATTGAGATATTTCCAAGCAGATCGGGAACATATCCGGTCATGACAATCGGAGAAACAACGTTTCCTGTCAGTTTTCCGTCCTTGATTTCATATCCCCGTCCGATGATGCACTGAATGCCCCAGTGCTTCGGATCCTCCATTCCGCTCTCCGAACCGGCGAGCAGATATCCGAATTTGATTGAAGCGATCATATCATCCAGTGAATCGCTGCCGGAATCGAAAATCGTGTTTGTCATCCGGGTATAGGCTTTATGTGCGTAATTTTCGCGTTTGCCATTGCCTGTCGGACGGACACCCAGACGTTTTGCCGCAAGCGCGTCACAGATTCCAGTTCTGAGTATTCCGTGATCGATTTCGGTTACGTCTCCGGCGAGTGTTCCCTCATCATCGAAGGCGTAGCCGGTAACACTTTCCGCACAGAGTGCACCTTCGTGCATGGTAACAAGTTCAGAGCCGACACGCTGACCGATATAATCTGCGCCGAGTGCCCGCCCTTTCACAAACATATCCATCTCGACACCATGTCCGAATGCTTCATGAGCAATCAGGCCGGTAACATCCGGCGCGGTGATAACATCGTATTCACCGGGGACAATCTTGCCGCTTCCCTGAACATCCTCCATAATTTTGGGAGCTTCCCGGATTTTATCTTTGATTGTGAACAGGATTTCAGGTCCGCAAAGGCCGGAAACGCCCTCGTAAACCATTTTCATCTCACCATTTTTGCTCGGTGCAAAAGCGGCATACATTCCCTCGGTATAAACATAACTCTGACGCATTGTCCGATTGCGGCTCAGAAACAGTTTCGAAATATGGGTCGAGGAACCGCCCGCCTGACAATCCAGTGCACCGGGAATCGTTTTGACACCGAGATCCGAGACGCTCATCAGTTCATCAATCAGTTTCGCGGTATCTGCTGTTTCCGGAAGGATCTCAGCCTCTTTTTCACAGAATAACTCGATGGGTTCATCGTCAAGTACCGGGGTATCATAGGTTTCGCACGCGCAGAGTTCCAAAAGTGAAAACTGTTTTTCAAGCTCAGCCGAAATCTCCGCCGCTTTTTCCGCTACCTTTTCCCGATCAAATTCATTGAAAGCGAATTCACTGTAACGGCCGCCGCGGTAAACACGGACAACGCTGCCTCGCTCAGTGGTTCTGTTCTGATTGGTAACGGATTTGCTGTGCTGCGACAGAGTCAGCTGAAATCCGACGGAGTCAGTCGACAGAATACTGACGTATTCATACTGTTTGCCCAAAATCTCGACAAGAGACCGAAGCGCAGGCTCGATCGATTCGAGATAGGCAGAAAACGGTGCCTTCATTTTAACGGTAACCTCCTCAAATCAGTCCACAGACAACACGGGAATTCCGAAAACAGAATCATTTACTGCAGCGTCTGTGCTTTTATAAGGATACCACATTCCGATCCGATATGCAATCAATTATAGAGGAACACTTTACCCGTTCATGGTATCATTCCGCATATACAGACACAAGCCCGAAGAATTCTTCGGGCTAAAGAATTCTTCGGGCTTGTCTTTCTTTCAACTATTGAAGAGTTTCCGACTGCAGTTCTTCTTTTGCGAACATCGCCGCGCCGATTACGCCGGCAAGATTTGCAAGCTTCCCTGCAAGGATTTTCGTACGCCTGTCCGCATCATGAATATAGGACTGCGCCGTAACATATCGGTTCAGCGGGATCGTGATCGCATCTCCGCGGGCGGATATTCCCCCACCGATACAAAGTACCTGCGGCTGCATCAGCGAAACGAGGTTTGAGACACCAATCGAGAGATATTTCATAAAATTATCAACTACATTTGCGGCTGCGGGATCACCTTTCTCCGCAGCATCAAACGGAGTATGACCGTCCACCGCGTCAAGATTGCCGCCGCAGAGCTCCCACATCAGGCTTTCCGGATTCTCACGCATCGCTGTTTTTGTATCGTCAATCAAAGCCACAGCAGAGCAGTATCGTTCGAAACAGCCTCTCTTTCCGCACCGGCAAGGCCGTCCGGAAGCATCAATTACAAGATGTCCCATTTCCGCGCTCGCTCCGTTAAACCCGGAATAGATTTTCCCATCTATAATCATTCCACCGCCGATTCCGGTTCCAATCGTCAGCATCAGAAGACTTGACAGACCTTTCCCCGCTCCCGCGATAAATTCTCCGTACGCAGCGGCGTTGCCGTCATTGAGAAGATAAATTTTCTTATGAAGCATTTCCTCAAGAATTGCGGCAAGCGGTACGTTTTCAAATGACAAATGTGTCGCCCGTTCCACGATTCCATCGTGAATAACACCCGGCGAACCAACACCGACCGCGCCGACTTCTTCCATTTTGACACCCGCACTTGCGCAAAGTGAAATACATAACGCGGCGATATCTGAACAAACCGCTTCCGCCGGACGCGGCATGTTGGTGGGAATCAGCTTTGTTTCCAGAAGTTTTCCAGAAGAATCAGCAAGCGCTCCGCCAATTGTCGTGCCGCCGAGATCGATTCCGATATAATACATTTTTCCCTCCGAGATCTCTGAATAATACTGGAGTAATTGAGTTTTATTATAGCACATTCCGCCAGATTGATCAATTGTTCGGTCTATCCGATCCTTCATCCCGGAAGTCTTCCGTTTCTATGAAAAATATCCGAAATGTCACAGAAACGTCGGTCTATCCGCCCAGAAGCATCTTCTGAAGCGACGCCACGTCTTTCACGACCGCGATCGCTCCGGCCTTCTCGAGTTCGCCTTCCGCCGCATAGCCCCATCCGACACCAATGCAGTCAATCCCGCATTCTCCGGCTCCGAAGACATCATATTTGGTATCACCGATCAAAACAGTCTTACGTCGCTCACAGCCGCATTTTCGGATAACAGAATCCACGATCTGGGCTTTAGACTGGTCGTTGATTCCCTCCCGTGATCCGATCACATATCTGAAGTATTTTTCGAGCCCGGAACGCCGGAGAAGCAGTTCAGTCGGCTCCTGGGGTTTTGAAGTCGCGATACACAAACATAATCCCGCGTTGCCGAGCGTCTCAAGCATTTCCCGGATTCCATTAAAGGGAGCGCTTTCGAAAACGCCAATCGGTGTATAGCGTTCACGAAAATCCAGAACAAGCTGTTCTGCTTCCTCCCAGCTTACACCGTATACTTCGATGAATTTCTCAACCAGCGGCGGTCCCGCAAACTGGCGCAGCTCATTTATCTCCGACCTGATTCCGTGCTTCTCCAAAGCATAATGAATGGATTTCGTGATTCCTTCAACTGTATCGAAAACAGTGCCGTCGAAATCGAATAGAATGGTTTGATATGGGAAAGCCATTTATATCCTCCTAAGAATTCCATATTGCAGGAAACTCCGGTGCCGTACTTCCAGAAGAAAATGACCGTCAGGAAAAGAAATCCCATCCGGAGAGCAGTAACCCCGGAATAACAACAATCAGGAAAAACGCCCAGCTCACGAGTGTAAAGGTTTTGAGAAACGCTCTCCCTTTTCCAGGATATTCCCGAACATAGATCCGGTAGTTGATAACGGACGCGAGCGACCCGATGACTGAGCAGAGCCCCGCCGTATCGACTCCGTAAATCAGCCCGGCGAAATTTCTGGTAAAAGGATATAGAACGATACTCGCGGGAACATTCGAGATAATCTGACTGAGACCGATTCCCCAGAAGTATTCTCTTCCAGCGACGGTTCTCGCAAGGAAACCCGCTATTGCCTCATTCCCTGTAATTGAGGAAGAAAAAACAAAAAAGCACAGGAAGGTAAAAATCAGTGCATAATCAACTTTGAGAAACAGCTTCCGGTCTGCAATAGCTATGCACGCGATCACGACCCCCAGTACCACCGGCCAGTACCTCGTCCGCGTAATAATTACCAGAAGAATCAGAACAAACAGCACAAGATACATGTTTTTCCGGGAGTGATTCTCCGGAGACATCTGATCTTCACTCGCAAAAACGGCTTTCTGTTTAAGATCTTTCCGATACAGAAACAGTATAAACAGAATCAGCAGGATTCCGGAAGAAAGGCACATCGGGAGCATGTGAAGCAGAAATTTCCAGAAGCTTATCCCTGACTGGCCATAGAGGAAGAGATTCTGAGGACTGCCGAATGGCGTAAGGAGAGAGCCCCGGATCGCCGCGATGTTTTCCATGGAAATCACCGGGAGAATGTATTTCTCTTTCCCGGAACTCCGAAACAGAAGGATCGTAAGGGGAACAAAAATCAGGAGCGAAACATCATTCGTTACGAACATCGAAGAGAAAAAGACACCGAATACAAGAAACAGTGTAAGAGAGAGCATGGACTTCAAGCGCCCTGCAAGGTTAACCAGCGGCTGGAGAACATTCTCCTGCTTGAATCCCTCCAGCACACAAAGCATCATCAGAAGTGTTCCAAGAGTGCGCCAGTCAATCTTCCCAAGGAATCCGGCGGATGGCGGCGTTATGATCAGTCCTGCGACAGCCGCAGCCACCGACAAGGTAAGCATGGGTTCTTTTGTTAATATTTTTACACATTTCTTCATAATTGCATCTCAATAATCTGATTCTTTGAAAGATATATTACAAACAATAATCTGCAGGTGTTTTATCTCGGACTTACAGAACGTCTGAATAATCTGTGCCAAAAGGAAAAGCCACTCAACGAGTGGCTTTTCCTTTTGGCAGGGGTAGAAAGACTCGAACTCTCGACACGCGGTTTTGGAGACCGCTGCTCTACCAACTGAGCTATGCCCCTATATTCTGCTGACTTTTGCATTTTATCATGTTTTAAGTGCTTTGTCAACATAAAAATGAATTTGTAAATAGCCTTATTTTTTGTGTCCAGCCCGCGTGCACTGTATCCTAATCAGCGGAGGAACACACCGGTATATCAGGTAAATTCCGCAGCGGTTGAAAGGCTCGCAGAAATATGAAACGGACGCTGATACAGATTTCTACAGGATTTTCTCATAAAAGACGACATCAAGCCATCTTCCATCCTTGAAACCGGCTTCATGAAGTGTTCCGGCAATACTGAATCCGCAATTCTCATGAAAACGGCGGCTTACCGTGTTTTCTGCGGTAATGACAGCGTAGAGGCTGTGAAACCCGCGTTTCAGAAGCTCCCTCTCAAGTTCATGATAAAGCTTCTTTCCGATTCCACGCCGCTGAACGGCAGCATCCAGATAGATGGAACATTCCACACTTCGCGCATATGCCTCCCTTTCAATGTAAAAGGCATGAGCATACGCGTAGCCGATCGGTTTTCCGTTCTCAGTTACGACAAGATAGGGATATTTTGATGAAATCGAGCGAATGCGCGATTCAAATTCCGAAACCGAAGGCACCTGTGTTTCAAACGTCACAGTAGTCGGAACGGACTGCGCATATATAGCGACAAGAGCCGCAGCATCCTGCGGCTCAGCAAACCGGATCATCATATTGATAGCCTGCGCGCGATCTTATATTTATCCCGGTCAAATACACGCTTCATAGAAAGCGCCTCACCGATTTCAAGATCTGTGATAGCTCCGTTTTTCATAACCACCACACGGCAGTCTTCACCGTTTTTCAGAAGTTCCACTGCCCGGTACCCCATCAGGCCGGCCACGGTTCTGTCGCGCTGTGAAGGCGCGCCTCCCCGCTGAACATACCCGAGAATTGTCACGGTCGTATCAAAACCCGTCTCCTGCCGAATCCGGTACGCAATCTCCTGGGTGTTGCCGACACCTTCTGCAACAACAATGATGAAATGTTTTTTGCCTTTCTTGTCAGCTTCCCGCATTTTTTCAATGATGTCTTTTTCGAAATCGATTTCTATTTCCGGAACAAGTACGGCAAATGCGCCGACAGCCAACGCCGTCTGGATCGCAATATCGCCGCAATGACGTCCCATCACCTCAATAACACAGCACCGGTCATGTGAAACCGTCGTGTCACGAATCTTATCCGTCATCTGAACGGCGGTATTGATCGCAGTATCAAAACCGATCGTATATTCCGTACAGGCGATATCATTATCGATGGTTCCGGGAATTCCGATACAGGGGATACCGGCTTTGGACAGGTCAAGGGCACCGCGGAAGGAACCATCTCCGCCTATGACAATCAATCCGTCAAAGTTTCTTGATCTGCAGACAGCCGCCGCCTTCTCGATACCGGCAGGCGTGGCAAATTCAGCGCTTCGTGAAGTCCGGAGCATCGTTCCTCCAAGGCCAATGATATTGGAAACACTGCGCAGATTCATTTTATAGATATCATCTTCAATCAGGCCGGAATAACCGCGGTTAACACCGTAAACATCAAAGCCGAAATATATTCCGGAACGCACGACCGCACGTACTGCAGCATTCATTCCCGGTGCGTCCCCTCCGCTGGTCAAAACTGCAATCTTTTTCTTCGCCATGATGATTCCTCCTGACTCTGATTGCGCTTGTTAGGCGCTTTTTCTTTTTTAATGATAAATCTTTTGGGCATTTCTTGTCAATTGTTGTTTTCCACAAGGGCGACGTTTTTTTCTCCCAAAAGCGCTTTCAGCGCTCTCAGAAGCGGCTCATTCGGCGTAATGAAACGATCCTGCGGCGCGCGCACAAGCGTGTTCCGACCGGTAAAATACAGATAGAGAGGCGTCTCCCCTTCAAAAATCGCAAGATATTTCATTGCTTTTTCGTATTCCTCGCAGTGTTCATCCGGAACACGCAGATAAAGACCCGGACGGCTCGATTTCTTTGGCCTTGCTTCTCCCGCCGTGTCCGTTTTCTGTCCTTTCGCTTCTTCGGGATACTTCCCTGCAGAAGGTTTTTCAGCCGCATCGATGCGCTCCGCCAGAATACTCGAGGGACGGTTTTCGTTCAGACTGATTTTTCCGTGAACGCGATATATTCCTCCCACGGCCAGATCATCCCGCTTTCGCAGATAGAGCTCCGGAAAAACAAGAATCTCGCCTGCGCCGGAATAATCCTCCAGGTTGAGAAATGCCATCGGTTTTTCAGATTTAGTCTGTTTGACAGTTATGTCCTGCAGGAGACCGATCACTTCGACCGTATCACCATCATGGAGATCACTCTCCTGAGAAGAAAGCGCGGAAAGCTTTGTTACAGCTTCAGTATACAGCAGACGATAGGGATCCAGCGGATGAGCAGAAAGGTATAAACCTGTCACCTCATGCTCCATCTCGATCTTCTCACTCTCTGAGACATCCTGCATGGCCGGGATTCTGAAAGTATCCTGTGTTCTGAGTTCAGGCAGATCAAAGAAACCGATCTGACCGCTCTCCGCCTGACGCGCTGCGCTCTGAGCCGCTTCGAAAACATCTCCCGATGAGTTCAGCATCTCGCGTCGATTGTTGCCCAGATTATCAAGCGCGCCGGATTTGATCAGACTTTCGAGCGCCTTTTTATTAAGTTCCCTGCCAGCCATACGCTTGCAGAAATCGTAGAGATCACGGAACGGGCCTCCGCGCTCACGCTCTTTGACGAGTGTGCGGATCAGTCCGAATCCGAGGTTTTTGACTGCGACGAGACCAAAGCGGATATCGTTGCCTTCAACAGTAAAACCGTCTTCACTGTAATTGACATGAGGAGGGAGGACACGGATCGAAAGCCGTGAGCATTCTGCGATATAATCCGAAAGTTTTCCGCTGTCCCCCAAAACGCTTGTCAGAAGCGCGGAAAGATACTCCCGCGGATAGTGTGCTTTAAGGTAACCTGTACGGAACGCAACAACGGAATAGGCCGCAGCGTGGGATTTATTAAACGCATAGGAAGCGAAGCTTTCCATTTCATCGAAGAGTTTTTCCGCCACAGCCCGCGGCACCCCCCGCCGAACGCAGCCTTCCACCTCAATTTCTCCGGCTTCATTGACAATCCCGTCAACGAAGAATTTCCGCTCACGGATCATCTCCTCGTTCTTTTTCTTCGCCATGGCGCGCCGCACCAGATCCGCCCGCCCGAAGGAATAACCCGCCAGGCTTCGGCAGATTTCCATTACCTGTTCCTGATAAATGATGCAGCCGGCCGTTTCTTTCAGAATCGGTTCCAGAAGAGGATGCTCGTACCGAATGTGCCCGGGATCGGAGCGGTTTTTGATATAGTCGGGAATAAAGCTCATCGGTCCGGGGCGGTAAAGCGAGATAATTGCGGTAAGATCCTCGATCGACCGCGGCTTCGACTGCATCAGGACGCGTTTCATACCCGCGGATTCAAGCTGAAACACACCCAAGGTGTATCCCATTGAAATCATACGGAATGTTTCTTCATCCGTATCGTCAATATTCTCAAAACTGAAATCCGGATCCTTCTTCCGGATCATTTCCTCGGTATGCTCAATAATTGACAGATTCCGAAGACCCAGAAAATCCATTTTGACCAGTCCGATTTCCTCGAGCTGAGTCATCGTGTACTGTGTTACAACCGCTTCATCGTTTTTCGCCAGCGGAACATAGGCGCGAACCGGCTTATCCGTAATGACGACACCGGCAGCATGGGTTGTCGGATGCCTAGGAGTGCCCTCCACTCTTCGAGCCAACTCAATCAACTCATGGATTTCAGGATCTGATCGGTACATTGAAAGGAAGTCTTCACTGTAAGCACTTTCTCCCGGTTTTGCAGAAAGGATTTCATTTATCGTAACCTTGAACAAATGCGGAATTGCCTTTGCGACCGTATCGACGCGGCTGTAGCTCATGCCAAGCGCCCGCCCGGTATCCCGGATAGCACCGCGGCAGAGCATTGTATCAAAAGCGACGATCTGAGAAACATGGTCCTCGCCATAACGGCGAATCACATAGTCTATGACTTCACTGCGGCGCTCATCGCTGAAATCGACATCGAAATCCGGCATGCTGATGCGTTCCGGGTTGAGAAATCGCTCAAACAGAAGATTAAAACGCATCGGATCAACATCGGTAATCCCGATACAGTAGGCCGCCAGACTTCCTGCTCCGGATCCTCTTCCCGGACCGACCGGGATTCCGGCACGCTTCGCGTAGTTAACATAATCCTGAACGATGAGATAATAGTTGACAAATCCCATTTTTGAGATTACCGAGATCTCATAGCGCAGACGCTCCGTGTATTCCTTCGGAGGATTTCCGCCGCATCGCTTCATGAGCCCCTCATGGCACAGGCGTGAGAAATATGTTTCGCTATTCTCCCCCTTCGGCGGCGTAAAAACCGGAAGATGGATTTTTCCAAACTCAATTTCAACGCTGCATCTCTGCGCGATTTTTTCCGTATTCTCGACCGCGTCGGGCTGGTTGGGAAAAAGTGCGCGCATCTGCGTCTCGCTCTTGAGATAGAATTCTCCGGAACCCATATCCATCAGATTCGGATCGTTGACCGTCTTGCCGGTCTGGATCGCAAGAAGCACACGCTGAAGTTCCACATCCTCCGGCAGCACGCAATGACAGTCGTTGGTCGCGACGAGAGGGATAGAAAGCTCACGTGACAAATTGACCAGAGCAGCATTAACCGTTTTCTGACGGTCGATTCCATGATCCTGCAGTTCGAGGAAGAAATGATTTTCGCCGAAAATTTCCCGGTACAGCACAGCTTTCTCCCTTGCCGCTTTCATATCCGCACGCTGGATCGCCCGCGGAATCTCGCCGGAAAGGCAGGCGGAAAGAGCGATCAGCCCTCCATGGTATCGGCGGAGAAGCTCGTAATCGACCCGCGGCCGGTTATAGAAACCCTCAGTCCAGGCGCGGGAAACCAGCTCCATCAGATTCGTATACCCTTCATTATTCTCACAGAGGAGGACGAGATGCGACGGAGAAGCGTCAAGCGCATGTTCCTTCTGGAATCTTGAACGTGGGGCAACATAAACCTCACAGCCGATAATCGGCCGGATTCCGCGCTTTTTCGCTTCTTTATAGAAATCAATGACTCCATACATATTACCATGATCGGTAATTGCCAGAGCACTCTGCCCCATTCTCTTTGCCTGATCGAGCGCTTCACCGATCTTGCAGGCGCCATCCAGAAGAGAATACTGAGTATGAAGATGAAGATGCACAAAACCCACCGGCAAAGCCTCCTTTCAGTTTTTTTTACCGTTCAGTCGTCGAGATCTTCCGCGATCTCAAGTATTTTTTTCAGTCTGTGATTGACTCCGGACCGGCTCAGAGACAGCTCTTCGGAAAGCTCACGAAGGCTCATCTCCGGGTTTCTCAGCCGCAGAGCCGCGATTTCACGCAGCGATGGCGGAAAATAATCAATTCCCTTCTTCTCTATCACTTTTTCAATCGCAAGATTCTGCTCTACTGCCGCTTTTACCGTCTTATCAATGTTGGCTGTTTCAAAGTTGCTTTTTCGGTTAACATAATTTCGGACCTCTTTGAGCATTTTTGCCTGCATCAGTTCCATCGCGCTCTGAGGCGCTCCGATGAACGTAAGAAAATCGGATATTTTTTCACTGTCTTTCAGATAAACAACAGATTTTCCGGCCCGGCTGCTTTGGCCGGGCGAGAGATCAAGTTCCGGATTCTGAAGCAGAAGTGATGCGAGGTCAGAAATCAGCGCCCGGTGAGCAGACGCAATTTCAAGATGGTAATCGCGCGAAGGATCAGAAACGGATCCGGCCGAGAGAAAGGCTCCGCGCAGAAACGCACGCTGTGAGGCGGCGTTCTTCAACAGCTGCGGGCGGATTCTCAGTGAAAGTTCCCGACCGCTGTATCCGAAAGCGGAAAGGAGTTTTTCACGCTCACCCTCAAACGGGATCGAAATGTGAAATGCCTCTCCCTTTCTTCTGAGCGAGAAACGCACCTCACAAAGCGCACCGAGCTCCCCGATCCGGCCGGAGAGCTCCTGTGCAAACAAACGGTTTTCAGTTGTTACGGCATTCTGCCGCAGAGAAAAAAGCCGCGAGAAAAGCAGCATCCCGTAGCTTTCTGCCTGACGCTGCTCCCCGAAGCACTCCGCTCTGAGCAGTTCGTTTTTCAACGACGCAGAAAAAGTCATCATTAAGGCCTACTTTCGAATGTCACGATGCGCAACGGAAACTTTCCAGTTCCCGGAAATCAGATGTTCCCCAATTTTCTCAGCAAAAGCCACTGAACGATGATGTCCTCCGGTACACCCAATGGCAATCACAAGCTGACTCTTCCCTTCACGGACAAAAAGGGGAAGCATGTAATCAATCAGATCGAGGTATTTCCGAAGAACCTCACGGCTCTCTTCAAACGAATAAACATAATCGGACACTTCACGGTCGAGTCCCGTCTTTTCCTGCAGTTCCGGAATATAATACGGGTTCGGCAGACAGCGGACATCGAGAATCAGATCCGCCTCACGCGGCGCACCGTACTTAAAGCCGAAGCTCTCCACCCGTGTAAACAGCAGTCCGCCTGCGGTATTCAGGAACATCGAAATCAGACGGCTCTTGAGTTCCTGAGGAGAAAGGTTTGTTGTATCAATCAGTGAGTCTGCGCGGGATTTGACCGTATCGAGAATTTCCCGCTCAAACTTGACCGCATCCTCAACGGAACCGCCGAACATATCAAGCAGAGGGTGTTTGCGGCGTGTTTCCTTATAACGCCTGAGCAGGATCTCGTCATCCGCATCGAGAAAAATCAGACGGAAATCATTTCCTGCTTCCTCCATCCTGCGCAGTGTATCGTTAAGCCCGGCGAAAAGGCTTCCGCCGCGCACGTCGGTAACAACAGCAATCCGTTCTTTTTCAGAAGTTTTCGAGAGCTGATAGAACGGTTCGATCAGTTCTGGAAGAAGGTTGTCAACGCAGAAGAAACCGATATCCTCCAACGCGTCGATTGCGCAGGATTTTCCTGCCCCGGACATTCCCGTTACAACAACAAATTCCATTTTACCCTCCATCTCAAGGCATACGCCGGATCTCCGGCTCTAAGAAAACGCCGTCTTTCTCAAAAACGGCTTTCTGAATCTTTTCGATCAGCGCACATACATCCGCGCAGGAAGCGCCGCCGCGGTTGATGATAAAACCAGCGTGTTTCTCACTGACCTGCGCCGCACCAACCGATGCACCCTTTAAACCGGCAGCTTCGATCAACGCTCCGGCATAATATCCTGTCGGGCGTTTGAAAACACTTCCGGCACTCGGAAATTCGAGCGGCTGTTTTGAGCGGCGGCGTTCCAGAATATCTTCCATCCGGCGGGAAATCTCACCGTGATCGCCCTTTTCCAGCAGGAATTTTGCCTCGGTAACGATCAGCTTCTTTCCGCTGTAGGCACTTTTTCTGTACCCGAAGGAAAGTTCTTCCCCGAGAAAGGATCCGGAGATTCCGGAATAATCCATATGTCTGGCAGAAACCGCGACATCGCGGATCTCTCCGCCGTACGCTCCGGCATTCATATATACCGCGCCGCCGACACTCCCGGGAATGCCGAAAGCAAACTCAAGGCCGGTCAGTCCTTCATCACGGGCTGTCTCGCAAAGCGACCGGAGCGAAGCTCCTGCCCCGGCAATGAGGCAGTTTCCCTCACGCCGGATTAATTTAAAATCACCGGACAGTTTAAGCACCGCGCCGTCATAATTCTGATCTGAAAAAAGAACATTTGAACCGAAACCAAGCACCAGAAACTTTACAGACTGGCTCTGCAGAATGCGCAGAACCTCCATGAGCCCTTTTTCATTCATTACTTCAAGATACAGCCTGGCCGGTCCCCCGATCCGAAAACTCGTATGGCGGCTCATCGCTTCGTTTTCCGATATGCGAAGCTGCTCCTCGGGTATTTCCCGCAACAGAGCTGCAATCGCCTCATAATTCATAAAATGCGCTCCTTATCGTCAGATATCCAGTTTGCGTTCGCGTGCAGGCTGCTCGATCATGGAATAATCCATTCCGAGATTCGCAAGAAGATCCTTTGTCGCATCATATCCCATTCTCTTATCACGGCTGTTAACCGCGGCGATTTCTATGATAACAGCGAGGTTGCGTCCGGGACGTACCGGTATCGTTACCAGAGGTACCTTGATTCCGAGAAAATCGGCATATTCATTTCCGGTTCCCATCCGGTCGTATATTTTCGTATTATCCCAGGTTTCCAGATTGATGCAGAGATTGATGTTTTCAGTCATTTTTACGGCACTGATGCCGAACGCACGGCGCGCGTTGATGATCCCGATTCCGCGAAGTTCAATAAAGTGACGGATATTCTCCGGGGCTGTCGCAACCAGTGTTTTAGAGGAAACACGCCGAATTTCCACAGCGTCATCCGCAATCAGGCGGTGACCCCTCTTCAAAAGTTCGATTGCTGTCTCACTTTTTCCAACGCCGCTGTCCCCAACTATCAGAATGCCTTCGCCGTATACTTCCATCATTACTCCGTGGCGTGTGATACGCGGTGCCAGTTCGACGTTCAGTTCAGAGACAAGAGACGCGAGCAGGTTTGAGGAGCTGAGAGGAGAAACCACAAGCGGAACTTTATATTTCATCGCTGCGGCAACAATATCCTCGGCAGGCTGATACGCGCGTGTAAAAATAATGGTCATCGGCCGGCGTGAGAAAAAAGACTCAAGAGAATCCGCCCGGCGTTCCGGAGAGAAAGAATCAAGCAAAGCGATTTCCGTACGCCCGAAGATCTGAATTCTGCGTGGATCAAAGAAATCAAGGAATCCGTTGAGCTCAAGACCGGCACGGCTCACATCCGGAATGGAAATCAGAATATCCTCCGCTTCGACGGGAAGATAAACCTCTTTCATATCAAGATCGTGCATGAGTTTGGCGAGTGGGACGGTATATACGGCCATTTTTCATATCATCCTTTATAATTTAATAAACCAACGTATCCGATTTATTTTATTATATTACATTCATCCGTTTTTTAAAAGAGAATTCAAGCTTTTTTTTGGACAAAAAAGCGGACGCCGTAAGGCATCCGCTTTCTGTGATTTTTTCTGTCTGAAAACGCTCTTACCCAACCGCTTTTTTCATCGTCTCGGAAGGAGTGCAGCTGTAGGTATCGGCAAGAGCAGATTTGAGAAGCGTGTCAAGCTGCTTGAGGTCAAGCATTCCGGCCGTTTCATAATCCTCTGCAAGCATATCGTTCGAGAAGACATCGCTGCCGTAGCTCAGATGATAGACACCGTCGTTTGTCTTCAGGATTCCATCAAACTCAAACGGCATATAAACGACCGTGTTTACGCCCTTTTCCTCATCAACGACTTTCATCTTCACAACCGTAACAAGGATCGCGCGGTCCTTAATGTCCGCCGACGCATCATTCGAAACATAGACATACTCGCCGACTCCGGCAAATTCGGATGCCGTTGTGGTTGTAAGATAATGGTCTTTTACGTACTGTTTCGCCCGCTCGATTACGTAATCATACGCTGCGGTGAGAGTTTCCTGCGGGATATCGGAAAGCGAGGTGACGCTGACCGGATCCGTATTGTAGGCTTCAATTCCGTCTCCAAATGTGAACGTGTACTCGGAATAGCTCTCATAGATCTCCTTGACCATTGCGTACGGGTCAAAATATCCCGAGAAATAATCGCTGGAGCCGATCAGGCGTTCATACCCCTTTACTCCGTAAGAGTAAGATTCATTGAGCTCGTCATCATTGGTGACGTTATCAAATTTAACAGGCATGTAGAGCGTTGTGGGCATTGTTTTACCTGCTACACCGCCGACTTTTGCCTTATAGATCAGATAGAGGTAGTTTCTCGTATATTCATCTTCGGAATTGGCAACTCCGAGCGCGTAACCGCAGTACTCCGGTGTGCCCATAGTGTACGCGGAATCCACATCGTCAAGTGCGTCATTCAGGTCTTCCTCAGCATGGCCGCGCAGAATCTCCATTCCGGACGCGGAAATCTGTGAGAATTCACTGATATACTCACTCAGGCCGGAAACTGTGTATTTCTGTTCCCGTTTTGTCAGTTTAAGGCCGTAATATGCGGCAGTCTCATCATCATAGTAGGACTCAACAACTACGGTAATCTCATCACCGTTTTTCAGATAATACTGCTGTGCGTCGCCCTCGATATCGAACGAATACTCGTTGAGCAGATCATCCGTTCCGCTGTATTCGAAGCGAGCTGTTCCGTCTCCGGAGATACCTTCGAACGTAACGGTAAGACCAGCGAACGGATCAAGTTCCATGAGCTCCGGTAAACCTTCGACTGTGATCTTCTGTTCCTCGCCGATAAATTTCAGCTTCTGTTTCTTCGCAACATCATTGTCAAATTCGAAGGTAACGGTGATCTCATCGCCATTTTTAAGGTTCATTTTCGGGTCAGCATATACATGGATAGTGCTTAACGCCTCATCAATTTCCGAAGCCTTCTTCAGCATCTTGGCGTACCCGCTCAACGAGGAGATATCATCAAGCGTGATCTTCTTATCTTCATAGATCTTATCCTGAAGCGCTGACTTGTCAATTGAGACGTAAGCCTCACCATTGCCCTCATAACCGTCGTATTCGACTTTCACATAATCCTTGAGATCATAAGTGGTTGTTCCGCCCAGGACAAGGAAAAGAACAACGCCGACGATCACAAGAACAGCGGCGGCAAGGCCGATATAGAAGAACTTGTTTTTAAAGATGCTCTTTTTGGGACCTTTTTCCTTTTTCTGCTTTACGGGAGCATCTCCTCCCTGAGGAGGATACGGAGGAACGAATCCCTGCTGCGCGACAGGCTGCTGGGGATTGTAATTCGCGTTGGGATCATAATTCGGATCAAATCCCGCCGCCGGATACGGTGCAGCTTCAGGCTGGGGAATCCCAGGAATCTGAGCGTTAAACTCCGTCTGAGCCGTTTCAATGACCGGAGCCGCTACCGATGGAATCTCTACCTGGGGCATTTCAGCCTGCGGGATAGTTTCGGCGGGGATTTCAACAGGAGCTTCGGGAACTTCTATCTGAGGCTGCGGAATATCAGAAATAACATTCTCAACTTCCTGCGCAGCGACAGCAGCTGCTTCTTCAGCTACCGGGATCGCATTCTGAGGCTGGATCGCCTCTTCAACTGCCGGAATCGTCTCCTTGGGCTGCAGGACCTCTTCAGCTACCGGAATCGACGGAACAGGGATTGGATTGGGTGCCACAGGCTTCTTAACCGGATTTCCGCAATTCGTGCAGAATACCGCGGTATCGGGAAGCTGCTTACCGCAATTTGTACAGAACATAGTGTATCTCCCTTCAAACTAGAATTGAAAGACCTGGGCTGTATATAGGAACACCTCCAGAAACTGCAGGTATACCGATCCAGCTAAAAAAAGTGTAACATTTTCATTTTTTTTCGTCAAGTATCCCCGGAAAAAACGCAGGCGTTTTTTTAACTTTTTTTCATTCCTGGAATTGAAATTGATTTTTCACAAGTTTTTTTGCATTTTTAATCAAAATGTGATAAAATAAACCGTCCGGTGGTGAATGAAGTCTAAAAATCGATAAAAAACCTTTCTATGGGGGTGTTTTTATGAAAATCGCGATTTGCAGCGATGCTTTTCCGGAAGAGCATACTGCTCCGTCAGCGTATCTCACCGTACTTCAAAAAGGACTTCGCGAAAAAGGCCACACAGTTAAGATGTTTACCGCTTCGCCCTATCAGCGGCGGTTAAAAGTTACACGCGAAGGCGCCGTTCTTCCCGGGAAAGTCACGACAGATTTTTTCGAATGTACCGCCAAGCTGTTTCCGCTTTTTTCGCTTCGCAGGCTCCTGGATGACTTCTCTCCTGATCTGATCGAGATCGGTTCTTCCGGCCATCTCGGCCTTGCCACGTATTTTTACGCCAAACATCACCGGATTAAAACCGTATTCACCTCATTTACTGTTTTCGAGTTTCTGAAACATGAAGATCTCAGTTTTCTGGAACGTTTTTTCTGTTACTTTGGAAAACTTCGCGTAAAAAAGCTTTTGTCCGGCTGTGATAAAACACTTGTCTTCTCAAAAGACGCTGCCAATCTATTTGATTCCTACACGGAAGGACGCAGTCCGGAGATTGTTCCGGTCACAGTGGATTCCTCACTCTTTTTCGCTACTCCTGAAAATCCGGATCCATCTGCGGTTCCGCTGTCACCGCACGAAAACGCTCTTCTGTACTGCGGCAGGCTGGATCTGACCTCGCTCGAAGCTCTCTTTGAATCTTTCAGCGGCGCCATCACCCCGGCGGATCATATGAAGCTCGTCATCACTGGATCCGGAATCGAAAAAGAACAGCTTTATGAAACGGCGAAGCGCTGCGGTGTAACTTCCAAACTGATCTATCTGGGAGAAATCGAACGTGAGAAAATGCCGGAAGTTTACCGCAGCTGTCTTGCATTCCTGATGCCGGAAGATGACGAGAAAATGCATTTTTCTCCTTTTGAGGCGATCGCCTGCGGAACACCGGTTCTGGCACATCGGGGCGCGTTCTGCGCCGACGCGATTGATGAGGGAAAAAACGGTTTCCTTTTCAGTCACAATCATGAACTGCGCTCCCTGATTCAGAATTTCGTTACGCTTGATAAATCTTCACTGCCTTCTATCCGGGCAATCGTGGCAAAGAGTTTCCGCGGCTTTGACCAGGAACTCGCCGCACGCTGGCGCGAAGATCTATACAGGGAGCTTCTCTCTGACTCCGAACCGCCGAAGAAAAAAGCCGCTCACCGAAAATCCGCGTACGAATAACATATTACGAAAAAAAGCCATCCATCAGGATGGCTTTTTCATGTCAGGTCAATGATTTCTGAAGCACTGGACCCAGGGAAAATCATTTTTCGTGTTTTTCCGGTTTACAGGTCGAGTTTCAAATACCCTTCGCGAATCAGGCCCCAACGGCGAAGCGGCAGGGCAAAAATCCAGGTTAAAACCGCTGGCAGAACAAAACAGCACAGAATCAGTCCGAGGATGTCCCTCGCACTGCCGAAGCCATCCACGCCGAGAACTCCGATTGGACCTACAAGCCCGCAGGTTCCCATCCCTGAAGCGACTGCTGATGCATTCTGCATTCTGAAAACACAGGTAGCAATCGGACCGACTACCGCAGCGGCCAGCGTCGGCGGGATCCAGACCTGAGGATGACGTACTATATTTCCCATCTGGAGCATTGAAGTTCCCAAACCCTGCGCCGCAATTCCACCCCATCGGTTCTCACGGAAACTCATAACCGCAAAACCGATCATCTGCGCACAGCATCCGGCGGTAGCCGCTCCTCCGGCAAGCCCGACAAGTCCCAAAGAAGCGCAGATCGCGGCGGAACTGATCGGCAGAGTCAGAATCATTCCGACCAGGACCGACACGGCTATTCCCATAAAGAACGGCTGCAGTTCGGTCGCTGTCATGATCAGCTCTCCGAGCCAGGTCATCACCGTTTTGACACCCGGACCGATCAGCGCACTGAGTCCGGCCCCGGAAAGGATTGTTACGAGAGGAGTAACGAGAATATCGATTTTTGTCTCTTTTGAAACGATTTTACCAAGTTCGCAAGCAACAATTGCCGCGAACAGTGTGCCCAGCGGTCCCCCGGCGGTATTTGCACAGATCCCAACTGCGCAAAGCGAGAACAGGACAAGCGCAGGTGCTTTTAAAGAGACACCGATTGCCACGGCCATCGCCGCTCCGGTTGCCTGGGTTGCATATCCCGCAGTCTCGGAAAAAAACGGCACACCAAGTTTGTCGCCGATTGTCTGCAGAATCGTCCCGATCAGCAAAGAGGCAAACAGTCCCATCGCCATCGAGGACATAGCATCAATAAAATAACGTTTCAGGCTTATTTCAACGTTTTTCCGCTTAAGAAACTCTTTCATGATTGTACTTCCTTTATTTTGCAAAGAGCGATTTTACAAAATTCGCGATCGCGTCCGCCGCGAATACGACTACGGCGATTGCCGCGATAAAAAGAACAATGGAGATTATCTGCACAGCAAGCCGCTTCGGTTTGGGCATCTCTTCCATTTTCTTGAGTTCGTCGAAGGTTTTCGCAAGTATTGTCTCGGCATGTTCATAATCCGAATAATCCACATACAGATCGCTCTGAGGTGAAAACTCTTCCTTCGAATAAGGTGAGTCAAAAGTCTTGCGTGTACGTTCGATTACCTCCAGTTCTATTTTTTCACGATTGAAATTCTCACGGATAAAACCGAACGCCTCGGAATCCGCGGCAGTCAGGTAGACACGGTCTCCCGCTGCAGGTTCACGAATCTGGTCGGATTTGCAGTAAGGACAGATTTCTCCTTCATCAAAGAGATGACGGCATTTTTCGCAATACATAGTTATTCCCTTCCCCGCCCTCGCACAT
>ONSY01000094.1 GCA_900320605.1 uncultured Eubacteriales bacterium | reverse complement strand
CCGGCGCCGTAGGGTACGGTGTACTCGTCGGTCGGATCATAGAACTGTCCCTGATAGATCGGATTGATGTTCGCGTAGTTTTTGATCTGGCTCTTGTCGAGCTTCTGGGCGAGGCCCTCGGCGATGACCGTCTCGATGATATAGTCGTCGGCAATGATCAGGTCGTAGTCTCCCCCGTTTGCCGCCTCGAGCCGGGCGAGCATGGTCTCGTCAAAATCGAAGTTCGTGTAATTCACGGTAATTCCGGTTTCCTTCTCGAACGACTCGAGCACCGCCGGATCGAACATCTCCGCCCAGGTGTAGAGATTGAGCGTACCGCCGGCTTTCGTCTCCTCCTTTTCGGAGGAGCAGCCCGTGAACGCCATCACAAGCAGACACAGAACCAGGCAGATTGCGGTGATTTTTTTCATTTTGTACTTCCTTTCGCAGATTTCTTTGTATTTCCGATCCGCCCGAGAAGAGCGGACAACAGGACGAGGAGCAGCGTCGCGGCGAACATGAGCGTGCACAGCGCGTTGACCTTCGGCGTCACGCCGGTCTTGAGCTGCGTGTAGATGAGGACGGGAAGCGTGTTCACGTCGACGCCCGTGACGAAAACGCTGATGACGACGTCATCCATGCTCATGGCGAACGAGAGAAGCATCCCGGAGACGATGCCGGGCAGGATCAGCGGCAGCGTGATGTCGAAAAACGCCCTGAGGCGCCCCGCGCCGAGATCGCGCGCGGCTTCCTCGTACGCCGGATCCATGCCGGAGAGTCTCGCGCGCACCTGCATGAACACATACGGGATGCAGAAGGCCGTATGGCTGATGACCAGGGTCGTCATGCCGAACGGCAGACTGATAAGGGAAAAGAACGCGAGGAAGATCATTCCGAGGATGATCTCCGGCGTGAGCATCGGCAGCGTCGCGATGTACGCCATCACGCCTTTGCCGAAGAAGGAGGAACGGGCCGTGCCGATCGCGCCGAGCGTGCCGATCACCGCCGCCGCGGCGCTGGAAAGCACGCCGAGGATCAGGCTGTTGACCAGCGCGCCGCCGAAGGCGCGGTCCCGGAACAGTTCCTCATACCATCTGAGGGAAAAGCCGTCCCAGACCGAGCTGATCTTGCTTTCGTTGACCGAATAGATCATGACGATCACGATCGGAAGATACATCAGAAGCAGCCCGAGGATCAGATAGAGCGTGGAGAAAACCGGTTTTCTTCTCATACGATCCCCTCCATGTCGCGGCTTCCCGTGATTTTCCGGTAGAGGAAGATCATGAGGGTGGTCATCAGCATCAGGACAACCGAGAGCGCCGCCGCGAAGGGCCAGTCATGAACCTTCATCAGCTGGTCCTGGATCACGTTGCCGATCAGGGCGATCTTGTTTCCGCCGAGAATATCGGCGATGAAGAAAAGCGCCATCGACGGGACGAACGTCAGGATCACGCCGGTCATCAGGCCGGGCATCGTGCACCGGAGCGTGACCGTCAGGAAGGCCTTCACGGGTCCCGCGCCGAGATCGCGCGCGGCCTCCACGAGCGTCCAGTCCATCTTCTCCACGCTGGAATAGACGGAAAGGATCATGAAGGGAACGAGCGCGTAGATCATGCCGACCACGACGGCCGGGTAGGTATACAGAAGCTTGAGCGGCTCCCGGATCAGGTGAAGATCCATCAGAAATTTGTCCAGAAGCCCGTTCGCGCGGAAAATGACGATCCATCCGTACAGGCGCATCAGGGAGCTGGTCCAGAAGGGAATGATCACGAGCATCAGCACGATGCCGCGCTTTCTCGGGGCAAGCTTCGCCATGAAGTAGCCGAACGGATACCCCGTCAGGATGACCAAGCCGGTCACGAGGAACGCGAGTTTTACGGATTCCCAGAACGTGCTCAGGTACACCGGCTCGAAAATCCTGCGGTAGTTGCGCAGGGTGAACTCGTTTACGACGCCCCAGGTTTCCGCGCGGGAAAGGAAGCTCAGGACGAGCATATAGACAAACGGACCGATCAGAAAGACGATCGTGAACAGATACATCGGGGCGAGCATCACGGTATTGGCCGTATGCTCCCGCAGTTTCATCGGGTTTTTCCTATTCCTCATCGCGGTCCTCCACTGTCACGGCGTGTTCGCGCGAGAACGAGAAGACGGTTCTGTCTCCCGGGGCGAGGCTGAAATCGATGCCGTGCCGGCTCGCGATGATCTCATCGCCGTTTTCGGTTTCGAGCGCGATGCGCAGCATGCCCGCGGCGAAGCTTTTCTCCTTCACGCGCGCGGGAATTCCCTCGCCGTCCTCCTCAACAAACTCGATATATTCGCTTCTTACGGCCGCGGTGACGCTTTCCCCGTCCTTCGGGACCGCGCGGAGCGCCGTTACCGGGGCGACGCCGCCCGCGTAGCGGATCCACAGTTCTCCGTCTTTCCGCAGAGCCTGCCCGCGCAGGATGTTGGCGGAGCCGACGAAACTCGCGACGTAGCTGTTTTTCGGACGGTCATAGATTTCGGAAGGCGTTCCGATCTGCTGGAACACGCCGTTCTTCATGACGGCGATCCGGTCGGACATGTTGAGCGCCTCTTCCTGATCGTGCGTGATATAGATAAAGGTGATGCCGAGCTGTTTCTGAAGGCGCTTGAGCTCGATCTGCATCTGGCGGCGCAGCTGAAGATCCAGCGCGCCGAGTGGTTCGTCGAGCAGCAGAACCTTCGGCTCGTTGACGATCGCGCGGGCGATGGCGACGCGCTGCCGCTGTCCGCCCGACATTTCCGCCGGCATCCGGTTCTCAAATCCGGGAAGCTGCACCAGTTCGAGCGCGTCGTGCACCGCCTGGCGGATTTCCGCCTTTTTCCTTTTGCGGATTTTCAGGCCGTAGCCGATATTGGCGCCGACGTTCATATGCGGAAACAGCGCGTAGTTCTGAAACACCGTGTTGACGCTGCGCTTTTCGGGAACTTCGCCGGTGACATCCTTCCCCTCGAGGATCACGCGCCCGCTGTCCGCGGTTTCCAGTCCGGAAATGATGCGGAGCGTCGTGGTTTTCCCGCATCCGGAAGAACCGAGCAGGGTGATGAATTCCCCCGCGTCCGCTTTGAGGCTGATCCCGCGGAGAACCTCGGTTTCCTGGAATTTTTTTCTGATATTCTGAAGCTCCAGAATGGTTTCGCTCATGTTCTCCTCCGCATTAATTCGATATTTTCATTATATCTTCCGCCGCCCGCCGTGTCAACGGTACGGCGTGAGGTTCTGTCATCCGGGCGTTTCTGATTTCGGTTCCATCGCGGCCGGGGAAATCATCTTTCTCAATGCCGCATTCCTATTATACGGCCGCTTTACTCCCGATGCAAGAGAACGGGGAAAAATCAGCGGCTTCAAAAAACGCGTATCGGCAGATCCGGAACAAAACCGGTGCAATTGCATCAGCGGCAGAATCGGGGAACTCGCGGGGAGGATCAGATCAATGGGATCCGGATACGCATAAAAGCGCCTGATGGACTCCCATTTTGCGGGAATCATCAGACGCTTTTTCTTTTTTTTCGCGGTCAGACACACCGCGTCACAGACGCGAGAACGTCTCGGCGCCCCTGCGGCCCAGCCAGCGCAGCAACAGGAGTGACAGAATCAGATAAACCGCGCACCAGAGCGCGAGGTACGCGGGCGCTCCGAGGCGGTATCCGGCGAGCAGGAACGGGACCGCGTACAGCGCCGAAATGCCCCATCCGCCGAACAGCGCGATCATCACCGCGGCGCCCTGCTTGACGGGCATCATTTCCGACGTCCAGTTGAGTCTCGCGTGCCGCACACCCAGAAACGTGCAGAAAAGCGCCATGAACGCCGTGAAGATCAGAGGCAGGAAAAACAGCGCGAGGCGCCCCGCGGCGTCCGCCGAAACGGCGATCTGCGCGCAGACGCAGACGAACAGCATCGGCACGCCGGTCAGAATCAGATGCACCGCGCATTTGGAAAGCAGCACGGTCTTCGGCTCGACCGGCAGCGACTGCGGGATCCAGATGCTTTTTCCCTCAAGGGAAACCGAAGGGGCCGCGATAATGTTGAGCGTGGAGACCAGGATCATCGCCGCGCTCAGGATAAACACGGAAAATCCCGGATACCCGGGCACCGCGGCGTCGAGCAGCGTGAGGATCTCCCTGCCGCGGATCAGCAGGAGCACGCCCAGCGCGGGAAGGATCAGCACGCCGAGCCCGCAGTTGAGCATATAGACCGGGCTCGAGGTGAAGCGCCTCAGCTCCTTCGAAAGCAGCGCGCCGAAAACGGATTTCGCCCGCGTTTTCCGCTCCCTGTACCGCGCCTTCGATACGGTGCCCTTCGAGACCGCGATTTTCACGAATCCCTTCGAGAGCAGAAGCATCACCAGAACGAAGGCGAGGGCGGTGGCGGCCGCCGTGATCAGCGCGGCGGGCAGGTTCCCCTCCCCGATGGTTCCGAACCGGTAAAGGAGATAGGCGGACGCGCGGATCTTCTCGCCGTACCGCCCGGCGTTCTCAACGAGATCCCGGATCAGGTCCGCCGCT
>ONSY01000200.1 GCA_900320605.1 uncultured Eubacteriales bacterium | reverse complement strand
GGCCTTTCCTATATCGCAGGTGCGGATCTTCCCGCTCTGGTGGTCAACGTTCAGCGCGGCGGCCCCGGCCTCGGAGGAATTCAGCCGTCTCAGTCGGATTATTTCCAGGCGACAAAAGGCGGCGGACACGGTGACTACCGTATGATCGTTCTTGCGCCTGCTTCTGTTCAGGAAATGGCGGACCTTACCGTCAAGGGATTTGAGCTTGCGGACAAATACCGCATGACCTCCATGATTCTTGCCGACGGTACCATGGGCCAGATGATGGAGCCCGTTTCACTGGATTACGGTGAGACTCAGACATTTGAGAAGCCCTGGGCTGTTACCGGAACAAAAATGCAGCGTCCGCATAATATTGTCAATTCACTTTATCTCGTTCCCGAAGAGCTCGAGAGAATCAATTTCGAGCGTTACGAAAAATACAAGGCTGTCGAAGAGAATGAAGTCCGTTATGAATCCTACATGATGGATGATGCCGAAATCTGCATCGTCGCGTTCGGTATCGCGGCGCGTGTTTCGAAAAACGCGATCGCGAAAGCCCGTGAAAAAGGAATCAAGGTCGGAATGATCCGTCCGATCACGCTCTGGCCGTTCCCGAAAAAGCCGCTCGGTGAAGCCGCTGACAAAGTCAGAGCATTTATATCCGTTGAGCTTTCGATGGGTCAGATGATCGAAGATGTTGAACTTGCGACACGCTGCAAGAAACCGGTTCTGCTCTGCAACCGCGCGGGCGGAATGATTCCGACCGTTGAGGATGTACTCGCTTCGATTGAAAAAGCAAATAGGGAAGGAGGCGCATTCTGATGATCGTCTTTGAAAGACCGAAATCACTCTGTGACGTGCCGCTGCATTACTGCCCCGGCTGTACTCACGGCATTATTCATCGCCTGGTCGCTGAAGCGATCGATGAGCTTGGTATCGAGGGTACCACGATCGGCGTCGCGCCGGTCGGCTGCGCCGTTATGGCATACGACTATTTCAACTGCGACATGGTTGAAGCCGCTCACGGACGTGCTCCGGCGGTTGCGACCGGTATCAAGCGCGCCGAGCCATCGAACATCGTCTTTACCTATCAGGGAGACGGCGATCTCGCTTCGATCGGTATGGCGGAAACAGTCCACGCCGCAACGAGAAACGAAAACATCACCGTCATCTTCATCAACAACGCGATTTACGGCATGACCGGCGGCCAGATGGCTCCGACATCACTTCCCGGACAGGTAACCCAGACTTCTCCGTACGGACGAGATGTCAATCTCTGCGGTTATCCCGTAAAGATCTGTGAAATGCTTTCGGAACTCGAAGGGCCCGAATATCTCGCGCGTGTCGCTGTCAATAACGTCAGAAATGTTCGCACGGCAAAGGCCGCGATCAAGAAGGCATTCCAGAATCAGGTTGAGAAAAAAGGCTTCTCTCTGGTAGAAGTGATCTCGAGCTGCCCGACCAACTGGGGCATGACGCCCGAAAAGGCGCTCGAATGGGTTGACACCCATATGATCCCGTATTATCCGCTCGGTGTCTATAAAGACCGCAGCGCAAAGGAGGCGGCAAAATGAGCACGAAGCAATTTCTCTTCGCGGGCTTCGGCGGACAGGGTATTCTGTTCTCCGGCAAATTTCTCGCCTATAAAGGTCTGATGGATCAGAAGCAGGTCTCCTGGCTGCCTTCCTACGGCCCGGAGATGCGCGGCGGCACGGCGAACTGCAGTGTCATCGTTTCCTCAGACCCGGTCGGTTCTCCGATCGTTTCGAATCCGGACATTCTCGTCGCAATGAATCTGCCTTCTCTTGACAAGTATGAGGATTCGGTTGTTCCGGGCGGAATGATCTTCATTGATTCCACACTGATTGAGCGTAAGGTCAGACGCGATGATGTGAAGGTGTTCTACCTTCCGGCTACGAAAATTGCCTCTGACAACGGTTTCTCCACGCTTGCCAACATGGTGCTGATGGGGAAGATCCTTAAGGAGCTCGGTGAGGAAAACGATGAAACAATCGCCTCCGCACTGGAAAAATGCGTATCGGCACGCCATCGCGACATGATTGAGATCAACCGTACCGCGATGAAGATCGGAATGGACTATAAGGAGGAAGCATAATGGAAATCCGTATCGAAAAAACTCAGAACCCGAAGGAAAAAAGAGATGAGAAAAGCCTCGGCTTCGGTCAGGTTTTCACAGACCATATGTTCGTGATGGATTATACCCCTGAAAAAGGCTGGTATGACGCGCGGATCATTCCGTTCCAGAATTTCTCGATTCATCCGGCGAGCACTGTGCTGCATTACGGAAGCGAGATTTTCGAGGGACTCAAGGCATACCGCGCTGCGGACGGTTCCATCCGTCTCTTCCGTCCCTATGAAAACGCGAAACGTCTCAACAGCTCAGCGGAGCGTCTCTGCCTGCCGCAGCTGCCAGAGGAATATTTCATTGAAGCGCTCAAGACACTGATCCTCCTTGATCAGGACTGGGTTCCTTCCTCGGAAGGCACTTCACTGTATATCCGTCCGTTCCTTTTCGGAAACGATGAAACGCTCGGAGTACATACCGTTCATCACGCAACATTCGCAGTGATTCTTTCACCTTCGGGCAGCTATTACAAAGAAGGCATCAATCCCGTCAAGATCATGATCGAGGATCAGGATGTCCGCGCCGTTCGCGGAGGCACCGGCTATACGAAGTGCGGCGGCAACTACGCGGCTTCAAACCGTGCCGGACAGCGCGCTGAGGAGAAGGGCTATTCCCAGGTCCTCTGGCTTGACGGCGTTCACCGCAAATACATTGAGGAGGTCGGCGCGATGAACGTCATGTTCAAGATTGCCGGCAAGATTGTTACTCCTGCGCTGACCGGTTCCATTCTTCCCGGAATTACGCGCAAATCCTGCATTGAAATTCTGAAACATGAGGGCTTCGAGGTTGAAGAACGCCTTCTGTCCGTTGAGGAACTCGAGAATGCGATGAAGGACGGTACGCTTGAGGAAGCATGGGGCTGCGGTACTGCTGCGGTTGTTTCTCCGATCGGCGAACTGATGTACAAGGATGAGGTCTTCACTGTCTGCGGCGGTAAGATCGGTGAGGTTACGAAAATGCTCTATGACCGTCTGACCGGTATTCAGTGGGGCAAGATCGCTGATCCGTACGGCTGGACAATGACGATCGCGTAACGATCTGTATCTGGAAACGGCAGAGAGCCGTATGATTCAAATGTTGCACCAAATAAAATAACGGAGGCAGAATAAGCATATGAGCAGAATTGAAACGACCTGTGTGCAGGGCGGCTATACACCGGGAAACGGTGAGCCGCGTCAGGTGCCGATTATTCAGAGCACCACCTTTAAATATGATACAGGCGAGGATATGGCAAAGCTCTTCGACCTGGAAGCAAGCGGATATTTCTATTCGCGTCTCCAGAATCCGACCTGTGATAATGTTGCGGCGAAGATCGCCGCGCTTGAGGGAGGTTCGGCGGCAATGCTGCTTTCCTCCGGGCAGGCTGCTTCATTCTTCAGCGTTTTCAACATCTGCTCAGCCGGAGATCACGTCGTCGCTTCTTCGGCAATCTACGGGGGAACATACAATCTCTTCGCCGTCACAATGGCGCGAATGGGGATCGAGTTTACCTTTGTATCGCCTGAAATCAGCCTGAGCGAACTTAACAGCGCATTCCGCCCGAATACAAAGGCTGTTTTCGCGGAGACGATCTCAAATCCATCTCTGGTTGTGCTTGATATCGGAAAGTTTGCGAAAGCCGCTCATGACCATTGTGTTCCTCTGATTGTGGACAACACTTTCGCAACTCCGATCAACTGCAGGCCTATCGAGTGGGGCGCGGATATCGTTACGCATTCCACCACAAAGTATATGGACGGACACGGTGCGACCATTGGCGGCGCAATCGTAGACAGCGGCAGATTTGACTGGACATCGGCGGCTGATAAATATCAGGGGCTGACCAGTCCCGATCCGAGCTATCACGGAGTTGTCTATACAGAGCGTTTCGGCCTCGAGGGAGCATACATCACCAAGGCGACCGCGCAGCTTATGCGTGATTTCGGATCAGTACAGTCTCCGCATGATGCGTTCCTTCTGAATCTCGGACTGGAAAGTCTTCATGTGAGGATGCAGCGCCATTGCGAGAACGCGCAGAAAATCGCCGAATTCCTTGAAGCGGATGGCAGAATCGAATGGGTCAATTACCCGGGTCTGAAATCAAGTCCGTATTATGAGCTCGCCTGCCGGGAAATGCCGAACGGAACCTGCGGAGTGGTCAGCTTCGGTGTAAAGGGCGGAAGAAGCGCCGCGGCTGATTTTATGAAGAACCTTCGCCGTGTCGCGATTGAAACCCACGTCGCGGACGCACGTTCCTGCTGTCTGCATCCCGCAAGCACGACGCACCGCCAGATGACTGATGAGGAGCTTCTTCGCGCCGGCGTTTCACCGGATCTTGTCCGTCTTTCATGCGGAATCGAAAACGTCGATGATCTGCTTGAGGATATCGATCAGGCGCTCAATAAAATCTAAAGGAGCATTTTTGCGATGCCGATTAAGATACCGAATAAT
>ONSY01000254.1 GCA_900320605.1 uncultured Eubacteriales bacterium | reverse complement strand
TCGAAGAGGCGCCCGTTGCGCGGGACACGGTGGATGTTGCAGTTCGGCGAACCGAGAACAACGTCGATCTTGTATGCTTCCATCTCGCGGCCGAGCGCTTCGGCGCATTCGTAGACGGTCTTTTTGTCCCAGGTCGCGCCGAGCGGCATGCCGGGAGGGAAGCATCCGGGATATTTTCCGTTCGGACGGTATTCCTTGTCAAGGATTTCGTTATATACGCGCATCAGCTCCCGGATTTCCGGAGACGCCTCGTCGGGATGATCGAGATAGTACGGGATGTCGCGGTAATGGTTGAATCCGTCGACATGCGGCAGACGTCCCTGCTCCTCCATTTCCTCATAGAGGTGCATATAGTTGACGCCGGTGCCGCCGTCCTGAATCTGGATCGCGGGGATTCCGTATTTTTCAAACGCGTGGGTGTGAATCTCCGTCGGGACAACGATACTTTTGACTTTTTCCTCGAGCGTCATCTCCCGGATGATCTCGGGAATATCCTTTTCAGAATTGAGATATGCCATCGATTTCGCCTCCGTTATTTCGTTTTTTCCATTATATCATACATTCCCCCGCGCTTACAAGCGCCGAAAGAGATTTGCAGGAAAAATATGATGGACAAACCCGCCGGACGGGGGGTATAATATATGAAAGTGAGAACTTCAACACCGAAAGGAGTTATCTTCATGGCTGAAAAGAGAACGATCATTCATAAGCCCGGCGAGCTGTTTGATTACGAGACCGTATTCGTCGAGAATCCGGATATCAAGGGCGAACCGACCCGCCGCGGCCACGTGGAGCGCGTCGAATATACGACCGACGCTTACGAGGACGGCAAGACCTATCAGAAATACTGCAACGTCTATCTTCCCTGGTGCTACAATCCGAGAGATAAATTCACCCCGTACAACGTCCTTTATTATCAGCACGGCAACACCTGCGATCCCGAGATTTTCAATACCGAAGAGACCGTCAAAATGTTCGACATGCTCTTCGACAGCGGTGAGATCGAGCCCTGCATCATCGTCTCGACGACTTATTATTTCGACGTGACGAAGGATGTCGAGGAACGCCGCAGAACCGGCAGCGTCCCCGCGGGCGACGGCAATTACGAGGGAATCCCAGGAAACTTCTACCGCGAAATCGTCGAGGACATCATTCCCGCCGTGGAACGAAAATATAACACGTACCTGATGAGCACCACGCCCGAGGCGATCAAGGCGACCCGTGATCACAGAGCGTTCTCCGGATATTCACGCGGCAGCGTCATGACCTGGAAGACTTTCCATTACGATTTTGAGTATTTCCGCTGGTACGCGCCGATGAGCTGCCATACCACGGCGGACCACTCGATCCGCGAGCCGATCACGAAGGAAGACGTGTTGGCCTATCTTGAGGCGCCGATCAAGGCCCATCCGGAACTCCCGTTCTTCATCTACGCTTCCAACGGCGGTGAGAAGGACGTCGCGGCGATGCGCGAACAGATGAAATACATTCCGTTCGGCGAGGGTTTCTCCTACGGACCGGATCCGAAGAAAAACAACATCTATTTCTCCGTTTCCGAATTCCCGCACACGGATCTCCTCGTTCCCTATTACTATTACAATTCGCTCAAGGTTCTTTTCAAGCTGTAAAAAAGGCAATGCATGAAAACGGCGCTTTCCGGTTTTCGGAAGGCGCTGTTTTCATATGAATGGAACACTCTTCTTGTTTTTGAGGCGGTTTCGTGCTATCATACACATGATATCATTTCGAAAGATCCATAAAAGATCAGGATCTCTTTTACACGAGAGCGGAAAGATCCGACGGACAAAAAAACGGAGCGAAATCAAGATGGAAAACGGCAGCCTCGTCAGCGTTATCATCCCGGTGTACAATGTAAAGCCGTATTTGCCTGAGGCAATGGAAAGCGTTCTCTCCCAGACGTATCCGAATCTCGAGATCATTGTGATCGACGACGGGTCTACGGACGGATCGGGGGAAATCTGCGACCGGTATGCGGAAAAAGACAGCCGGATCACACTGATCCGGCAGGAAAACAAGGGCTTAAGCGGAGCGAGAAATGTGGGTCTTGATCAGACGCACGGCGAAGCAGTCGCGTTTCTGGATTCCGACGATGTCTATCATCCGGACTTTATCCGGACGATGACGGAAACGATGATCCGGGAAAACTCCGATATCGTTCTTTGCAAATGCACCCAACATGAAACGACCGGTCCGATCCGGCCGAACGGACGGGAAAAAGCTGAACCGCCGACAACACAGACACGGTATAACCGAGCTGAAGCGCTCCGTGCCCTGGCGGACCGTTCCATCAACATGCCGGTCTGGAACAAGCTGTACCGGCGGGAACTTTGGGATACGGTTCGTTTTTCCGAGGGGCATGTCTATGAGGATGTGGATACTTTATACCGTATCTTCAATCTCTGTGAAACGCTTTGCGTCCTCGACCGGGCTCTTTACCGGCACAGGATACACTCCGGAAGCATCACGCGGATCCCCAGCCGGAAAAATCTGCAGGATCATTACCTCGCGCATTCGCATTTTGCCGCGTTTATCGAAGCAAACATCCCGGAAATATTCACTGAGGAACAGCTTGTTAAAACCAATCAATCCTTTTTTAATCAGAAGATGGTCCTCTATATCCGTACTTTTGGAACGAGACAAGACAAAGAAATCGTTTCGAGCAAGATCTTAAGAGAAGAAATTATCGAAATCGGAAGGAAAATGAAGATAGAATCATTTTCAATGCGCACAAGGGCAGCCTACCGAATGCTCTGCTCCTGTCCCGCGCTTCTCAGAATGTTTTATCTGGTCTACCGTCCTTTCCGTGCGCTTGAACGTGCCGTAACCAGACAATAAAACTGAATGCTCCGGAAGAACAAATCACAGAAAGGAAGCAACGGATCCGGTAACCGGTTATGGATAAAAAGAGAAGCGTCCTGAACGTCAGTATTTCCATTTTTTCAAGACTTATACTGCTTATCATCGCCCTGTGCACCAGACGTCTGCTGATTCAGTACATCGGAAACGAGATCAACGGCCTCAACTCCCTGTATACAAGCATTATCGGCATGATGTCGGTGGCGGAGCTCGGAATCGGCAGCGCCATTATCTTTTCCATGTACGCCCCGATCGTCTCAGGTGACACGCGGAAAGTCGCGGCGCTCTACTGCCTGTACCGGAAGCTGTACCGGATCATCGGCGCGGTCATCTTCGGCGCCGGTCTCATTGTGATTCCGTTTCTGCCGTATTTCATCGACGATTACGGGAACCTGAGCGTCAACGTCTACCTGACCTTTTTTCTGACGCTGATCTCTGTTGTCCTTTCCTATCTGTACAGTGCGAAGACCTCTCTCATCGAGGCATATAAGGACAATTATATCATCACGGGAATCCTGACAGTTTCCAGACTCGCGAGATTTATTCTTCAGGCGGCGGCCATTCTGATCTGGAAATCCTATACCGTATTTCTCATCTGTCAGATTCTCGAGACTTTTTTGAACTGGGGCCTGACACACGCTGCAGTACGCCGGTTTCACGGCGATATTATCGGCCGGAACGAGTCCCTGGACTCTGACACAAAGCTGGAAGTCCGGAAAAACGTAAGGGCGATGTTCATGCACAAGACCGGAACGGTTCTGGTCAATTCCATTGACAGCGTCATCATTTCCGGGTTTATCGGGATTGTCATTCTCGGCAAATACTCCAACTACTCCATGATCGCGAACGTGGCGGCAGGAATCATCGGATTGTTCTTTTCTCCACTGACCTCTGTAGTCGGCCACCTCTGCGCGGCGGGAAATCCGGATCGGACAAAAAGCTGGTTCTCCCGTTTCTACATCCTGAACTATATCCTGGGTTTTGTGTTCTTTCTTGGCTATTACGCGACGGCCGACAGTATCGTCGCGCTTGTTTTCGGCGCGGACCTTGAAGTATCCCGGACCGTTGTTCTTATCATCACCCTCAATCAGTTCATTACATATATGCGGAAAACGACGCTGCTGTT
>ONSY01000202.1 GCA_900320605.1 uncultured Eubacteriales bacterium | reverse complement strand
TTTGCGCCGCATGTGACAGAGGAACTCTGGGAAGTCCTTGATTTCGGAAAACGCGTTACCGATCAGCGCTGGCCGCAGTACGACCCGGCGAAATGCGTTGACGCAATGATCGAGATTGTCGCGCAGATCAACGGCAAAGTCAGGGCGCGCTTGAATATCCCTGCCGAAATTGAGGCGGCAGAGGCGATCGCGCTTGCGAAGGAAGAACCCGCGATTCGCGCTGCGACCGCAGGAAAGACAATTGTCAAAGAACTTTATGTTCCGAAGAAACTTGTCAATATCGTTGTAAAAGGATGATCATTATCATCGGGAGGAGAAAGCGGAATGCTTTCTCCTCTTTTCTGATTTCCCGGAAGCGGGAGCGTTCAGATGAATAAACTCATATATTACATGTGTTTTGTTCTGCAAAGTGTTCTGCCTTTACAATGCAAAACAATGAAAATCGCGTTGCAAAGAGAAATAAGCTTCGATATAATAAGCACGGGTGATGAAGATGGATCTGAAAGAAAAGGCACGCCGCGCCGTGGAAGCGCTCAAAATCGAATATCCCGGGGCACAGTGCTCGCTTACCTATCAAAAACCGCTGGAACTGCTGATCGCGACACGCCTTGCTGCCCAGTGTACAGATGCGCGTGTGAATCTCGTAACGCCGGCGCTGTTTGAACGTTTTCCGGACGTAGACGCCTTCTGCGCTGCGAGCGCGGAGGAAATCGAGCCGTACATCCATTCCTGCGGGCTGTATAAAACAAAAGCACGTGATATCTACATGATGTGCCTTGAGCTTCGGGACCGATTCAAAGGAGAAGTTCCGGATACAATTGAGGCGCTTGTAACGTTGCCGGGAGTCGGAAGAAAGACGGCGAATCTTGTTGTCGGAGATATTTTCGGAAAACCGGCGGTAGTTACGGATACGCACTGTATCCGGATCTGTTCGCTCCTTGGACTGACGAAAAACAAGGAGCCGTTCAAGGTTGAAAAAGATCTTCGTGCGATTCTGCCGATGGATGAGGCAAACGATTTCTGCCACAGGCTGGTGCTTCACGGACGTGCGGTCTGTATCGCACGCCGGCCTCAGTGCGAGGCCTGCTGCATGAACAGTTTCTGCAGTTATTACACAGAACGGAAAACACAGGAATCATCCGATCCGGCGCCGGAAAAGCCGAACCGGAAAAAGAAGCGGGAGGAGAGAGCGTAGTGCTTCATATCGGCTGTCATTTATCCTTTTCAAAAGGGTTTCTGCATATGGGAAAAGAAGCGGTTTCCATCGGGGCGGATACCTTTCAGTTTTTTACGCGCAACCCGCGGGGCGGGAACGCAAAAACCTGGAATTCAGACGATGCGCTGGCGCTTCGGGAACTGATGCGGAACGAAAACTTTGCTCCGGTGCTGGCACACGCGCCGTATACGCTCAATCCCTGTTCACAGACACCGGAGACGGTCGATTTCGCGAAACGTGCGTTTTCCGAAGATCTGCGCAATCTCGAACTGATTCCGGAGGCGATGTATAATTTCCATCCCGGAAGCCATACCGGTGCCGGAACTGAACGGGGGATTGCGATGATCGCCGATTTGCTCAATGAATTCGTCACAACAGGAACAAAAACGACTGTTCTGCTTGAAACGATGGCTGGAAAAGGGAGCGAGGTCGGAAAGAGTTTTGAGGAGCTGGCATCGATTCTCTCGCTTGCGCAGGCGAAGGAAAAAATCGGCATATGCCTCGATACCTGCCATGTGTACGACGGAGGTTACGATCTGCGGGATAACCTCGAAATGGTTCTGGAACAGTTCGATCGGATCATCGGCCTTTCCAAGCTGCGTGCGGTTCATCTCAACGACAGCAAGAATCCGATAGGATCACGAAAGGATCGTCATGAGAAAATAGGGGAAGGATCCATCGGTATTGAAGCATTCGCGAAAATCATCAATCATCCTGCATTGAGAAATCTTCCGTTTTTCCTTGAAACGCCGAATGAACTTCCGGGTTATCAGAAAGAAATTGAAACGCTGCGTGCTCTCTACAGAGAATAGACGCAAAGAAAAAACCGCTCCTGAAAAACGGAGCGGTTTTTGTATGGTTTCAGTGTATTCCTTTTTTTCGCATGATGAAAACCGGAATGACCGTCAGCAGCAGCACTGCGGCGGCGGCAAGGTAAATACCCGGCGTCGGGACGGATTTTACCTGCCCGAGTTCAATATAGGTGCTGCTGCTTCCCCGGATAACGGCGGCGCCGATCGCCGGTCCGATGATCATCGGCAGAAGTACGGCGAAAATCATCCGGATTCCCTGAAAATGCCCGACTTTGCCCTGAGGCGTATAATCCCTGATATTCGCCGCGAGAGCTGAGGAAAGCATCATATGTCCACCCATCATGACTGTCCCGGCGATCATTACCCCGGCCTGGGAACGTACAAAATACATTGCGCCGAG
This sequence comes from uncultured Eubacteriales bacterium, assembly GCA_900320605.1. Lineage (GTDB taxonomy): Bacteria > Bacillota > Clostridia > Oscillospirales > Acutalibacteraceae > RUG612. Next base: position 8,648 of record ONSY01000202.1, on the reverse strand, counting down.
ACCGAGAAGCATCACAATCCCGGCCGGAAGAGAAAAGCGCATCTTGCCGACACGATCGATAAAACGTCCTGAAACGACGCTGACAACGGATGCGAGAATCAGCACCACGCCGAGCACAAGCGCATAGTCACCGATGCCGAGGTAGTTCTGAATATAAATAATGATGAAGGGAAAGTAAACCTGAACAGCCACGGAGAAGAGACAGAACGCTGTGAGTGAGAGATAAAGCACGGGGTTTTCCCGTATGACAGAAGGCCGAAGACCGTAGAACAGATTCCGCAGGCCGCCGGTTTTCTGAGGTTTCAGATCCGGATGGTCTTTTACAAGAAACAGGGAAACAATGCCCACCGCGGTTACCGCGATTCCGAAAATATTGAAGAATTCACGCCAGCGACCCTGCTGAGTCAGAGAATCAAATGCGCCGAATATGATCAGCATCGCCACAAGCGGAAGGATCGAGAGAACGCTTTCAATTCTGGCCCGGTTATCATCGCAGGTGTTGTCGGTGACCCAGGCATTGAAGGCGGCGTCGTTCGCGGTACTGCCGAAAAAAGTCATGACACAGTCGAGTACGACGACAGTGATTGCGGCAGCGGCGACTGCATTTGCGCCGGGGAACAGCTTCGCGGCGTTTTCCTTTGTTACGTAGCCGAAAGCGGCGGTCGAAATTCCCCAGAGGATATAGCCGAACGCAATCAGTTTTTTACGGTCGCCCAGGCGGTCCGACAACGCGCCCATCAGAAGAGTCGTCAGTGTTGCGGCAGCGGCGGACCAGCCGACCATTGCTGCGATATATCCGGGATCCTGCGAGATTGTGTTATACAAAAAGACATTGAAATACATGTTTTCGATCGTCCAGGCGAACTGTCCGAACAGACCTACCAGAAGAACCGCACTCCAGCGTCGCGCACCGAGTTTTCCATTGCTTTTCATTTTGCAACCTCTCTGTTTTCAATATGGCGTTTGTATGCTTTTCCGGAAAAGAAGCGGTGTATCCGAAAGGGTACACCGCTTTCTCATCATGCACTCAGTCAGAAAAGTCTGATAATCTTTTCCGGCTTTTTCTCATGAGGCGTTTTCTCAACAGCCTTATGTCCGAGAACGATCGCGACTGCGAATTCATAATTCTCAGGGAATTTGAGAAGCTTCTCAAAGTAATCTTTTTTCTCACTTTCAAAAATCGCACCGATGCATCCGATAATAACGCTGCCGAGACCGAGTCCCTGCGCGGCAAGGGCAATGTTTTCAACGGCGATGCCGGCGTCGACCTTGCTCCAGCCGAAGTTTTTATCAACGGAGATCACAACCATCAGCGGTGCATTATAGAGAACCTTCATATTGCGGCTTTCAAGGCGTTTCCTCGTTTCTTCATCGGCATTTTTGAGAGACAGCTCTAGTTGGGCTTTCTCGACTTCGTCGATCATGTCTTTTCCGACAAAATGGAAGCACCATTCCTGGCGGTTGACAGCAGTCGGCGATGCGAGTGCCGCGTTTTCAATTACTTTGAGTTCTTCTTCCGTGAGCTGTTCGGGTGTGAATCCACGGGTTGAACTTCTTTCTTCGATCGCACGGATGATTTCGTTCATAGCTTTGTCCTCCTTTTTTGGTTCGGTTTTGTTTATGTATCTGCCTTTCGGCAGTTTTCGATGAGACGCATTGTGTCGCGGATCGCTTCAATCGGCTCGGTATTCGGGAGCGTCTTGATTCCGATGTACGGTTTTGATCCGGATCCGAAAACAACGAGGCCTTTAAGCGCCTGGGTAAGAGCGGAGATGACCTCAATCTCAAGTTTCTGAGTGTAAAGCAGCAGAAGCTTGTCCTGTTCCTTGATCTCATAGATTCCGAGACGCATTGCCGTGTTTCTCAGAAGAGCAATATCGATCAGTCCCAGAACGGCAGTCGGAGGTTCTCCGAAGCGGTCGATCAGCTCGTCCATCACATCAGATGCATCATCCTCGTTTCGGATATCGGCGATCCGGCGATAGATTTCAATCCGCGAAGCGGAGGATTCGATATAGCTTTCGGGAATATGCGCCCCGATACGCAGATCGATCAGACATTCCAGATCGGCAGGCGGCGGGGTTTCACCTTTCTGCAGGCTGATTGCCTCGTCCAGCAGCTTCAGATACAGGTCGTATCCAACCGCTTCCATCTGGCCGTGCTGCTGTGCGCCGAGCAGATTTCCGGCACCGCGCAGCTCAAGGTCACGCATGGCTATTTTGAAGCCGGAACCGAATTCGGTGAATTCACGGATCGCGGTCAGGCGCTTCTGGGCGATTTCGGAAAGCACTTTGTCGCGTGTAAACGTAAAGTATGCGTAGGCCCGGCGTGAGGAACGGCCGACACGTCCGCGCAGCTGGTGAAGCTGGGAAAGGCCCATCCGGTCGGCGTTGTCGATGATCAGCGTATTGACGTTCGGAACGTCAACGCCTGTTTCAATGATCGTCGTGCAGACAAGCAGGTCGATTTCATGATCCAGCAGCTGCTGCCAGATCGCAGACAGCTCGTTTTCGTTCATCTTGCCATGAGCGGTCGCGATACGTGCCTGAGGAATCTTCTGTTTGAGAAGTCCTGCGGTTTTATCAAGCGATGCAATGTCATTGTGAAGATAGTACACCTGACCGCCGCGGCGAAGCTCTTTGCGGATTGCGTCGCAGATGATCCCGACGTCATATTCAAGAACGTAGCTCTGTACCGGATGACGGTCGTGGGGGGCTTCTTCAATCAGCGACATATCGCGGATACCGGAGAGCGCCATGCTCAGCGTGCGCGGAATCGGTGTCGCGGAGAGCGTCAGAACGTCCACGTTTTTCCGCAGGTTTTTGAGATGTTCCTTCTGCGCGACGCCGAAACGCTGTTCCTCATCGATAATCACCAGTCCGAGATCCCGGAAGGAAACATCCTTTGATACGATCCGGTGAGTTCCCACAATGAGATCGATTTCGCCGCGGGATAGTTTTTTGAGAATTTCCGCCTGCTGTTTCGGAGAGCGGAAGCGTGAGAGAAGTTCCACCGAAACAGGAAACCCCTCCATCCTTCTTTGAATCGTCTGATAATGCTGAAAGGCAAGGATCGTTGTCGGAACGAGGATTGCGCACTGTTTTCCTTCTGTGATGCATTTGAACGCGGCGCGCAGCGCAACTTCAGTCTTTCCGAAACCGACGTCACCGCAGAGGAGCCGGTCCATCGGAACCGCCCGCTCCATATCGGACTTGATTTCCTGAGCGCAGCGAAGCTGATCCTCCGTTTCTTCGTATTCAAAACGCGCCTCGAAATCACGCTGCCACTCGCCGTCCGGGTCGAAGGCATAGCCCTGTGACTGCATCCGGGCTGCGTAGAGATCAATCAGATCCTTGGCTATGTCCTTGACGTTGCTGCGTGCGCGCGCTTTTGCTTTCTGCCATTCTGTTCCGCCGAGCGTGTTGAGGCGGATCACAGCGTCCTCTTTTGATCCGATATATTTCGCAACGAGATCAAGCTGAGTTACGGGGACGTAGAGAACATCATTCTTAGCGTATTTGATTTTGATATAATCCTTGATAATGCCCTGCACTTCGATCTTGTGAATTCCGTCATAGACCCCGATCCCGTGTGAAACGTGGACGACGTAATCTCCCGGAACGAGTTCGGAAAGATCGGATATTTCGCGGCCGCTGCGGCGCCTGCGCGGTGTTTTCCGTGTGGCCGAGGATAATTGGCCGTGAGTGATCAGGGCAAAAAAGGCTTCCGGATACTCAATTCCGGCGCTTAAGGCTCCCGGACAGACAATGACTTTGCCGCGGGGAATCAATGCGGGATTTTCCGCAAAGGTACAGGAAATGCCCGCGTTCTCAAGATCCTGAGCCGTCAGACGGGCAGTCTTTTCATTGCCCGCCAGAACCACGCAGGACCAGTTCAGTTCCAGAAGCTGAGTCAGATCTTCGCAGAGCTGCGAGATGCCTCCGCTCCAGACAGATGACTGACGCACGTTGAGAGAGCATAAAGTCTTGACAGGAACCTCGTAATTTCCGCGAAGGAAAGTATCGAGGAAGATAGCACCATGATTCTCGAATTCATCGAGTGCGAAAGTCATATCGCAGCTGTAGGTGTCAAGCCCGCGGCACAATACGCCTTCTTCAAGATAGTCTTTCAGATCCTCCTGACGCTGCCAGGAGGCAGCTCGTTCGCGTTCTTTGACACCGTAATAGTCCGAGACAAAGAGCAGATCGTCGTCTCCGATGTAGGAAAAGAGTGTCGCAACGCGGCTGTAAAGGAGCGATATGTATTTATCGGCGCAGGAAAGAGCAAGACCGCTTTCAAGCATTTCGGCGTCTGTTTCAAGAATCGCTTTCGCTTTCTGGGCGTTTTTTCCGCGCTGGAGCGTCATAACGGAACGGATTTTCCTGGCAAGGAGGGCCTTGCTCGCAACTGGAGCTTCAACCGCGGGGCAGATACGAACCGAATCCACTGGATCGCCGCGGCGCTGTGTCTCGGGGTCAAAATATGCCAGTGAATCGATTTCGTCCCCCCAGAATTCAGCGCGGACAGGAGCATTTTCGCTCGGGGGATAAAAATCCAGAATTCCTCCGCGCAGAGCAAACTGGCCGGCGCCCTCAACCTGTGAACTGCGCTCGAAACCGCACAGAATCAGTTTCTCAATGACTTCGCCCGGAGAGACCTGCTGTCCGGAGGAAAGCGGAAACAGCGATTCTTCTAGATGTTCCGGGGGTATGGTGTACAGCAGTGCCGCATCAATACAGAAAACCACACAGTCGAAATTCTCCGCGAGGATCGCGGAGAGGACTTCAAGGCGCGTGTGCTCGTTTTCGTGGGAAGGGGAGGCGCCGCTGCGGAAAGACAGATCTCTTGAAGGATAGAAGAGCGTTCTCAGCCCCATTGCGGACAGATCCGCGATCATTTTCTGGGCGGCAGCCTCGTCAGGGCACAGCAAAAAGGCTCTGCGGCGCAGTTTGCTGCAAAGCGAAAAAACGATATTTGCTTTGTGAATCTCCGATACGCCGGAGACAACCGCAGGGAGTGCTCCTGCTGAGGTGCCTTCCAGAAGCTGCTGGAACCCCAGTGTATCGCTGATGGCTTTCGTCAGAAATTCCAAGTGTTACGTTCCCTTATATCAAGAATTGTAAAGATTCATGGCTCGATCAATATCCTGATCCCTGATGATGATCTCGCAGGCTTCCGCCGCGCGCTTTGCGGCATCCTCCATCAGAGGCAGCTCTTCTTTCGAAAACTTCGAGAGCACCCAGTCGGCCAGATTATAATCCGGATTCGGTTTTGCACCGATTCCGAGTTTGACGCGGGGGAACTGGTCTGAGCCGGAAAGGTAGATGATGTTCTTCATTCCGTTATGTCCGCCGTCGCTTCCTTTTCTGCGGATACGGAGCTTCCCCGGCTCAAGGGAAATATCGTCGAAGAGGATGATCACTTTCTCCGGCGGCACCTTGTAAAAGCGCATCGCCTCACAGACGGACTGACCGCTTAAATTCATAAAGGTCGACGGCTTGAGGAGCAATGTCTTCTTTCCTCCGATCAGAGCTTCTCCGCAGAGACCTTTGAATTTAAGACGGCGCAGCGACGCACCGCATTTTTCTGCCAGAGCGTCGAGTGCGAGAAAGCCGGCGTTATGGCGCGTATTCTGATATTCTTTTCCGGGGTTTCCGAGACCCGCAACAATATACTCTACTTTGCCGGGCAACGTAGAGTTGAAAAAGATTTTAAACATAGGGGCATTGCATCCTTTGCGGTTTTCTATATACTTTATTATCGCATATTTTCCGGAAAATTCAATACGTTTTTGAAGGACTTCTCCCGAATTGTTCCGAGTAATTGTTTATTTTGCATATAATAGACAGCAGAATTTTGCAAGATATTTTTTAAAAAACAGTAGCATTTATTCGCGTTTTTTGCTATAATAATATACACTTTTTGAACATGGATGTAAATTATGATTTGGAGGAATATTAATGGACCACAAATATGTATATCTTTTCTCCGAAGGCAACGCAAAAATGCGTGAACTCCTTGGCGGTAAAGGAGCCAACCTTGCTGAGATGACCGGCCTCGGACTGCCGGTTCCGCAGGGCTTTACAATCACGACCGAAGCATGCACCCGCTACTATGATGACGGGCGGAAGATCGGCGCGGATATCGAAGCGCAGATCATGGAATACATTGAGAAAATGGAAGCGATCACCGGCAAGAAGTTCGGCGATCTCGAAAATCCGCTGCTTGTTTCCGTGCGTTCCGGTGCTCGTGCCTCGATGCCCGGAATGATGGATACGATCCTCAATCTTGGCCTCAATGAAGAGGTTGTCAACGTCATCGCTGCGAAATCCGGCAATCCGCGCTGGGCGTGGGACTGCTACCGCAGGTTTATCCAGATGTATTCTGATGTCGTTATGGAAGTCGGCAAAAAATACTTTGAGCAGCTGATTGACCAGATGAAGGAGAAAAAAGGCGTCACGCAGGATATTGAGCTCGATGAGAATGATCTGCGTGAGCTTGCCAATCAGTTCAAGGCGGAATATAAAGATAAAATCGGCGCTGATTTCCCGACAGATCCGAAAGAACAGCTGATGGGTGCGATCAAAGCCGTTTTCCGTTCCTGGGACAACCCCAGAGCAAACGTTTACCGCCGCGACAACGATATCCCGTATTCCTGGGGTACAGCGGTCAACGTTCAGATGATGGCGTTTGGCAATATGGGCGAGACCTCCGGTACGGGCGTCGCATTCACAAGAGACCCGGCGACCGGCGAGAAGAAACTGATGGGCGAATTCCTGATGAACGCGCAGGGCGAAGACGTTGTTGCTGGTGTACGCACTCCGCAGCCGATTTCTCAGCTGCGTGATACGATGCCGGAAGTTTACGAGCAGTTCGTCAATATCTGCAATACACTGGAAAACCATTACCGCGACATGCAGGATATGGAGTTCACGATTGAAGACCGCAAACTCTATATGCTTCAGACCAGAAACGGCAAGAGAACGGCCGGCGCCGCACTCAAAATCGCCTGCGATCTCGTCGATGAGGGCATGATTTCCGAACAGGAAGCAGTGGCAATGATCGATCCGAGAAATCTCGACACACTCCTTCATCCGCAGTTCGACGCAGTCGCGCTGAAGAACGCCGAACCGATCGCCCAGGCACTGGCTGCCTCTCCGGGCGCCGCGTGCGGCAAGATCGTTTTCTCCGCGGAAGATGCGAAGGAATGGGCGAGAAGAGGCGAAAAGGTTGTTCTTGTCCGTCTTGAAACCTCTCCGGAGGATATTGAAGGAATGAAGGCCGCGCAGGGCATTCTGACGGTTCGCGGCGGCATGACCTCCCATGCGGCTGTTGTGGCACGCGGTATGGGTACCTGCTGTGTATCCGGATGCTCGGCAATCGCTATGGATGAAGAAAACAAGACTTTCAAGATCGGTTCGCTCGTTTTCCATGAGGGCGACCAGATCTCGATTGACGGCTCAACCGGTAAAGTTTACGCCGGTATTATTCCGACCGTTCCCGCAACGATCGGCGGAGATTTCGGCAGAATCATGCAGTGGGCCGATAAATTCAGAAAGCTCGAAGTGCGCACCAACTCCGATACTCCGGCAGATGCCGCCCGCGCCTGCGAACTCGGCGCAGAGGGTATCGGTCTGTGCAGAACAGAGCATATGTTCTTCGAAGGCAACCGCATCGAAGCCTTCCGCGAAATGATCTGTGCGAATACCGTTGAGGAGAGAGAAGCCGCTCTTGCGAAAATCCTGCCGATGCAGCAGGGCGATTTCGAACAGCTTTTCGAGACGCTCGAGGGCAAGCCGGTAACGATCCGTCTGCTCGACCCGCCGCTGCATGAATTCGTTCCTACTGAGGAAAAGGACATTGAAGCGCTCGCGAAGGCTCAGAATAAAGACGTTGAAACCATTCGTGCGATTATCCAGGGACTCCACGAGACCAACCCGATGCTCGGTCACCGCGGCTGCCGCCTGAGCGTAACCTATCCGGAAATCGCCTCAATGCAGGCACGCGCCATTATTCGTGCGGCACTCGAAGTCAAGAAAGCACATCCTGACTGGAACCTTGTTCCCGAAATCATGATTCCGCTTGTCGGAGATCAGAAGGAATTCAAATTCGTGAAGGATATCATCACGAAGACCGCGGATGAGGAAATCGCGAATGCGGGTATCGAACTCCATTACGAAGTCGGTACGATGATCGAGATTCCGCGCGCCGCGCTGGTTGCCGATGAGATTGCCGAAGAGGCGGAGTTCTTCTGCTTCGGCACAAACGACCTTACCCAGATGACTTTCGGCTTCAGCCGCGACGACGCCGGAAAGTTCCTCGATTCCTATTATATGAGCAAGATTTATGAGAACGATCCGTTCGCGAAGATCGACCAGAACGGTGTCGGCAAACTGATGGAAATGGCGACGACACTCGGCCGCAAAGTCAGACCGAACATGCATATCGGTATCTGCGGTGAACACGGCGGCGATCCGACCTCCGTTGAGTTCTGCCATAAGATCGGTCTGAGCTATGTGTCCTGCTCTCCGTTCCGTGTCCCGATCGCCCGCCTTGCCGCCGCGCAGGCTGCGATTAAGGATATGGCATAAAACTGTATTGAATTGACCGAAACCGGCTCTCTTCACAAAGGAGAGCCGGTTTTTCCG
>ONSY01000263.1 GCA_900320605.1 uncultured Eubacteriales bacterium | reverse complement strand
TTCGTCACCCTCGCGCTCCGTATGACAGCCGAGGTATTCGTAAGCGTGAAAATTGGTTCCCTTGTGAAAGAGATACGCCGCGAGGTTTTCTTCTCCGGCGGGAATCGGAACCAAGACATCGTTCATGGTGAATCCCTTCCTTTCCCTTTTTTCATTATACATGATTCGGGGAAAGTTTTCAAGGGTTTCTGCCATTTTTGTGAAATATTTTTTTGGAAAATGAGGACAGTTTCAGCAAGTTCACCAAAGAAATGCGCTATTTTGACAGCGGCACAGCGGCAAACTCAGCTGAGCTCGCAGCAGGGTCGAAAGCAGGAAGCCCGTTTTCCTCTGCTGCGGTAAAGCGCCACGGATAAAAACGCGCCTCGCCCGCGTAGTCAATGCCGATGCGTTCCCGCTCGAGAATTCTCTTCGGCTGAAATCCGTCGTCGCGCAGAAACAATGCGTCCCCTGTACAGTCGAGCGCATTATCCGCTCTTGTGACGGAAAGCGCGAGACAGAGCTTTCCCGGTCCGTTCGCAAAACCGAACCAGTCAAGCTCACCGAGTGATTCGGGAGGCGGAAGCGGCTTTTTCCGTCTGTTCCCCGCGAGGACGTTTTGATAAATCAGCTCACGCCCTTCGATGGGATATGCCGCGCGGATCAGCACCGCTTCCGGATTTCCGTCCTCTGCCGCCGTGAGGTTGAGGCAGGCGTAAAGCCCGTAAATCAGATAGACATAGGAAAAACCGCCCGGCAGATACATGGTTTCCGTTCGCGCGGTTCTTCTCCCCCCATACGCGTGGGATGCACGGTCCGAGACGCCGAGATATGCCTCGGTTTCGGTGATGACCGCCGCCATGACGCCGCGATCCGTCCGCCGGACGAGGGTCTTTCCGATCATCCGGCGCGCGAGGGTCAGAGCGTCGGTGCGGTAAAATTCTGTGGCGAGCTTAGTCAAAGCAAAGCGGCGTCGTGGGAAGACCGGAGCGCGGAACCTCCATCATGGGCGCGACCGTTTCCTTCCACTTCAGGTAGTGCTCGGTTTTCTTGTGGCGTGCCGCGGCGTCCGTATCCTCATAAACCTCATAGAGCACGAAGCAGTTCGGATCGTCATTCGCGCGAAGCACGTCGAAGCGGACGTTGCCCGGCTCTTTGCGGGAATTGATGTGATTATACTCCGTGATCTCGGCGAACGCGTCCGCGCAGCCGGGAATCACATGAACGGTCACAAGCGTTGCGATCATAGTAAATTCCTCCGTCTTCTTATTCAGCTTTGAGGATTCTGAAAAACTCGACCTCTTCCCCATCCGGTCCGTAAACGAAGCCGCAGTTCAAGGTCAGCTTCACGGGAGCGGAGGCGAGCGGGACAACCTTCGGCTCGCTCTTCGGCTTCGCGCCCGCTTCGAGCGCGGTGCGGTACGCGGCGTCCACATCGTCCACTTTGAGAGCGAAATGGATGTATTTCGCGTCCGCCGTCGGATTCGTGTTACCGCCGGCGAAGAGCTCGAGAATGCCGCCGTCGCCGAAATCGAGCATGGCGATCCTTCCGTCTCCCTCACCCCACGCGGTATAAAACTTCATGCCGAGTTTTTCGTAAAACGCGATGGACGCATCGAGATCGGAACAGCGCAGGGCGACGTGGTGGAAACCCATACCGGGAATGATGGTATTCATGGCTCGTCTCCTTTATTTATGAGTAAAGTGAATCAGTTATAATACCGCAGGCTCGCGACGACTTTACCGAGCACGGTCAGGCGTGAAACGATCATCGGGAGCATGGTGCGGTTGCGGGGCTGCAGACGGTAATGACCGTTTTCACGGTAAAACACCTTGACGGTCGCTTCGTTGTCGATCATCGCAACTATGATTTCTCCGTTTTCGGCGGTCGACGCGCGTTCCACAATCACGACGTCCCCGTTCAGAATGCCTGCTTCGATCATGCTTTCGCCTTTGACGCGAAGGGCGAAGAGTTCGCCTTGGGGCATCGGGCGCAGACCCTTGGGGTAATGGACGTAGCCCTCGCAGTTTTCCACCGCGAGGATCGGAACGCCCGCCGCTACGCGCCCGATCAGGGGAACGCTGAGGATCTCCTCGCTCTGCTCCTTGTCTCTGAAATCGGGAGAATCGATGCGGATGGTGCGGCTCTTTCCGTTTTCTTTCTGGATGTAGCCCTTTTTTTCTATGCGGTCGAGGCATGTATGTACCGTCGACGTGCTTCTGATATCGAGGGCAAGGCAGATATCCCGGATGGACGGGGAATAGCCGTTCTTCCGGATATTTTCACAGATATAATCGAATATCTGCTGTTCTTTCGGCTCAAGTCCGGCCTTCTTCATTTTGTTTTCCTCTCAAAATCGATAAACGGAACGATGGACGACCGATTCGCCGTCTGTTCGCTTTATGTTCGGCACAATTCCCGTTTGGGACGGGAATTCATGTACGGAAATATAGGATAATTATATCATTTTTTTGCACGCGTGTAAACAGGTGTTCGCAAATTCTTTTGATTTTTTTCGCGCCTTTCCACGGCTCCCGTCTCCGAAACTTCATCTTCCGTTCACACTAATGTCTTGAAATGTTCCACTCCCATTGGTTATAATGTATCATAGAAAAATTTGGGGTTTCAAACCCCTGTTTTCCAAATGTATCAGAAGTATTCAGAAAAGAGGAGACACCATGACCAAGAATAAGCAGCTTCTCACCTGGCTTGACGAAATGACAGAACTCTGCAAGCCTGACAAAATCATCTGGATCGACGGCTCCGACGAACAGCGCGACGCGCTCCGCGCCGAAGCGTGCAGAACCGGCGAAATGATCAAGCTGAACGAAGAGAAACTCCCCGGATGCTATCTCCACCGCACGGCCGTGAACGACGTCGCCCGCGTTGAAGGCCGGACCTTTATCTGCACCCGCAAGAAGGAAGACTGCGGCACGATCAACAACTGGCTCGATCCCGTTGAATGCTACGCCACGCTCAAAAAGCTCTACTGCGGCGCCATGAAGGGCAGAACGAT
>ONSY01000204.1 GCA_900320605.1 uncultured Eubacteriales bacterium | reverse complement strand
TCGATAAAAGGAATGCAGTCTTTTGTAAGCTCGGCGTCAAAATCACCGGGGAAGAAGACATATTTCTGCTCCTTCTTGAAAGCATATCCGGTATTCATCACGATGATCATCGGTTTGGCAAGCCCATCGGCAATCATGTTGTCGGCAATCATGTTGATCTTACCCTGCCAGATCCAGCCGGTTTCGTTTTCTCCGCCGCCGTGCTGGAGATAGAGTACCGGATAGCGGTCGCTGCCGTCGTCATACCCCGGAGGAGTGTAGACCCAGCAGGCTTTGATTCTTCCGGTTTCACTGGAAGGGAAATATTCCATACGGATATCACCGTGCGGAACGTCGCGCAGCATCCAGAAATCGTCCTCGTCTGAGGGAAGTTCAAAGAAATTGGCAGGATAGAATCCGCCGTATCCGACTGCCGAATCCGGGTTGATCAGACGGGTGCCGTCGACAAAGAAATCATGGTAATGGAAGCCGGGCAGGATTCCGGAAACGGTTCCGCTCCACCAGCCGTCATCACCTTTCGAAAGTGCAACGCGGTCACGGGGAAAGCCGCCGCCCCATCCGGCAACTTCGACGAGTTTCGCGTCCGGGGCGAAAAAGCGGAACAGGACATCGCCGTTAGCCAGAATCTCAACGGGTTTCACCGCATCACGCAGCGCCATCGGCGGCAGCTCATGCGAGCCGGGGCGGGGTGTCGGGCGCGGACCGGTAAATACAACTTCCTTCAGGGGCTTGTCGTAATAAAGCATCTGAGAAGTCAGAACCTGATTTTCGAGAATTTCTTTTTTCATTGCGTTCACCTCTTGTTATGACTTGAATACGAATTTGAGGAATTCGCGGATACTGTATCGCCAGACCTCCCATTCATGGAAGCCGGGCGTGATGAAGGTTTTCACGTCAACGCCCTTTGAACGAAGTTCATCGGCAAGAGCCAGATTGTTTTCGATCAGCGGTTTTTCCTCACTGCCCATTGACAGGAAAAAGACACCGAAATCCTTCCTGAATACTTCCGGATTGTCAAAAATGGCGGTATAGTCGTCTCCCTCAAATCGCTTGAGAAGCGTACCGGAGAGCATTGCGAGGTTTGCAAACTGATCGGGATGCCGGAAAACGACTTCCTGGGTCTGGAAACCGCCCATTGAAAGGCCGGCCATGGCCCGCATTCTGCGGTCCGCGATCGTACGGTATTTCTGATCGATGAAGGGAATACAGTCGTGAACGATGACTTCACCGATCGAACCCATATTCGGATTTTCGATAGCGGAACGTACGAAGGCGTATCCGTTATTCATCACGACAATGGCTTTTTCACAGACACCCTGTGAGATCAGGTTATCCATTATATAATGAATCTTTCCCTGCCAGATCCAGCCGGTTTCAGCTTCGCCTCCGCCGTGCTGCAGATAGATGACCGGATAACGTCTGTCGGTTTCGGTTTCGTATCCCGGAGGAGTGTAAACAAAGCAGGAACGGAATTTCCCCGTGACGGAACTTTTGTAATAGTCCATACGGATTGTGCCGTGAGGGACATCCTGCAGAAGGTAGAATCCGCTTTCCTCGTCCGGCTTCTCAAAATAATTCACGCTGCGGAAAGCGCCGTATCCGTACGGTGCAAGGTCGCTTGTAACGCGGTTGCCGTCGACGAAATAGTCATGATAATGAAAACCCGCCGGAATCCCGGAAATTGTAACTTCCCAGAGCCCGTTTTCTCCTTTTTTGAGAGGCAGCTTTTCATTCGACATTCTTCCGCCGAACCCGGCTACTTCGACTGTTTCTGCGTTCGGCGCGTAAAGACGGAAAACGACGTCTCCGTTATCGAGCAGCTCGACACCTTTCGGCTTCCTGGGATAATCACCATGAGCATAGCCGTTTTCATCAAAGCGCATGTTCGTAATATCGCGCCCGGAAGGGTCGAAATACAGGGCCTCGGTTTCGAGAGCCTGATTGTCATACCATTGATTCTTCATTATGCTTCGCCTCCTTCTGCTTTCCGGAATGCCAGTTTCAGAAACTCACGAAGGTGGTAGCGCCATACGCCCCATTCATGATAGCCGGGGCAGGAATATGCGACGACATTCTTTGCGCCGCCTTTCTGGAAGCTTTCGAGCAGTTCCTTCATCTGCGGCCAGAAGGGTTCGTCGGCGCCGGCTGCACCGAAGAACAGGTCAAAATCACGGTCGATATTTGTCGGATCGGCGAAATACGGGGTATAATCGTATTCCGGCCGCCGGATCGGGAGCATGCCGGAGAAGACACCCACCGATCCGAAGAGATTGCGGTTCGCCATCGCGAGCATAAACGCCTGTGAGGATCCGAGTGAAAGACCGGCAACCGCCCGGTTTTTCTTGCCTTCCTTGATGCGGTATTTTGATTCAATATAGGGAATACAGTCGCCCGTGAGTTCATCGAAAAATCTGCCGGGAAGGAAATCATACTCCTCTTCTCCCACAAAGGCGTAGCCTGCGTTCATCACAACGACGCAGGGAAGAGCGGCCCCTTCCGCGATCAGGTTATCGGCGATCAGATTGAGTTTGCCCTGCCAGATCCAGCCGGTTTCGTTCTCGCCGACACCGTGCTGAATGTAGAGAACAGGATAGTTTTCACCGCTTGTGTCATATCCCGGGGGAGTATAGACCCAGCAGGCTTTCATTCTGCCCGTGACACTGGAACGGTACTGTTCCATCCGTACATCGCCGTGCGGAACATCGCGCAATGCCCAGAAACCGCTGTCCTCATCGGTGTTCTCAAAGAAATTGATCGGATAGAAGCAGCCGTAACCGAGAGGGGCAAGAGGGTTCACGGCGCGCTGGCCGTCTACGAAATACTCATGAAAATGAAATCCGGGCATGACATTTCTGAGAGTTACGCGGAAATAGCCGTCCTCGTCCTTTTTCATCGGAATTTTCTCACGCGACAGACTTCCTCCGATTCCGGCCACGCAAACCTCTTTCGCGTTCGGTGCGAAGTAGCGAAGGGTAACATTTCCCTTGCCGTCGTCCGAAACGATCGGTTCGGTATCAGCATAATAAAGATGCCGGGTTCCATCCTCATCAAATTTAGCGCCGGGTGCTTTGTTGAGCGGATCAAAAAACATCATCTGCGTATAGACAGCGATGTTTTCGTTTGCTTTTTCCGCCATATCATCCCTCCATTCTGAATGCTGAAAGATATTTCTAAACAAAGGATACCTTCTTCTCCCGGCAAAGTCAAGAATAAGCCGTGAATAATAACAAAAACTATGGAAGAAATCAATGGTTAGTTTATCGATTTGTACAAAAGCGAATTATAAACCTGGATGTTTTGTAAAAGGAAAACGAGATCACGGGTTCCTGGCTGCAAAAAATAAGCATATTCTGAAACAGCGCAGCAGGGAAAAGATACATAAAATTTTTTAAACATACAGGCTAAATATTATGAATATTAACAATCACCGGCTTGACTTTTCGGCGATTTGCGCTATGATAAAATTGCGGTAGAAGGGAATATCAGCAAGTGATCGAACGGAAAGGAATCCTTTCCGTAAACAATAATAAATTATTAAGGAGGAAAAACGATGAAAAAAGTCTTGGCACTTCTTCTGGCGCTTTGCCTTGTTCTCGCGATGACTGCCTGCTCGAAGAGCGAATCTTCATCGGGCGCTTCTGGATCAGGCGGAGACTCAGGAGAAACGAAAGAACCGATCACGGTAACGTTCTGGAATAACTGGAGCGGTCCGGACGGAGAGCTTCTGCGTTCGCTTGTTGACGAATACAACAAGAACAATACGGAGAATATCACGATCGAAATGCAGATCATGGAGTACATGGCTCTCAACGAGAAGATCACTACGGCAATCGCGTCTGACACATGTCCGAACCTGCACCTCGGTCTGGCGGCCGGTCAGTACGCAATGGACAAGGTTTATCTTCCGATCGATGATATCTGGGATAACACACAGCTGAAGAAAGAGGATTTCGTGCCGGATATCCTTGACAGATGCTATTACAACGGCAAACTGTACGGTATTCCGTTCCAGGTCAGCTCGATGTTCCTCTATTGGAACAAGGATCTGTTCAAACAGGCCGGTCTCGATCCCGATAAGGGCGTCGTAACCTGGGAGGATATGATAACGTGCTCCGCGGCAATCGATGCGCTTGGCGGCAACATCATCGGCGGCGGAATGAATGTTACGGATTTCCAGGGATTCAGCGGCCTGATTCTTTCCTACGGCGGCAACGTCATCGTGGATGACAACAACGACGGGAACTATCGCGCTGTTCTGACCGATCCGCAGTATATCGAAGGAAACCGTGATGCGCTCGCGCTGATGAAGAGATACTGTGAAGAAACGAACATCCTCAAATCCGGAAATCTCGAGGAAGGCTACGGCTCCGGCGTGGTCGGCATGCTGATTGGCGGTGCCTGGGAG
>ONSY01000205.1 GCA_900320605.1 uncultured Eubacteriales bacterium | reverse complement strand
GTTCCGGGCGAAGATTTTGGACCCGCTCCTCAAGAAGGGGAGCCTGCGCCGGACGGTCCCGGAAAAAGCATCCAGTCCGCGGCAGAAATATGTGACGATAAAACATAGGTGAAAGATCCTGGGATGTTCAGAAGGGGAGAAGGTTGGCTGTGCGATCATTTAGGGGAACATAGTTCATGAAAAGTTTACGATCGTTCCCGTTGCTCCCCTTGTAAAGAAGAAAAAGATGGAGTATAATAACAAAAACGAAGTTAAAGACTTCTGAATTGTGATAGGGGGAGGAGATGATCTGATGGCACAGAATGAGACAGTATATGCGTTCCTGACAAAAACATACAAGCCAAATGAACCGATCTTTCTGTCTGAAGTACGTGTGCCCAGAGTAAAAGAATCGTCTGTCCGCCAGCAGTTTAAGAAACTGACGGAAGAAGGCCTGCTCAAAAGATTTGATACCGGTGTTTATTATCTTCCGGCTAAATCGATGTTCCGTTCCGGCTCAGTGCTGTCGGTCGATGAGGTGATTCGGAGAAAGTATCTGATGGATGGCGACACACCTTGCGGATATATGTGCGGTGTTTACCTTGCCAATCAGCTCGGATTGACTTCTCAGGTTCCGGGTGCCTATGAAATCTGTACAAACAAGGCTACAACGGATTACCGGGAGACCAGACTGGCAAATCTGAAGGTTGTCCTGCGAAAACCGTATTACAGGGTCGACAAAGACAATGTAACAACATTACAATTTCTCGATCTGTTGAGAGAAATCGGGGAAATATCCGAGACAGAAGGGGAAGAACTGAAAGAACGCTTAATCAGCTACATGCAGAAGAAGAAAATTCGATTTGACGACATGGAACCGTTTTTGCGCTATTATCCGGATCGGATATACAAAAATATGTATGAGGTGGGATTACTGAATGGCGTTTCTTCATGAGAACAAAGAAGAGTTTATCAATGCTGTCAATCTGGCAAGCAAACGGTTTGGCGTTCTTCCTATTATCGCGGAAAAGGATTATTATGTGACTATGATCCTGCGCGTACTGTCGGAACGTTTGGATTTCATTGTTTTCAAAGGCGGAACTTCATTATCCAAGTGTTATAAAGCAATCAAACGGTTTTCTGAAGACATTGATCTCACAAGTGATAAAAAACTGTCCCAAGGACAGATGAGGAAATTGAAAGATGCTATCAAATCCACAGCAGATGAAATCGGACTGAAGATTCCGAACATCGATGAAACTCGGAGCCGAAGGAACTATAATCAATATGTGATGGGTTATGAATCTTCGGTTCCAGCATTGATTAACACTGTTCAGAATAGTGTCCTGTTAGAGACCTCCTTTGCAGAAATCTCCTTTCCGACCGTTGTTCTTCCTGTCCGGAGCTATATTGGGGATATGATGATGGAGGAAGCTCCGGAGGAGTTGTCTCATTATTTGCTTGAACCGTTCGATATGAAAGTACAGGGACTTGACCGCACACTGACAGATAAAGTTTTTGCTGTATGTGACTATTACATGCAGAATAAAGTGAAAAACCATTCCAGGCATCTATATGATATCTATAAATTGCTTCCCATTGTTCCCTTGACGGAAGAATACAGTCATCTTATACATGAGGTTCGCATCGAAAGAGCGAAAAATGATATTTGCCCGTCAGCGAAGCAAGGAGTCCGTATTTCTGAAATCCTTAATTCACTGATAAAAAACGAGGCGTATAGGAATGACTATGAAAGCGTAACCTCTCGGATCCTCGAAGAAGAGGTGAGTTATGAAATGACCGTGGATGCATTGCGAAACATAATCGAATCCGGAATCTTTGATGAATCAGACTGAATCCATGAATCGGGAGTACTCACCATGCGCGCGGACAAAGAAAACGTCAAAGCATATATTCTGAGCCAGATCGGATGGGGTGAAAGACGTTACGCTGCCAAGACAGTCGAAGCGTTCGGCGTATCAAAGGCAAGCGTCTACAGCTACGTAAAAGAGCTCGAAACGGACGGGATCATCCAAAAGAGCGGAAACCGGGATTACAGTCTTGTCAAATCGACGTTTTCGTTCCATTATTCAACATCGGATCATCCGGACGAAAGCCGACTTCTGCGTCGGGATGTCGCGCCGCTGATGCGGTCCCTTCCGCAAAACGCAGCCGATATCTGGAATTACTCCGTTTCCGCGATTCTGAACAACGCAATCGACCATGCAAACGCGGAGAATATTCACCTGACGGTGACGATGGATGCGCTGAATACGTCGGTTTCTATCACGGAC
>ONSY01000206.1 GCA_900320605.1 uncultured Eubacteriales bacterium | reverse complement strand
TTGCTCCTTTTTAAAGCAGCAATAGTAATTATAAGCGATAAAAATTAAATTGTCAACTATTATCTTTCGGGGTTCTTGATTTTATCCCAGTATGCCTGAAACTGCTGTTCGCTTCGGTTGTCGCCCGGATGATAGTATACGGTGCCGCGTAAATTATCGGGAAGATATTCCTGAGAAACGTAATGATTCTTATAGGCATGAGGGTAGAGATAGTGCTGACCCTTGACCTGCGCATCTTCACCGTCAAAATGCTTGTTCTGCAGTTGACGCGGAATCGGACCGATCCGCCCTTTCGCAATATCCTCCATGGCGGCATTGATGGCGCTTTCCGCCGAATTGGATTTCGGTGCAGTCGCGACGAGAATCACCGCGTTGGCTAGCGGAATCCGCGCTTCCGGAAGTCCGAGCTGCAGAGCGGTATCGACACATGCTTTGACGATCGGGATAATCTGAGGCCAGGCAAGGCCAACGTCCTCGCTTGCACAGACAAGCAGTCTTCTGCATGCGGAGGCGAGATCACCGGCCTCAAGAAGACGCGCCAGGTAATGAAGCGCGGCATCGGGATCAGACCCGCGCATGGATTTCTGGTAGGCGGAAATGATATCATAGTGCTCATCGCCTTCCCGGTCGTAGCGCATGGCGCTTCTCTGAGAAAGCTCTCTGGCGCTTTCAAGAGAGACAAAACGCTTTCCGTTTTTATCCTGAGCGCAAAGGCAGCACGTTTCGACTGCGTTGATTGCTTTTCGGACATCCCCGCCGCAGCCGGCGCAGATCGTATGAATAACGCCTTCTTCAAGTTCAAATTGTTCACCGCTGTCGAGTGAGAACGCTTCGAATGCGCGTTCTGCCGCCGGCGCGATTTCAGCGGGAGCGACAGGTTTGAATTCGAATACCGTACTTCGGCTGAGAATGGCGTTATAAACATAAAAGTAAGGGTTTTCCGTTGTCGAGGCAATCAGCGTAATACGTCCGTCCTCGATAAATTCGAGAAGTGTCTGCTGCTGTTTCTTGTTGAAATACTGGATCTCATCCAGATAAAGCAGAATTCCCTTGCTTCCGGAAAACGTTGAAGTCTGGGCGATTATATCGCGGATGTCCGAGGTTGAAGCCGTCGTTCCGTTCAGTTTACAGAAACGTTTCCCGGATATTCCGGCGATGATCGATGCGAGTGTCGTTTTTCCGACACCGGAGGGACCGTAAAAGACCATATTCGGAATTGTTCCTGATTCAACAATTCTGCGCAGCGGTTTATCTTTTGCGAGAAGATGCTGCTGACCGACAATTTCATCAAGTGTTTTGGGGCGAAGTCTGTCTGCAAGCGGGGAATTCAAGCTGAGCACCTCCGAAATTGAATCTGTGAGAAAATTATACCATATTTATAGAAGAATAGGAACTCGCAGACAGGAAAAAAAGAGAAGATGCAGATGCTGCATCTTCTCAGACAGTACATTAAAAATGATCATCCGTCATAGATCCCCAGCAGTACAATACCGCTGATCGCGATAAGAATGGCGGCATAATGCTTCCAGGATAGTTTTTCCTTGAGGAATATGCGGCTCCATAATACGGAAACGGCACAGTAGGCGGAAATGATCGCCGCGGCAAAACCGCTGTGCAGTGTATCTCCAAGAGCATAGATATAGGCAAACTGTCCGGCAGTTTCACAGATGCCTCCGACGACCTTCGGGCCTTCGCGGCGAAGCTGGAGTTTTTCTTTTTTGATTATGAGAACATAGACTGCTGCGATGACGCCGATCACAAGCCAGGTCAGTTCATATGCGACATTGGCGACGCCTTCATCGAGAGTACGGGGAAAGACGGTATCGAGAAAAGTTTCTGTATCCTCTTCACGCAGGATGACAGAATCGAAAAAGGTTCCGAGCGCGTCAATCAGACAGTAGAGAATCGGAAGCACAAGCGCAATCCAGGATTTGCGGTACTGGACTTTCGCGTTTTTCTGCCGTTCAAAGCGCGCTTCCTCGCTCTCCTTCATTTCAGCGAAACCGAGACCGACGACACCGGCGGCTACAAGCAGAATCCCGATGACCTGTACAACGGTCTGAGCTTCATGAAGGAATACAAAACAGAGAATGGCAGCGATCGCACCGGAGGAATTACAGATTGGCGATGAGATTGAGAGCTCTGTGAACCGCAGGGCGATATAACCGATCACCATTGAAAGAATGTACATGAATGACGCGGGGAGATAGACTAGAATCGCGTCAAGACTGATCTCAACCCCTCCGATAAATATTTCGTAGGCAGCGTGAATTCCCATGATCAGACCAACAGCCATGCTCATTTTCCAGTGGCTGTATTTGTCATCAGGTTTCGAACCGATTTTTGAGAACAGATCAGAGCCACTCCAGAACAGCAGCGCAATAAGGGAAAGCCAGAACCACATAACAGATACTCCTTACGAATATTAGATTACAGAGAAACAATGCCCGCGTCACAGAGCTTCTGCAGGGACATGAGAATGCCGAGTTTCGCATGGTACCACGTGAGTCCGCCCTGAAAATACACTGCGTAGGGCGGACGGATCGGACCGTCTGCCGACAGCTCGATCGATGAACCCTGTACGAAGGCGCCGGCAGCCATAATCACATCACTGTCATAGCCGGGCATCGGCCATGGCTCCGGAATCACGTAGCTGTCGACCGGCGCCGCGGCCTGTATACCGCGGCAGAAGGCGATTACTGCCTCCGGAGAACCGAATTCGATGGCCTGGATAATATCGTGGCGGCTTTCTTTGCTGTCCGGAACCGCCTTGAAGCCGAACGGCTCATAGAGGCATGCTGCGAAAAGAGCACCCTTGAGCGCACTGGCGACAACCGTAGGTGAAAGGAAAAACCCCTGATAGAAAGCAGGCATAATTCCGAGGTTTGCACCGACTTCCTGGCCAAGCCCGGGAGCGCTGAGACGGTAGGCGCACATTTCCACGTATTTTTCTTTCCCGCAGATGTAGCCGCCGATCGGTGCCAGGCCGCCTCCGGGGTTTTTGATCAGAGAACCGACTGTCAGATCGGCGCCGACATCGGAAGGCTCAATCGTTTCAACAAATTCACCGTAGCAGTTGTCAACCATGCAGACAACGTCCGGTTTGATGCTCTTTACAAAGGAGATCAGTTCGCCGATCTCGGAAACGGAAAAGGTATGCCGTGTCTGATAGCCTTTCGAGCGCTGAATCGTTACGAGTTTTGTCCTTTCGTTGATCGCACTGCGGATTCCCTCAAAATCGAAGTGCTCATCGGGAAGAAGGTTGACTTCCCTGTATGTGATGCCGAATTCCTTCAGGGAGCCGGGTGATTCCCGGATGCCGATGACTTCCTCAAGAGTATCGTACGGCCTTCCCACAGGTGACAGCAGCTCATCTCCCGGACGGAGAATCGCGGACAGGGCAACCGCGAGCGCGTGTGTGCCGCAGGTAATCTGCGGACGGACCAGTGCGCTTTCGGTGTGAAAGCATTCCGCGTAGACACGTTCGAGTGTGTCACGCCCGCTGTCATTATACCCGTATCCGGTGGTTGCCGCGAAATGAGTTGTGTTGACGCGGTTTTTCTGCATTGCGCTGATTACTTTCATCTGATTGAATTCCGCGATTTCATCGATTTTCCTGAAACGCTCGGCGAGCGAAGCGATCGTTTTTTCCCCGAGTTCCCAGACTTGTTCACTGATCCCGAAGGATCGGTAGATTTCATATGTGTCTTTCATTCTTCACCCTCCGAAGCCGGTTTCATTTTTTCAAAAATTGTTTTCGCGAGATCATGGACAGCTTCCGGCTTGGAAACAATCAGGCCGGTTTCTTCATCACCCAGAACAAGAAGCGTGTCTCCCGGATCGATCCGGAAAAGGTTGCGGGCGTCTTTTGGAATAACAATCTGACCTTTTTCCCCGACTTTCACAGTCCCGAAAACATGTTTTCCCTGCGGCATGCTTAAAACGTGTTTTCCGCGCGGCATTTTTTTCGCCTCCGATTTCCTACATTTCCAACTAATTATACTTTTCCGCTTTTTCCTTGTCAAGGCGGATTTTCCGGTTTGACAACCGGGAGCTGGTATTGTATTCTTATCATGTGAAAGATTGGACTTCCGCAGGGAGGTTAATGAAATGAAGCTATCAGAAATCCTGTCGAAACTCCCGGTACACAGTGAGTATCCGGATCTTGAAATCACAGATCTCGTCTATGATTCGAGAAAGGTAAGCCCCAAATGCGCATTTGTCTGCCTTCGGGGCTCGGCAAGCGACGGACATCTTTATGCACGTGAGGCCGGCGAGAAAGGCGCGGCGGTAATTATTGCGGAGCATGAGGTGGATTCGGTATGTCCGGTCGTGATTGTCCCGGATACACGTGCGGCGCTTGCTCTGATGTCGGCTGCTTTTTTTGAGGATCCAGCCGAACATCTGACGCTGATCGGCATTACCGGCACAAAAGGAAAGACAACAGTTTCCTATATGATTGAGTCCATCCTCAAAGCGCAGGGCAGAAAAGTCGGCGTGATCGGGACCGTAGGGGTCGTGATCGGAGAAGAACATTACAAAACGAACAATACTACTCCGGAATCGTACGAGGTTCAGCGCTATCTGCGGAAAATGGCAGACGCAGGCTGCGATGCATGCGTGATGGAAGTATCATCCATCGGTCTGCGCGATCACCGCGTTGACGGAATGACATTCGACATCGGCGTCTTTACGAATTTTTCAGAGGATCATATCGGCGGCAGCGAACACAAGGATATGCAGGAATACCTGCAGTGCAAGGCGATGCTGTTCCAGCGATGCCTTCGCGCAGTCGTAAATCTTGATGATCCGAATGTCTTTAACATACTGAGGAACTCTGTCTGTGAAGTGACTACCTACGGGTTTTCGGAAAAGTCCGATCTGCGCGCACAGGGAGAATGTCTGCTTCGGAAACCCGGTTTTCTGGGTGTTGCATTTGACCTTTCCGGGATGATGAATTGTAAGGTCGAAGTCAGTATCCCGGGAAAGTTCAGCGTATACAATGCACTGGCCGCGATCGGTGCCAGTTCTTTGGTCGGATGCGGAAGAGAAGCAATCCTTTCGGGACTTCAAAACGTCAAAGCCAAAGGGCGCGTCGAACCGGTTGAGGTGCCCGGGAATTATACACTTCTGATTGATTACGCCCACAACGCCATCAGTATGCAGAGTATTCTTGAAACACTGCGTGAGTATAATCCGAAACGCCTTGTATGTCTGTTCGGAGCCGGCGGGAACCGGCCGAAACTGCGGCGTTATGAGATGGGGGAAGTCAGCGGAAGGCTGGCCGATCTTTCGGTTATCACGGCGGACAATTCCCGTTTTGAGAATGTTGAGGATATTCTTGCTGATATAGAAACCGGACTTGCAAAGACAAACGGAACATATGTCAAGATTCCGGATCGTCGCGAAGCGATACGCTACTGTCTGCAGAATGCCCGTGA
>ONSY01000207.1 GCA_900320605.1 uncultured Eubacteriales bacterium | reverse complement strand
GATATCCTCGACAAGTACGAGTCCTTGCATTGTTGATTGAACCGCCGTGTACCGAACGGTACGCACGGTGGTGTGGGAGGTCGGTCATCCAACTAATGGGTGACCTCCTACCCGATTTTGCCTTAGAATTATGAACACAAGTGGAAATGGCCGATGATGTTGCAAGCAACAGACGCTTATGATAAGATATCAAATGACAATAATTATTTGATGTGAAGGTGGTTCAATGCCGAACTGGAATCCGATACAGTATGAAAAGTTTTTAAAAGACAGGACACGACCGTCACGCGATCTTGCGCAGAGGCTGCACGGCATTGAGGTAAATAAAGCGCTTGATCTCGGCTGTGGTCCCGGAAACAGTACAAAGGTTGTTTCCGAAATGTTCCCGCATGCTGTTGTGCAGGGTGCGGATATTTCCGAAGAAATGCTTGCCCGGGCACGCAGGAATTGTCCCGGGATTGCTTTTTTCAGGCTTGATGCTTCAGGTGATCTGCATGAAGCAAAGCAAACGTATGATCTCGTGTTTTCAAATGCGTGCCTTCAGTGGATCCCGAACCACAGGCAGCTTCTCCCAAAACTGATGACGCTTCTCAATCCGGGAGGTATCCTCGCTGTCCAGATCCCGATACAGCGCGTTCACCCGGTTCATATCCTTCTGCACTCACTGGTAGAAACCGAAAAATGGTGTAAGAAACTCACCCCGAGACCCTATAACAATCTTCTGCCGGAAGAATACTATGATCTCCTTTCGGAGATTTCAGCTGATTTTGAACTCTGGGAAACAGTCTATTATCATCGTATGCCGGATCATGAGAGTATCCTGGAATGGTACAAGGGAGCCGGAATGCGGCCATATCTCGAACAGCTTGGTGAGGAGGACGCGGCTGAGTTTACGCGTGATCTTCTCTATGCGCTTAAAGAGCAGTATCCGATCCGGAAAAACGGCGAAATCCTCTTCCGATTCCCGCGATTCTTCTTTATTGCAAAAAAGGGTGAAGCTTGACATTTTCCACAAAAAGGCTTATCCTTTATTTATAATAATCGTGCGATATCACCGCAATACAATCATTTGCGATGCATTCGCGGAAAGGAACGAATATGAATATCCCTGAGTGCTTTCTTACAAATCAGACCTTTGATTCCCGCGCAATCGGCTTTAACCGCCAGCTGATCCCGAATATGATCAACGGCGGCAAACACGGCGATACCAACATCGGCTATAAGGTGTATCCGGACGGAAAAGTATGGGTAAGTCTGTACGGACCGACAGCCAACGAAGTCAAAGCCGGTTATCCGAATAATTTTGTCCCTCTCGAGAAACAGGACGATGGCATGTGGACCGGTACAATCCAGTATGAGGAGCCCGGCCTGAAGGAACTGCATTTCTATGTTGACGGTGTCCGGATTATCAACCCGCTTGCGCCGATCGGTTACGGATGGGGCTATGGAATTAACTACATCGAAGTTCCGGATCCGGATCAGGATTATATCCTGATCAAGGATGTTCCTCATGGAACGGTTTCCCAGGAGTATTTCTTCTCGACGGTAACCGGTGAAGTCGAATGCTGTTATGTCTATACACCGCCGAAATACCGCGAAGATCTTGACACGAAGTATCCGGTGCTTTATCTGCAGCATGGCGGCGGAGAAAACGAAACATGCTGGACGCACCTCGGAAAAGCGAATTTTATCATGGATAATCTTCTTGCGGAGGGCAAGGCGGTTCCGTTTATCATTGTCATGAACAACGCCATGATGCAGGTTAATACCGACGGTAACCCTCATCTTGACACTTCGAAGTACAATGAAATGGTTATCAAGGACTGCATCCCCTTCATTGAGAAAAAGTACCGCGCGATTTCCGATAAAAAAGCCCGCGCAATTGCCGGCCTTTCGATGGGCTCGCTGCTTTCGGGCAAGATGATCATGGAACACTATGATGTCTTCGGTTCTGCCGGCCTTTTCACAGGCTATACCTATCCGGTTATGCCCGGCTATGATCCGCATATGCAGGATGAGCAGATCAAGGCACTCGATGATGCTGAAACCTTCAACCGCGAGGTCAATCCTTTCTTCGGCGCTATCGGCGACCACGAGGTCTCACTGCCGCTGTTTGAAAAGGAGCGCGCATACTGCAAGGAGAAAGGCGTCAATTATATTCAGAAAATCTATCCGGGATACCATGAGTGGAGAGTCTGGAGAGCCGCGTTCCACGATTATGCCCAGATCGTTTTCAGAAACATCTGACCGCTGCTCAGCGGATTTCGCACTGGATCAAACAAAGAAGAAGAGCGAACCGGTTTTTCCGGCTCGCTCTTTTTGTATGTTGGATTATCTGTAGTTTCCGGAAACAGAGGCGGTTTCTCCTGTTTCCGCATATACCGGTTCTTGAAAACATGAATGCATCCAAGTCAGAACGCCATACAATTCTTGATATCGGAATACGGACTGCCGCGGAAAACAATCATCCGAGATATTCTATGCTTCCGTCTGTTTTTCGCCGCAGTTTTGCGAAAAAATCGTCCCAGACCATGAGCGCCACTTCAGGGGAGAAGGAGTGCGGATAGTTCTTCAGACCGGAAAATTTGACCAGTGGATCACCGTCTTTGTTTTTCGCGACGGTTATGTTATGAATTCCCGTCTCATAGAATTTACGGTTTTCAAAACTGCACTGATTTGTTTTGCAGAGGTTTTCAAAGACTTCGGACGTATGCGCTTCAAGATACATCCCGGCGCGGTCAAATTCTCCGAGTATGTACCAGACTGGCCGAATCGTATCGTCGGGTTCCGGAACGGCTTTCCCGTCCATGCCGCTTTCGATTCCGCCGACGGGGTTGAATCCGGCAAATACCTCCGGCATGTACCGCATCAGCTGCTGGGTCATGGCGGACCCGTTGGAATGGCCTGAAACATAAATACGTTCCGGATCAATCGGATAGTTTTCCTCAATGTCTTTGATCATCTGCCTGAAGAAACTGATCTCATCGGGTCCGTTGTCTTCCGGTATGACGGCGCTGTTCCAATTCGGCGTCCTCGCGATGTTTCCGCTGAACAGACTCGGGCGTCCGTTCGGAGAATCCTTCCTTTTTCTCGGATAAGCGGTGGGGAATACACAGATGAATCCGCGTTCCTCCGCAATCATCGGCCAGCCGGAGTTCTCGGCGAAGAATGGGCCGGAACAGCTGAATCCGTGAATTGCAATTACGAGCGGGTATTTGTCCTTTTTCTTCTTCAGGTAGGCTGTCGGTTCAAATACGTGCCAGAGACGGACAAGCCCGTCTATTTCTTTACGGTACTCTTTAAACCGCATACTCTGAGGGGTTTCCGCACGGCGGATGTAGGCGTTACCTTCTCCTGCCCAGCGGCGGTATGAGGTAACGAACTTCATCATTTCCTCTACGACTTTCTCAATGCCGATACTCTGGATTCTCCCGGGATCTCCCTGCCATACTTCGGAAATGGCAGGATCATTGAGATAAAACTCTCCTGCTTTCGGCTTCTGGCGGTATACGCGGCCGAATTCATTCCAGAGCTTTTCGTCTCTGCAGGAGCATGCTTCCCGGAAATATGAGACAAGCGGATGGTTTTCATCGCTGCCGTCAATGATGAATGTTGGGAGCTTCACAAGACGTTTCGGGATTGTCGGATCGCAGTCGGAAGCAGTATTTCCGATGTAGCGGATCAGCTCGGGATCAATCCGGCAGTCGCCGAAAGCAGCCCACGAAGCCAGAACGCTGCAGTGCGTCATTGCAAACACAGCGGCTGCGTATGCGCCATCCCCGAACCCCAGCGCGTATACAGAGGGAGCGTTTGCCGCAAACAGTTCCATACAGCGCATCTCCGCAAGCATTTTGGTAGCCGCGTCGAGTTCAACGCCCGGGTTCTCACGGTCCCATCCGTCAGGAGCTTCTAAGAAGTAGGCGGAAGTTTCGCATGCCTCGAGCACGGAGCACCAGCTGTATTCTGCGATGAAGTCGCGCGCTCTTTTTCCGCTTTCTATAAAGATGAGAGCCATGTTTCCGGAGGTTTTCATCGTCGTGGGAACATAAACCGTATACGCGCGCTCAGTGCCTTTTTCGTCGGTTATCTTTCCGTCAAACAGACCTGTGTGGGTTGGTTTGTACGGATCTTTCGGGTCAACATCAGGCTGGAAAAGATCAGGATCAGGCATGCGCGTGACGGAAGCTGCACTTCCGGGAATCCGGCGTGTTCTGTTGAGATTCGGGTCCAGCTGGGGGTGATTCAGATTTACCATACGGATGACCTCTCTTTCTTATTTTTGAATGTTTTGTTTGCAGAATCCTTTTCGCTATTGAAGAATCTGCTATTCAATATTTCTCAGTCCGTCGAACAGGTCATTAAAGGATTTGGTCCTGCTGCATCTTCCGAAGGAAAAATCTTTATTCTCTCCGAATTCCAGCAGGAAACATTTTGCAAGTTCCTCGACAGTCTGTTCAAGGGCTGTAAAAAACTGCTGATAGGCAAAATTGCCTGCGGCAGAACCCTCTTCGAAACAGTTTTGAATCAGTGATTCGGTTATCTGGTCCAACGGATACATCTTAATATGCATCAACTCGTGAACAATCACTTCTTCGAGGTTTTCCTGTTTCGGATCAGCGATGTTCAGAAGCAGAATGGCTTTTCTGTCATCACAGTCAATTTTGAAATCGCCCGTTTTGTTAAAAGACGCATCATCCACGAATTCCAGTTTGATATCCCAGGCAGGAGTAATCCGCAGTTTTTTACAGTATCGGTCGAACAATGCAAGAATCTGATCCTTGTTCATTTTATCATGTGTGAAAAATCAGCCCGAACGGGGCGATTTTTACCCTTCTCCTCTCTCAAATAGATTGTCGGCAAAAAAGTAAATTCATTCATTTGTCAGACTGGTTCAATATTTCGTTATTTCTATTTCGATTATATCATGACGCGGGAGAAAGCACAAGCTCAGCCTGTTTTTGCGGAAGGAGGTTGCGCTTGAAAAAAACCTGCCTATCAGATATAATAAGAAAAACGAAATGATGGAGGAACTGTCATGAACCGCGAGAACAAACGAAGATCCTTTGAGAAGGGTTATTATAAGACGCATCCAAGTGAAGAAACGTTTACCTGCAAAGTCTGCGGGAAGACAGTTGTTCCGACAGGAGCCGGTACGGATCATCGCAATCACTGCCCCTACTGCCTTTCCAGTCTGCATCTTGACAATGAGCCGGGAGACCGGGAAGCGAACTGCGGAGGTGTTATGGAGCCGATCGCTGTCTGGGTCCGTAAGGACGGTGAATGGGCATTGATCCACCGCTGCAGGATCTGCGGAGCATTAAGCTCAAATCGAATTGCTGCGGATGACAATCCCATGAAACTGATGTCGATTGCGATGAAGCCGATTTCATCACCTCCGTTCCCTTTGGAAAAAATTGAGGAAATGACGAAACTGATGGGCGGCGAGGGTGAACTCAAATGGTAAAAAAGAAGGGTCGGGAAACCGGCCCTTTTCTGATTCTTGAGATGGTGTCAAAATGCAAAGAAAACTTTGCAAAGCCTATTGACAAGTATACTTGGCAGTGCTATTCTATAGTTGTGACAAGAAAACTTGTCAGACGAAAGGAGCAATTAACATGACCAGAGAAGAAATTCTGAAAAAAAGCCAGTTCGAGAACAAAGGAAAAGATGTAGCGGATATTGAAACTTCGAAGAACGCATTCCGGGCAGGATGGATTGTAATCATTGTTCTTTCCGCTGTCGTGTCTGTTGTTGACGGGATTATTTTTGGACGCGCTGCGTTTGAGCTGCTGTTCGCAGAGTGTGCTTCACTCGCAGTTGTGTTCTTCTATAAATACGCAAAGCTGCGGAAGAAACATGAACTGATCGTCGCAATCCTGTATTGTGCCGCTGCCATTGGGTTTTTCGTTGGCTGGATTCTTCAGATCGCTGATGTCTGAGGTGGAAAAATGGATGATATGCTGACTTTGAAAAACAATCTGAAAGCGGTACGCCAACAAAGGGGGATTTCCCAGGCTCAGCTCGCCGAGATGGTGGGAGTGTCACGCAATACGATCAGTTCCATAGAGACTGGCCAGTTCAATCCGACGGCAAAACTTGCACTGATTCTCTGTATCGCACTTGACAAAAAATTCGAGGAACTCTTTTATTTCTGATTTTTTGCAGATAAACTGCCGTCTGGGAAGCACTTGACAAGAAAGAAAATCGTGCTATAATTGTGTATATAAAATAAGCACAATTTAGGAGGGCAAAATGAATCTTCTTGAAGTTTCCGGACTGACGAAACGGTACGAGAGCTTTCTGCTCGATGAGGTTTCGTTTTCACTGGAGCCGGGATATATCATGGGATTTATCGGCCGAAACGGTGCCGGAAAAACAACGACCATGAAAGCGATGCTGAACCTGATCCATAAAGACAGCGGAGAAGTGTTTGTAAATGGAAAAAACTTTACAGAAAACGAAACCGCCTGCAAGAAGGAAATCGGGTTCGTGATGGGTGAGTTTGACTGCTATAAGAAATCGAGTCTTCGCCGTATCACGGAAGTAACGAAACGTTTTTATGACGACTGGGACGAGAAAGCGTATCAGGATTATCTCAGAAGATTTTCACTTGACGAGAACAAGAAAATCAGTGAACTTTCTGCCGGGATGCGTGTGAAATATGCTCTGACCCTCGCGCTTTCCCATCAGGCGAAGCTGCTGATTCTTGATGAACCAACGAGCGGACTTGATCCCGTATCAAGAGATGATCTTCTTGACGTGTTCCGCGCTGTAATCGAAGACGGCACATGCAGCATCCTCTTTTCAACGCATATTATTTCCGATCTTGAGAAATGCGCCGATTTCATTACGTATATCAAAAACGGCAGGATCCTCGCTTCACAGGATGTTGACAGTTTCAGAGAAAACTACCTGCTTGTTTCCGGAGACAGGGAACAGCTTGAGGAGAAGAAGCCGTACCTGATCGGTGCGAAAGTTCATGCTTTCGGGTTTACAGGCCTTTGCCTTAAGCGGAATGCGGAAAGGTTTTCAGATTGCAGGACGGCTCCGGCGGATCTGGAATCCATCATGATTTATACCGAACAGGAGGGTGTTTATGAAGAATCTGCTGTATAAGGAACTGCGGCTCTGTCTGGTTGCTCAGATTCCGATCTTCTTTCTCTTTGTCCTGATGCTGCTGATACCGAGCTATCCGTATCTCGTCGCGGGATTCTTTATCTGCAACGCAATCTTTTATTCTTTTTCACAGGCCGCTGTTGACAATGATGTTCTCTTTACCACGCTGCTTCCGGTATCCAAGTCTCAGGTTGTGGCCGGAAAGGCGCGCTTTATGGCGCTGATTGAAATTCTGTCGCTTCTGTTCTTTCTGCCGATGGTTTTTCTGAATCATATATTGCACCACAGCCCGAACGCGGCCGGGGTGGACGCTTCGCTGACATTGCTCGGAGCGCTTCTGCTCGTCTATAGCGTTTTCAATGCTGTTTTCCTTCCGCGCTTCTATAAAGCGCCGCATAAACTCGGCCGGCATTTTCTCGTGTCGACAATTTCTGTCTTTGCGTTTATTTTCCTGTTCGAGGGATTTATGATAACCTGCGGTGCAGCTCAGGGTGTTCTGCCTCTTTTCACTTTTGTTGAGGAAAACCTTGACTGTTTTCCCGCCAGCGCAATGGTTTGGGGCATACAGGCGATTTTCTTTGCCGTCTGTGTGATTGCCTACATATTGATCACATGTTTTTCTGTAAGGCGGGCACAGCGTAATTTTGAGCGGGTGGATCTCTGATGAGACTTTCTGTTCTTCCAGGTTCAGAAATACCGGTTTACCGGCAGATTTTTTCTCAGATTTCATCACAGATTCTATCCGGAGCGCTGCCTGCGGGTGAGGCGCTTCCCCCGATTCGCACGGTTTCAAAGGAACTCGGAGTGAGCGTGATTACCGTACGAGGCGCCTGGGATGCTCTGGAAGCTGCCGGACTGATTGAAACACGGACGGGGAGCGGATGCTTTGTGAAAGCGCTTTCCGGATCAGAACGGGAAGAAATGCGTTCTCAGGCGATCGAAAAAGCACTTTCAGAATATATTGAAAACGCGAAATCTCTCGGATATTCCGAACGAGAGGCGGAGAATCTGCTCAGAGAATACTGGTGAAGAAGCAGCAGAATCAGCGAATCCGAAAACAGTTCTGTTGTGTATATGGGATATTGACATCTTGAAGGGAAATCTGATATATTGAACTAAATCGCAAGAATACGCGGCGGAGAATCCGGCCGCGATGTTGGAGGCAGTTATGAAGAGATTAAAGATTTCCGATCCGGGCAATTGCTATGCGTGCCAGTCCTGTATGGTAGCGTGCAGCGAAGCGTTTTACAAAGGAGAAGCGTACGATCCGGCTAATTCCTGCATACAGATCGGCCAGAAAGAAGACGGAACCATGCAGGTGCGCACCTGTCTTCAGTGCGGAAAATGTGCCAGAACCTGTGAGCAGGGTGCGATCAAGCAGAATCCGAAGGGAGTCTACATGATCGATAAGAAACTGTGCATCGGCTGCGGAAAATGTGCGGAAGTATGTCCGATGAAAGTAATCGTTTTCACGAAGGACAAACCGTCGAAATGCGTCGCATGCGGCATCTGCATCAAGGCCTGTCCCATGCAGATTATCGAAATGTTTGAGAAGGACTGATTTGCGAAAAGAAGGACCGGAAGGGATGTGATTCCCTTCCGGTCCTTTTTTCG
>ONSY01000214.1 GCA_900320605.1 uncultured Eubacteriales bacterium | reverse complement strand
GGGTGATATACTTTTTTATAGAACAGACCCATAATCGGAGAGAAAAGAGCTGAGTGAATTGAACGAAAAAAGGGAAATAATCTTTAAAACAAAGGAAAAATATCTGAAAGAACTGGACGGTTCTCTTGCGGGACGCGTGTTTCATCTCGCGATGGATGACGGCGAGGAGTATGAACTGAGATTTGCGACGGAGAACATCGTTGAGTGGCGCCGCCCCGGCGAGCCGCTGCGGTATGAACAGTACGGAGCTCTTCGCGCCGACGATCAGGTCTATTTTATCGCCTCGATTCTGGGCGGAACGGATCAGAAGGTCTGTGTCACGATTGTGCTTGATATTGAGCAGAGTCTGGTGACCATGGCGGTATCCAGACAGGGATATTATCCGAAGCTTCCCCGGCTCGCAGTGGTCGATTTTACGTTCGGAGCGATCCGCGTTCCGGATCAGGCGCTCCCCGTCAAACGTCACGGCTTTACCCGGGAACTTGCTTACAAGAAGATCACCTGGCATTATGCCACCGGTTTTATCAACACCCATTATTATCAGGGAGAACGTTACTGCCGGATCCGCCCGCTGACTGATACCCGTACACCGGAGGCGATCGAACAGGAAAAACGCGAGATCGAAGCCGGTTTAAAACCTCGTCCGATGCTTTATGAAGAGCCGATGCGCTTTATCAAAATCAAGGATGGAATGTATCTGATCAGCAATATTGAGGCGAATATGAACCGCGTCGATCCCAAGGCAGGCGGCAACAACCTGATGTTTATCACCAATCT
This sequence comes from uncultured Eubacteriales bacterium, assembly GCA_900320605.1. Classification (GTDB taxonomy): domain Bacteria; phylum Bacillota; class Clostridia; order Oscillospirales; family Acutalibacteraceae; genus RUG612. The sequence continues at coordinate 1,381 of ONSY01000214.1, read as the reverse complement.
CAACAGCGGATGTGATTACGGCCGGACTTTCTCCCGCAAGGCGGATATGACCCTCGACCACGGATTTTTTGTCGCTTTCGGTGAACCGACCGATGAGGATTTTTCGGTGATTCACGAAACGAGTCCCTATCGAGTTTAAGGAGGAACATAACATGAAAATTGCAGTTGTCGGCGCCGATACGCGCCTTGGAAAGCGGATCGCGAAGGAAGCATATCATCGCAGGAACAACGTGACAGCTGTTGTGCGAGACGCGTCACTTCTGGATTCCGTAAAATATACCGTGGTTGAAAATGACCTCTATGAATTCGATCCCGTTCAGTTCGATTTCTGGATTGACGCACGTGAAGAAAAAATCCGGATTGTCCGCGGAGAGAATGAATCGGTTCTGATGCCTCCGAAGGAACTTGATCCGGATGGACGGCGGTTGGGTGTCTACACCAGTGAACCGGAACAGGGAGATTATATCGGCGAAGAGGATTTCGCCCTCGCCGCGCTGGATCTCGCTGAATGTGATGAGCCGAAGACTCTGTTCGTTTCCTCTGATCGAGCCCCGGAGCTTCCGGAAGAGGAAAACGGACGCCGCCGTTATGTCGCATTCTCCCAGAAGGGTATTACCGGAAAGGTTTATCACATCATTCTGGACAGTCTTGTGGAATATGTTGTGCATTTCATCGATGATGATACACTGCTCCTTGCTGAACAGGGGAAAGCCTTTACAGAATATTCCTGCAAATGCTTGTCCTGTGACGACGGCGTCTGGTTCGTTGCTTTCATGCGCGGCGAAGAATGCGTAACAATGATACTTGATGAAGAACAGCAGCTTGTGACGGTCGTTTATGCAAATCTGATGCCGAAACGGACCCAGCTTGTGCAGCACCGTATCCTCTTCGGAGCGATCATGATGCCGAATCACGAGACACCCTTCGCACGTCATGCGTTTACCGACGAACTTGTCGGTGAGAAAATCACCTGGCATTATTCCCCTTATGTCAATATTACCCACTGCTATTATACGGAGTGCTATATGCGCAATTCTCTGCGTTCGATGAGGCCTGTACCGGAAGATGCATCACCGGAAGCCAAGTTCGACGCCGAGGACCGCATTCGTCGCTGGGCAAATATTTTCTTTGAGGAGCCTGCGGAGTATATCCGCATTAATCCTCATCTGTATCTTGTCTGCATGCGGGAGGCAACCCGCAACAGGATTGATCCGCTTCAGGGCGGCGGCGACATGGTTTTTGCAATCAATACACGCCGTATGCGTGACTATGGCCGCGGTTTTCACCGCGGGCAGGGTGCGCCGAATTTCGGACTGATTTCTGTTTCCGGAGACTGGGACGATCTTCCGGATCCGATGGACACTGCGGCGAGCCCTTACCG
>ONSY01000215.1 GCA_900320605.1 uncultured Eubacteriales bacterium | reverse complement strand
GTGCAGTTCACGCATGTAACGAACCTGTGCTCCTGGGCGGGAAGCGCGCCGCTTGAGTAGGACGTTTTCGCCGGATCACAGATATATTGGATCAGACGGACCGGCAGCTGACGTTTTGTCGACCGGATCAGGACGGAAGCCATGGCTTTGTATAGGTGTCGAAAATGAGCTTTTCGGCTGCCCGGACCCCGCGGACCGCCTCCTCAAGATCCGTGCTCTGAGACAGTTCCGAAGCGCTCGCGGCCGAAAGGATCCGGTCCAGCTTATCACCGGCCTGCCGCACCGCGAAAATCAGCGCCCCGACGTCGACGTCCGGCACGGCCTGATTTTCTTTCCTTGTGAGAATCAGCCGGCAGAACGTCGAGATGGACAGACCCGCTTTTCCCGCTTTCTCCCTGATTTTTTCAAGATCTTCTTTCGGCAGCCTTACGGTAAGACTCGACGATTTCTTCTCCATTTTTCCCACGCTCCCTCAGAGTTCCCGCTCGGTTTCTTTCAGCGGGGCAAACGGCAGCGCGATCATCTCCCCGCGGAACCTGAAAAAGCACTCCGGCAGCTCAAATTGCCTGAGATACTTCTCAAGCTGCGGTTCGCTGAGGCTCCCGAAATTCTCGCCGCCGCAGCCGCAGATAAAGAACGGGCCGTAAACGATGTCACGTATCCGGCCGTCGCTGCCGCGGACCGCCCGGCACGGTTCCATCCCGTTGAGTTTCCCCTCGTCGTTGCAGACGATGCATACCTCCTCGTCAAACGGATAGTACGCCTCGATCAGGCCGCCGACGGTTTTCTGCAGATCCTCGAGACCGGTCCCGATTTGTGCGATCCGCGCCTTTCTGCCCGGTTCGCACAGAACCACACGGATTGTCTCCGGCTCGTATCCGGGCGTTCTGGTTTCATCGAACACGATCGGCACGAATCCGTCCACGTCCCGGTAAAAGAAGGAAGCCGTTCCCGTCTGCCTGTCCCGGATACCGACAACGTCCGACGTGATCATCGAACGGCCGAAGTAGCCCGCCGGCCTTCGGGCATTGAAATTCTCAAAAACCTCCTCGAGCGTGTTTCCGGGCACGTCCCCCTCATATCCTTTCATGTAAATGCTCTCGTCCACCCATTCCTTCTTCGAGATCTTTCTCGAACAGTCGAGGGACACGAACGTAAGCCGGTTCACGTCCCTCGCGGAATCGATCTGATACAGCGCAATCTCCATTTCGCAGCGTTTCTCCCCTTTCTACACAAGCAGCTCCCTTTCCTTCTCCCGTTCTCTGATTTCCGCCGTCCTGCCCCGCAGCGTCTCGTACTCCTGTTCGGTGATGAGTCCGGCCATTCTGTCCATATAGTCCGCGGCGCCCTGCGCGTCCCGGATCGCCCGGATCAGCGTCTCCGGCTGATCGCGGATTTCCCGGATCCACGACTGCACGTACGCGCGGTGATTCTCGAGATGGCCCCGGTCCGGCCCCTGCGAAAGGGCGCAGCCCATGAAACAGGAGGAGATCTCCGCCACCAGTTCCTCGTACGCGTACGCCTCGCTCCACCGCATGGCGGTCAGGGGACGGTCAAGACGGGAAGGGTGTCCCGTGGAATGCGTCAGTTCGTGCAGCGCCGTCGCGTTGAACGCGTACTCGTTTTCGAACGCGCCGGGTTCCGGAAGGTGAACGCAGTCCTCATACGGCGCGTAGTACGCCTGATCGCCTCCGTCAAGCCGGATCGGCACGTTCATGTTTTCGGAGAGCTTTCTCACAAGTTCCTCCATCCCGACGTCTTCGCCGCGAACGGCTTCTCTTTCCGGGATTCCGTCGACCTCTCCGGCGTTGAAGACCGGCGTGTATTTCGCGAGCAAACGGTACTGTGAAGGAGATCTTCCGTTCTGAAGGTCCCGGTAATATGTCTCCCAGGGTACGGTCTTTCTTTCCTTCTGATCGTACGGGAACCAGTATTCCACATATACCGCCTTCGTTCCCGCCCTGAGATGCCATTTCTCCTTCGGATGATACACCGCGCCGCGGTCCATGATCTGCGTCATCGTCACCCATCTCGGATCGCTGTATCCCCGCGTCAGCGACACAAGGCTCAGCCAGAACGCGTTGCACCCTTTATACGGCGCCTTCGTGACGCCGTTGCGCGGCGCGCCGAAGGAGTGCCACTCCTTTTTCCAGTGAAGCCCGTCCTCTTCAAGGACGTCCGCGAACGCCTGCGCCATCTCCCTGCGGAACTCCTCCCGGTTCTTCGGGCGGCTCACGGAGCATCGCCTCTTTCTCCTCCCGCGTCAGTGTTTCCCCATCGATAAAAATGATTGTGCTTTTCACGGTTTCTTCCTTTCCCTCTGTTCCATCCGGGCTCCCCGGACGCCTTCGCGCACGTGGGGCAGACCATTCTTCCCTCCGGGATTCTCATCCCGCAGCAGACACAGAAATCATTCACCGCTCATACTCCCTCTCCCGCTTTCTTCTTCCCGGAGACCATCCGTACACTCTCGCGATCTCCTCGCCGAGGCGTTTCGTGACCCGGTCGAGATCCCTCTCGCTGACCGTGCCCGCGAGGATCTTTTCCTTGAGCCGGTCCTTCTGATTCTGATCCGCGCCGGGATTCCATACCCGGTAAAGGTAGTGGTTGACGCCGTCATGATGGGCATCGTCCGCGCGCAGGTCCCCGTACTTATCGAGATACCACTGGATATCGAGCGTGTCGCGCGTCGGCACCAGACAGTCCGCCAGATTGCCGGAGGTGATCTCCCGGTACGCGGGGAATCTCCCGTTCCACAGGCCGAGATCCGCGATCACGAGAATGTTTTCCGGATACCGGTGGGAAAGCTCCTCCCGCTCAAACTGCAGCTGATCCCGGTTCGCGCCCATCATGAAATCATAGCGTTCCTCGTCGCAGGCGTCGGGACACTGCTCCTCAACGGCCGCGCGCCAGTCCTCATAATCCGGCGTGCTGGTCCAGATCAGCCGTCCTCCCTTCGGTACATTCAACGCTCCTCACGCTCCCTTTCTCCGGAAACCTGCCGGTATGTCCTGTT
>ONSY01000219.1 GCA_900320605.1 uncultured Eubacteriales bacterium | reverse complement strand
AGCACGGGGTCTCGTCATTTAAGAAAGCCATATAGTTTTCCAGCGGAGAGATCGGCGTATTCAGTTTGTCACGTCCGCCATCCGCACGGCCGGCAACATAGTATTTGCCGATCGGTTTTAATTCATCGGGGGAAAACGGGATTTTTTCCATAACAATTCCTTTCTTTTGAAAACGGCTGCGGAACTGGTCCGCAGCCGCGCGTGTTGATATTGTGTCTTACTGATTAACAGCCGGGTATGGGTTATCAGGCTTCTTTTGCAGCCTTTCTCGCCTTAATCTCAGCCTGCATCTCACGGACCTTATCGTCGGTCAGCGGGAAGAGGATGAACATAACGATACCGATCGCAAGAAGGACAGCCGGAACAGCACTGAACAGAACGCGGACGCCCTGAGCTGCTTCCGGAGTGACATTGGCTTTATCAAAGCCGATCGCAACAAGACCAAAACCGGAGACAGCGGAACCAACCGTTGTACCGATCTTCGGAACCAGCGAGAACAGGGTCATCATGAACGGCTTCAGGTCTCTGTCGTGTTTCCACTGCGTGTAGTCAACGAGAGAAGCATAGACGGTCGATTCAACAGCATGCGCAATCGCGTATCCGATGTAGCCGGCAGCAAGAAGGATCGTGAACATGATCGGGGTCTTGCCGAGGAAGTATGCAAGAGCAAGGCAGACTGCATAAATACCAAGGCCGAGTGCGTAAGCCGTCTTCGAGTTCTTGACCGCCTTTTGGACGTACGGAGAAACGAAGGAAGCACCGATCATGAGGAACGTGCTCAGCGACAGATATGTGGTCAGCATGGACTTGTCGCCGGCGACGTAGGTGTAGTAGTACGGTGCAAGGCCGGTAACGATGAAGTAGGTCGCGCCTTTGCAGGTAGCACCAAGAAGATAAAGAATGTACGGGCCGGTAAGCGTGTACTTGACCATCTCCCAGATCGAAGCCTTGTACTGGTCCTCAGCGGGTTTGCCCTTTGTACTTGTGGTCTCGACAACGTCGATACCCTTGACGCCGAGCCACAGCTGGAAGAAGCCGATGAAGCAAAGGACGCCGATCAGAAGAGCGAGCATCGTGTAGCCGCGAGCTTCGTTGCCCTCGCCTCCGAATGCAGCGATAAGGCCGACAGAAGTAAGGGAGAACAGGAACTTACCAACCGAGTTGCAGGTAACACGGGCTGCGGAATAACCCTGTCTTTCAAGCGGGTCAGTCGCAAGCAGCGGAAGCAGAGCGGTGTATGCGGAGTACGCAAAGTTGAAGCAAATGTAAGCAAGAATGTAGAAAATCAGGAACCATGTGCCAAGGCCCCATCCTTCGCCTTTGCCAGGTGATGTGAAGGAAAGGACACGCCCGATACATGCGCCGATCGTACCGATGAGCAGCCACGGACGGAATTTTCCTCCTTTCAGATTTACCTTCTGCATGACAACGCCGACGATCGGAACGGAGATCAGGTCAACGGTCGAACCGATCGTAAGAACCGTCGCCGCGATCGCTGCCGGAACGCCTGCCGCGTCAGTCATGAAGAACAAGAAGTAGGTGGAAGCTACGGTCGTAAGAAGGGTCGAGAAGCCGTTCGTAATACCATAGCGCCACGCCATTGGTGTGTAGATTTTTTGCTTTTTTTCCATTTTTTTACCTCCTCATCAGCATCCAACAGTTGCTTCGGCTATTCAGCCGAATTTTTCCCTCGAGTACTTATATACATACTTGAAGAATTCCGGTCTATGAATGTCGGAGTTATAGCTGACCATAGCCGGTTTTCCTGGGACCATAAGACGATCGACGAATTCCTTCGCGATTCTTTCGACCTCTTCATCCGGCATGTCGGCCGGGATAGAAGGCGTCTCGACACCGATAAGAATCTTGTCGCCGTAGAGGTCGTAAAGTTTTACCTTATCATTCATCGGCTGACCGGACCAGCAGTCAACACCGATTTCGATCATTGCCGGAATCAGGGCTTCGACCTGTCCGCAGCAGTGCATATCGTAGAACAGTCCTTTGGAATGCATGTGATCCGCAACCTTTTTCATGTGCGGAACAAGCATTTCCATCGCTGTGTTCAGTGAGAAGAACGGCGCTCTCTGGCTGCCCCAGTCGTCATGGATCGTGAATCCCTGAATCTGCGGGAAATGCAGGCAGTACAGATCGATAATCTTGATATAAAGATCGGCAAGTTTGTCAAGGAACGCATGGACAGCGTCTTTCTGATCGTCGTCGATCAGTGCGAGTGCCGCGCCTTCGAAGTCCATGTAAGAGATCATGCGCTCAAAATAGCCGTTGACGATCGTCGGGCTGAGCGCCAGCTCTTTTTCATTGACGTGATCTTTACTGACCTCTTTCTGGTATTCCCAGTCCCATTTTTCCGGATCCGGCCATTTGACGACTTCTTCCCAGTCGTTCATATCTTCGAGTGTCGGAGCTCCCGGTTTTACCATCGCGCCGCCGACCTGAGGAATGAAGACCCAGGTGATGCCGAACATGTCCGGGAATCCTTCCGGATGGAAGATCGGCTGGCCGCCGTCCGTGATAAAGCCTCTGGCTTCGT
>ONSY01000220.1 GCA_900320605.1 uncultured Eubacteriales bacterium | reverse complement strand
TGTATATTTGCACAAACGACATTGTAATACGATCAGTTCACTGCTATAATTTAATCAAAGATTCTACAAGGAGCATAATAATGAATACAGCTTATAAAGGAACCATTTCATGTGAGGAACATCGGACAATTCTTCGCAAAGAAAAAATCGCAGCCCGTGATGCAATTCCCGGGGAAGTCCGTCTGAACAACTCAAAGATAATCTGCCAAAAGCTTTTTGAGCTTCCGATTTTTCAGCAGGCAAAAAAAATACTCCTTTATTCTGCAGTACGTGGAGAAGTGTCGCTCTCATCACTTGAAGAAATAAACAGGGCAGCACCCAAAATAGAGCGGAAATGTTATGCGTATCCGATTTGTAAGGGGAAAGAAATGATTGCTGTTATTCCTGGCAGTTCTGATACGAAAGGCAGTTCCTGGAGACGGGGAGCTTTTGGCATTTCAGAGCCGGATCCTGAAAAAGGGGAGATCCTTTTTCCGGAAGAACTGGACCTTGTAGTTTGCCCATGCACTGCGTTTGATTCTAAAGGCGGACGTCTCGGGATGGGCGGCGGATATTATGACCGTTATCTTCCGAAATGTGTGAATGCCGAATTTATAGCTGTGGCTTTTGAAGTTCAGAAGGCCGACAGTATCCCCGTGGAGTCTTGGGATATTCCGATTCATTTCGTTCAGACAGAGCAAACGCTATATCACGCTGAAAACATATAAGCAAATCCAGACAGATTTTTAATGAGGAGGAAATCTAATGAAAATCGCGATTGTTTGTGATGTGCTCGGTGAAGAAAACAATGGTACGACTGTAGCAGCTATGAACCTGATCCGATATCTGAAAGGCAGGAATCACGATGTCAGAATCGTCTGCCCGGATGAATATCGACGCGGGGAACCCGGTTATTTCATTGTACCGCAGCTCAACATCGGCCCGTTAAACACGTATGTAAAAAAAGTAGGTGTAACGATTGCGCTTTCCAATGATTCAATTCTTGAAGCAGCCTTAGTCGATGCAGATGTGATCCATATTATGACCCCATTCTTTCTCGGAAAAGCCGCACTCGATTACGGCCGTGAGCATGGGATCCCCGTCACCGCAGGTTTTCATTGTCAGGCGGAAAATATCACGAGTCATATTCGCCTGATGAACAGCACACTTGTAAACAATCTGACCTATAAAGCAATGTATCATCTTGTTTATCAGTATGTGGATGCGATTCATTATCCCACCCAGTTTATCCGTGACGTCTTTGAAGCTGAGGTTGGAAGCACACCTGGCTACGTAATTTCCAACGGAGTCAACAGCCGTTTTGTAAAAACAGCAGCAGAACGTCCTGCTCAGTGGAAAGATCGCTTCATTATTTTGTTCACAGGCCGATACGGAAAAGAAAAATCTCATCATGTACTGATTGATGCTGTTGCGCATTCTCGCCATGAAAGTATTATTCAGCTCGTATTTGCAGGAGAAGGGCCGCTTCACGATGAAATCAAAAAACATGGTGAGAAACTAACCTTCGCACCGTATCTTCATTTCTTCAGCCGAGATGATATGCTTCATATGATCAACTGTGCTGATCTTTATGTTCATCCAGCCGAGGTTGAAATTGAAGCAATTGCGTGCCTTGAAGCAATCTCCTGCGGAGTCGTTCCTGTAATTGCAGATTCTCCGCGGAGCGCTACAAAGTATTTCGCTCTCGGAGAAAAGAATTTGTTCCACTATAATGATCCTGTTTCCTTAAGCGAACGGATTGATTACTGGATCGAACATCCGAAAGAGAAAGATGAGTGCAGTCTTGCATATCAGGGGTTCACGCGACGTTTCGAACAGGAGCGCTGCATGCAGGAGATGGAAACCATGATTCTGGAGACAATTAAAAAACACAGCATAAATCAAATGACGATTCAGGAGCAAGAAAAATGAGTTTCGAAGCCTATCATCTAAAATCAAGAAAACAGATGATTGATTCACCAGGCGAAAAAATGAAGCTTTTGATCCTTTCTCCGAAAGAGCAATCTGGTAATCTGCCAGGCATTCTATGGATTCACGGCGGCGGGTATTCAACCGGAATGGCTTCACTGGTACACTTCTCCTGCGGCAAGCTTCTTGCCCGCAGATATGGTGCCGTCGTATGCTCACCGGGATATCGATTGTCTGGAACAGCACCGTATCCGGCAGCTTTTGATGATTGCTGTTCAGCGCTTCTCTATATGGATCAAAATCGTGAAGCGCTTGGAATCGACCGGTTGATTGTCGGCGGAGAAAGTGCAGGTGGCGGTCTTGCAGCAGCAGTCTGTCTGTGGGCCCGTGACCGGGGAGGTCCAAAAATATCACTTGAGTTACCGATTTATCCCATGCTCGACTGTGAGGATACAATCTCTTCCAGAGACAACAGGTCTTTTCCCTGGAATACGAAACGGAACCACCGCGGATGGGCACGTTATCTCGGTTCTCTCCTTGAAACCGGAGACATTCCAACATATGCTTCCCCTGCGAGGGAGATGAATCTTTCTGATATGCCTCCTTGCTATACTTTCGTTACGGAAGGAGAGCCTTTTTACGAGGAAACAAAAACGTATGTCTCTCGTCTTCTGAAATTCAACGTAAAAGCTCAGATTGACGTTTATAAAGGCAGTTTTCACGCTTTTGATATGCTCCTATTTACAAGAAAAGCAAAAATGGCACGCCATAAACTTCTTGAAGCATGTATGCCTTATTTTACTGATAAGGAATAAGACAGCTACGTGAAAGTAATTAAGTATTTTATATGATTTTGTTTTCAAATTGACAAAACATACTCGCAATTTTATAATGGTATCAGGCAATTATTCCGAATATGAATGAACCGAAAGGAGAACATGATGGACACTAAGAAGTTTTTACAGAGTGTTTCAGAGACAGAGACTCCATATGGCACAGCCGTTATCTGGTGGTTCGGTCAGATGGGCATATGGGTTAAGCTTGGCGAAACGGTTTTAAGCATTGATTATTTTGCAACTGAGCTGCCCGGAAGAACAATTTCACCGCCCGTACCAGCTTCGCAGGTAAGTGGGATTACAGCGTTTCTGGGCTCCCATAACCACATTGATCATATTGATCATCCTGCATGGAAAATCTGGGCTAATAATCTTCCTGATGCTAAGTTTATCTATCCGTCGATTCATAAGGAAAGCCTTCTCCGGGATGGAATTGAAGAAGAGCGTCTTCTGGGAATAAATGAAGGGGAACAGGTGCAAATTGGCAGCGTTACAGTCAAGGCAATCGCCGCGGCTCATGAATTTCTATCCCAGGATCCGGAAACCGGATTATATCCTGCTCTGCAGTATGTCATTGAAGGAAACGGTGTCCGGATTTATCACGCGGGAGACACTCTTCGCTATGAAGGAATGATATCAAAGCTTCGCGCTTTTGGAGATTTCGATGCTGCGATTCTGCCGATAAATGGTCGTGATGCCATTCGTTATCGCGGGCATTGTATTGGAAATATGACTTATCAGGAGTCCGTAGATCTAACGGGAGAGTTAAAACCGAAACTGGTAATCCCCGGGCATTTTGATATGTTTGCAAATAACAGTGAGGATCCGAAAAAATTTGCTGACTATCTTGAGGCAAAATATCCTGGATTGGTACCTTGTGTGATTCCGCAGTATCTCTCACCGATCATAGTTAAAAACATGAAGTGATATATAATAGGGACTGCTCTTCAGCCTGATTTCAGTTTAATTTCTTGATTTTTCGCCGGATTAATGATATGATTAATCCGGAGGCAGCAAAACCTTTCAACAGCTTCCGAAACAGTGTTCTGTATTTCATGAAGATTTTGGATCCCGACGTTAAACCTGAAGAAACGTATTGTAAGGAGGAAGAAAAATGAAAAACAGAATCATTACCATCAGTCGTGAATTCGGCAGCGGCGGAAGAACAATCGGAAAACTTGTTGCAGAGAAGCTTGGAATACCATGCTATGATGCGGAGCTGATCAGTAAAATATCACAGGAAAGCGGGTTTTCCGAGAACTATATCAAGGATGCTTCTGAATATGCATCCGGTGGATTTTTGGCTTCTGCCTTTGCAAACCGATCCTTCGGTCCGACAAATGAGGATTACCTCTGGTCGATCCAGCAGAAAGTGATAACTGAGCTTGCGGAAGAAGGGCCTTGTGTCATCGTAGGAAGATGCGCCGACTATATTCTGCGCGAGAAAGCGGACTTGCTTAAGGTCTTTATTCACGCAGACAGGAAATTCCGTTCGGAACGAATCGTTAATGTCTATGGCGAAACTGAAGAAGCTCCAGAACAACGCGTGCGTGAGAAAGATAAACGGCGTGCTGCATACTATCGTTTCTACACCGATATGCGCTGGGGAATCGCACAGAACTATGACATTTGTCTCAACAGCGGAGTTCTTGGAATTGAAACCTGCTCTGAACTGATAGCTAAACTGTATTGATTTACACTTTTATACTTGGTTTTTAAAAAATCCCGTCCGCTTAACAGCAGACGGGATTTTCATATCACTTTACCTGAGGCTCAGGACGCGGAATCGGTTTTGCGTGGCCATGATAACTGAAATACTGACCACGGATCGTATTCCAGACTTCATCACATTTTGAAAACGCTTCAGAGGGAATTTCTTTTTTCTCGGAGGAAAATCCAATATTCTGAACAACATGATCGAATTTGCTGGCACCTACAATAATGCTGTCAACGACCGGTTGATTAAGGAGCCATTGAAGTGAAAATTCGAGAATACTCATTCCACAGTCAGCTGCGATGGCGGTAAGCGCTTCTACTGCATCCATGTTTTTATCATTGAAGTAGCGTTTTTCGTAACCATAGTTAATCGCAAATCTAGATCCTTCAACTGGTTTTCCGCGTTTATGTTTTCCAGTAAGCAGTCCTGCTGCGATCGGATTGAATACAGTGAGACCACGTCGATATTCCTTGAGGAATGGAACCATTTCATCATCAATTCCGCGGGTAATCAGATTGTAGACACTCTCTGTTACGACAGGTGCCACCGCATGCATTTCTCTTGAGGTATGAATGAAAGAGCAGAACTGCCATGTGGCATAATTGCTCAGGCCATAATATCGTATTTTCCCGCTTCGAACCAGATCTGACATGGTTTCAATGACTTCTTCCATTGGTGTGTCCGGATCAGGATGATGCAGATAATAAAGATCAACGTAGTCAGTACGAAGTGCACGCAGGCTGATTTCAAGATCTTCAATAATGTGTTTTCTGCCCTGACCGGACTGATTCGGCAGCGGACCGCGAGGATTCGTGACTTTTGTTGCAATTACAGCATTTTCCCGTTTGCCTTCAAGTGCTTTTCCTAAAATCTGTTCACTCAGTCCTCCGGTATAGGTATCAGCTGTATCAAAAAAATTGACACCCTGATCCAATGCATAATCAACAATTCTCTCTGCTTCAGTTTCATTAGTCTGATCGCCGAACGTCATGGTTCCAAGGCAAAAGCGTGAAACTTTCAGGCCGGTTCCTTTTAAAACAGTGTATTCCATAAGGTTCTCCTTTCATAAATAATCACTGATATTATTTTAACTTTAATGATGCTTCCGGGTCAAGAAGAATTAAGTGAAAATAAGATGTCCAAATAAATAATCGGCATCTTTGTTCGTAATTGAAAAATTAATAAAAATGATTTATAATGAAATAGTAATAGTACCTAATCAGCATTAAATTTGAATTATGGATGGAAGGAGTAAATTATTATGTCAGACTATTTTGGCAAAGAAATTCCTAAACTTGGTTTCGGCTTAATGCGCCTCCCCAAAAAGGCTTTTGGAATGGATCTTGAGCAGATAAAAAAAATGGTGGATCTCTTTATTGAGAATGGTTTTACCTATTTTGACACTGCTTTTGTCTATGCCGGATCCGAATCTGCCATTAAAAAGGCTTTGGTTGACAGATATCCCCGTGAGAGTTATACGCTTGCGACAAAACTGAATGCGTTTCTGCTTGCGCCGACAGAAAAAGCAGCAAAGAATCAATTCTATACAAGTCTTGAACGCACAGGTGCGGGATATTTTGATTATTATCTTCTTCACGCTTTAATGAATAATAATTATAAAAAATACGAGCGCTTTCATCTCTGGGATTTTGTCGCTAAACAGAAAGCAGAAGGGAAGATTCGACATCTTGGTTTTTCTTTCCATTCCGGACCGGATCTGCTCGAACAGCTTCTTCGTGACCATCCGGAGGTTGAATTCGTACAGCTCCAAATCAATTATGCCGATTGGGAGAATCCCTCAGTCACGTCGAGAAAAAACTATGAAGTTGCGCGAAAATACGGAAAATCTATTGTCGTAATGGAACCAATCAAAGGCGGTAATCTTGCCAATCCGCCGAAGGAAATCGAAAAGATTTTCAAAAAGCTACGACCGGAACTTTCCTGTGCATCCTGGGCGATTCGTTTTGCCGCCTCACTCGACGGTATTATTACTGTTCTTTCCGGGATGTCAAATATTGCGCAGATGGAAGACAATATCTCATATATGAAGAATTTCAAACCGCTTAACGACGAGGAGCAGAAGATTATCCAGCAGGCACAGCGAATTCTCGGCAGAAGTGCAACAATTCCCTGTACCGGCTGCCGTTATTGCGTCGAGGGCTGTCCGAAACAGATCTTGATCCCCGATATCTTTTCAGCTGTCAATCTTCAGCTTGGCAATGGTCAGATGAACTCGGCACGTGAACGCTATTCTGAAGTGGCTCCAGAGGGAAGAAGAGCGAGTGACTGTATCGGATGCAAAGCATGCGAAAGCGCATGCCCACAACATCTAGCGGTTACTCAGTACCTCAGGAATGCAGTTGAACTGTTCGAGTAAGATTTCAGCAGAGCACAAAAACAGCAGCTTTTAATGAAGCTGCTGTTATTTGCCTTTTAAACGTTTTGTTTTTCTGAGGTGTATCCTATCAGTAGTCGCAGGGTGTTTTCTGTACCATTGCGGTGACTGCGTTCATAACCGTGAGAGGCATAAACGCCCGGTCCGATCAGTCCGAAGGCCAGATCATGACCGGCAGATAGTGTTGCTTCAACATCTGACCCGTAAAAAGGATAGATATCGACAGCGTAATCGACCTGAGATTCTTTAGCTGCAGCGGTTAAAGCTTTGACGGTCTCGTAACTGTAAGGCCCACCGCTGTCTTTTGCGCAGATAGAAACCTGTTTTTCTGTACAGGATAATCCTTCGCCGACACATCCCATATCTACTGAAATTGCTTCGGTCACACCTGCGGGAACGGAGGCCGCACCACCGTGTCCGACTTCTTCAAAAACCGTGACGTGCACCCAAACAGGGCGGGAAAGGGATAGCTTTTCATCTCGGATTGCTTTCGCAAACCCGAATAGAATTGCGACGCTAAGTTTATCATCGAGAAAACGGCTCTTGATATATCCGCTTTTCGTGATACGGCTGCGAGGTTCAAAGCAGATAATATCACCGACCGAGATTCCAAGAGCTTCGGTTTCTTCCTTCGAAGAAACATCCTCGTCAAGAACAATTTCCATAGTGTTCCATTCACGTTTTATGTCGTTATATTTCCCGTTAACATGAATTGAGGCGTTCTGAAGCTGACAGGTACCCTCATAGATACCATTGAATTTTGTAACAATGCGGACATTCTCAGTTTCGGCATTATTTGGGTTCATCCCGCCGAGGCGTGTAATTTCAAGACGTCCGTCTGATTTTATACGGCTGACCATTCCTCCTAGTGTATCGACGTGGGATTCTAGCAGCAGACCGCCGTTCTCAGTGTGATCCTGTGAAAGATTTACGAGAATTCCGCCTTTGATCGTTTTCTGCGGTTTGTAACCGAGTAAAGAGAAGACGTCAAAGACGTATTGTGCAGCGTCGGCAGTATATCCTGTCGGCGAATCAATTGCGAGCAACTCGAGCAGTTTCTCGAGAATAAAATCGGTATATAAGGTTAAATCAAACATAAATGCTCCTATTCCATTCAGCAATAAAAATAGAAAATATCAGGCGTAACTGTGGATTCCGGGAAGCAGTGTATTGACGCCGATATAGGTGAAAATGACACAGAGAAAACCGACAACAGCGAAGACCGCGGCTGATTTTCCGCTCCAGCCTCGACGGAGCCGAAGATGAAGATAAACAGAATACACAAGCCATGTAACGAGCGACCAGGTTTCTTTCGGATCCCAGGACCAGTAGCTTCCCCAGGCGCGCTCCGCCCAAATTGCGCCGGTCACGATCGTGAAGGTCAGAAACAGCAATCCAAGACAGACGCTGCGGTAGCTGATGAGATCAAGCTTTTCACGTTTCGGGATATGTTGGTCAAAAAAGCCATTATCCTTCATTATTCCGCGAAGGAGGAAAATCAAAGAGAGGACAAATGAGACTCCGAATGCGCCGTAGGCAATAATTGCTGTCGAAACGTGAAAGCCAAGCCAATTGCTGCGGAGAGCGGGCATCAGCTCTTTTACTTCTTTGCTCTGCATCGCCGCGTATCCAATGACAAGAAAGATTACCGGGGAAGTGAAAACGCCGAGCATAGAGAATCTGAATTTCAGAATAAAGACAAGACTGACAAGGCAAAGCGCCCAAGCAAAGCTTGTGGCGAATTCATACTGATTCGTCATCGGCAGCCTCTCGGCTCCGATTCCACGACAGATAAGCGCCGCGGTATGGAGTAGAAGTCCAGTAAGAAGGAGGTATTTTCCGATAACGGCGATTATATCTTTTTTGACGGCGACGAAAACAAAGAAAAGCATCATCGCAGCAAAATATATCAGCATAACTGCGGTAAACAGGATGTTTTCAGCGTAAAGCATAGGATATGCTCCTTTCAGGAAAGGGGAGGCACATTACGAGCCTCGTTTACAGCGGCGGACAGCTCTTCACAAAAGATAGGACCATCCCTGCGACTCTGACCGATAAAGGAAAATCTGTTTCCATTTGGAATTGAGAGAAGACGTTTTGGCTGTAGATAAAAGGCGAGAAAAAGCCCTATCATTGTTATTATACCGCCGAGAAGCGCCAGAGGAGTAAAACGATCACTCTTGATCTGGATCACAGTATAATTGCGCGGATTCGAAAACTGGATCTCATAATCATCTATGGTAATGACCTCGCCGGAAAAAAGCGCATTCATCCCCAGAATTTCTTCTCCATAATAGATGGAATACAAATATGCAGGATTCACAAGCTTTCCGGAAGCTGTTGCCGGCCCTTTTCCTTCAATCATGACAAAATCCGGATAAAACGCATTGAAGCAGACTGCAAGCTCGGGAAGATCTTCAATAGTAAAGTATTCACCTGCACAGAGAATTTCTTCCTGCAGCAGTATGCCGTTTTTCAAAACAGAGACATCTGCGGCCCATCCAGTGGAATTCTGATAGAACTGATAGCCGAAGAGTGAAGCGGGATAGTTGACACTGACCTGAGCACTTTGGGTTTCTCCACTATCTATCTCGCGGACGGTCAGAGATGCCGAATACTGTGAGACAGCGTCGTCTTCATTGAGACCAATTTGAAAATCATCAATGGTCAGGAGATAATTCGTATCTGCAATTGGTTTTGTTTGACCGGAGACGCCATATACAGCGTATTCCAAGCGTGTCATCTGTCCGAGTGTGAAACCGAGAATCAGAAGAAGAATTCCGAGATGGCAAATCCAGGCTCCCCATAGACCGATCCGGTTTTTCTGAGAAAAAAGTACCGTTTTGCCGTCAAGTTCAGTTTCAATCGGTGCTGGGAAACGCAGTCTTTTAAAAACGTAACATGGATTTCCAGAAAAATCCACGGAATTCTCAAGAGACAAATTCATGGATTTCGGATTGGAAAAATCCTTCGTTTTTTGAAAAATTGGTTTGAATCGCAGCAGATTGCAAAAAAGCAGATTGCAGCAGAGCACTGCGGTCAGAATCAAAAACCATATGCTGTGATAAACATCATCAAGCGCAAGGGCATAAATAACCGCTGCAGTCCGTTCGGAATATCGTGACGCGTACCACTCGTAGCTCTGATGCTGTGAGAGAAAACTGCCTGCTGCGCAGGCTAAAGCCAGAATTACGAGCAGAATGATCGCAAATTTCATTGAGGAGAGAAATTTCAAGACTTTCCTGAACATTTGAAATGAAAATCCTTTCAAAAAGAAGTGGCAGAGGACCGACGCCTTCCGTGGCGATGAATTCTCTGCCGCTTTTTCATCATTATGTTACGAAAGCAGCGCCAGCGCTTCGTCAATCTTGGTCTGCGCAGTATCAAGACAGCGGAATGCCAAATTGGAGTTGTGTGCGCCCTCAGCATTTTCAACATAGCAGAAATCGAAGAACCACTGTGCTTCACGATGGAGCTTGCGAATTTCGTCGAGCTTTTTTTCACTCAGTTTATTTGATGTGACTGCTTCGGTTAGCTTGTCCTTTAATGTGGAAAGATTGTTGCCGACCTCAGTTTCCCGAGCAGTAACACGCTCCTGGATTCGGCGGACAAAAGCTGTCATATCCGGTTCGTCATGGCAGGCGGTACAGGTTGAAAGTAATGTTTCATTTTCAAGTGGGCTTACCAGTTCATGACTGTGATATACTTTTCCGTTTTCGCTCATTTCGACCGCCATATGGCAATCAGCACAGTTGAGAAGACTTGCATGTTTGCCAAGAAGGAATGTCTCTGTTTCCGGATGCTGCGCTTTGAGCATCCGTGTTCCAGTTGAGGGTTGAACCCAGTCGGCATATCCGACCGTACCGTCTGGCAGAACCATAGTATCGTAGTATTCAAGAATCGCTTCAGGTGTCATCGAATCAATCGATGAATAGGGCATCATCGTCTCTTTGTCTGCAGGAGTGAAATAGTATTCGATATGACACTGACCGCAGGAGAGAGTAGCCGCGTCGATCGTCTCTACGTTTTCGCCGAGCGCTTTATTGACATAACTGTGAGTAATAACAATTTTGCCTTCAGCGCCTGCTTCGTTGCCATGACACGTATAGCAACTGATGTCTTCCTCCATTTTTGCAAGGACTTCATCAAACGGCATTGAATAAACGCCAACACCTTGGTCATTGACAAGCTTTGTGAAATTCGGTGTCTTGCATGTTAGGCAGTTCGCCATCGCATGCGGACGCTGTGTTTTTGCTACGTCTTCGAGTGTATATTCATGACCGCGGGCGCTTCCATATTCTTTTGCAAAGCCAAAACCTTCATATATATTGACAAGATATGGATCCTGTTCAAGATAATCCAGAACATAGCGGTTACGGGTGTTGGCACCCATAGTCGCAACAATTTCAGGATAAAGATTCGACCAGTCGTTTGCATTGACCGTACCGTCCGCGCTCGTCGGATTCGGTGCGGACATGTTTTGATACACGATATCTTCGCGGGACAATGGACCGAGTTCCCCGCGATTTTTCAGATGATACATCAGATCACCGCCGAAGAAACCGCCAAGCAGAAGCACAGCTGCAGCAATAATGGCAACAGTGACAATAAATTTCAGAAGCTGATTTCGTTTTTCCATAAACACCTCATATTATTCGGGATATTACATTCCTTAAACGGCAGGGAGTGAAGGTGGTGGAAGAATAACCTTTGCAGGGCACTTATCCGCGCATTTCCCGCATTGAGTGCAATTTGAATAATTGATGTGAGCAATATTATTCTCAACATGAATCGCATCAAATTCGCACTGACGCGTACAAAGAGTACAACCAATACATCCGGCAGAACACACCTGCTTCACAAGAGGTCCGCGGTCTCTGTTGGAGCATTGGACCATAACCCGATTATGTTCCGGCACGAGTTCAATAAGACCTCTCGGGCATGCTTTTACACACAGTCCGCAGCCGACACATTTCTTGCGGTTCACAAGAGCTACACCGTTTGTGATAGTGATTGCATCATTGGGACATACCGTAACACAGGAACCGAGGCCAAGGCAGCCAAAGGAACAGTCTGTGATCGAGAGGCCGTTCAACACAACACTCCGGCAATCCATTACCCCAACATAGTTCCCCTGATTCTTTGTCACATCACAGGTCCCTTTGCACTTGATGAAAGCGATATTCCGTTCAGGGGCTTCACCGGAAGTACCCATGATTTTACCAATTGCTTCTGCGCAGGCAGCACCGCCGACGGGACATCCGCCAACCGGAGCATCTCCTTTAACTATCGCAGCAGCCATGGCATCGCAGCCGGCATAACCGCATGCTCCGCAGTTGTTCCCAGGTAATGCTTCACGAACGGCAACTTCACGTTCATCAACATCTACATGGAATTTTTTCCCTGTAAACACCAGCCCAGCGGCAACCAGGATTCCGATTGCAGTTATTACAGCAGTTGTAATCAGAATGATTTCCATATGATCTGCCTCCTATCACAGTGCCAGTCCGGAAAAGCCCATAAAAGCTATGGACATCAGTGCCGCGGCAATCATGACGATCGGAGCACCGCGTAGAGGTGCAGGCAGATCTTCTTCATGGATCCTTGAACGGATTCCTGCGAGCAGTACTATCGCAAGTGTAAAACCGACGGCAGTACCGAAGCCTGCAAGAACGCTTTCGATAAAGTTGTATCCGTTCTGAACGTTTGTAAGGGCGACACCCAGTACTGCACAGTTTGTCGTGATCAGCGGCAAATAGATTCCAAGCGCTTTGTATACCGCGGGAGATTTCTTCTTAAGAAACATCTCGACTATCTGTACGAGCGCAGCAATGACAAGAATGAAAATAATGGTTTTCATAAATGCCATTCCAAGGGGAGCCAGAACAAAATCATAAAGAAGACTTGCAACCGCAGAGGCAATCGTAATAACGAAGATGACAGCGCCACCGAGACTCGCAGAAGCTTTCATCTGCTTGGAAACTCCCAAGAATGAGCATATTCCGAGAAACTGGTTTAAAACGACATTATTGATGAGAGCACCGCCGATAATAATCAGAATTAAACTTTTCATTCTTTAGCAGCCTCCTCTTTCAATTCGTTTTTTTCTTCGCAGATCAGCGCGCATGAAGCACAGTTTCCGTCGCAAACATCCTGTTCGACCAGTTTGCGCTGACGGGTTTTGATCCCAATCGCATTCATAATGATGATGAATACAGCAATTACGATAAAGGCTCCCGGAGGCTGAACGAAGATACCGATCGGTTCAATTTCTTCGGGAAGGACCTGAGCACCGAAGGCCGTACCGTTGCCCAGCACTTCACGAACAAGACCAGCCAGAGTCAGTGCAATTGTAAAACCAAGTCCCATGCCGATGCCATCCATAACAGAAAGCAGAGGGGTGTGTTTATTCGCATAGGCTTCTGCTCTGCCGAGAATAATACAGTTAACGACGATGAGCGGAATATAGATGCCTAACGCTTCAAAAACAGAGGGAAGATAAGCTTCCATCAGGAGTTCCGTTACAGTGACGAGAGAAGCGACAATAACAATATAAGAGGGGAGACGCACCTGATCTGGAATAACTTTGCGAAGCAGAGAAATCACAAGATTGGAAAGAATCAATACCGCTGTTGTCGAAAGTCCCATACCGATACCATTTGCGGCGCGTGTTGAGACCGCAAGCGTCGGACACATTCCAAGCATCAGAACAAGAGTGGGATTTTCCTTGATCAGGCCGTTATAAAGCCGTTCGATGTATTTGTTTTTCATCTTCAATTATTCCCCCCTTATTGAATTTTGATAAAAGTCCAAAGCAGCGTTTACCGCATTTATGACAGCCTTTGAAGAAATGGTCGCTCCGGATACGCCGTCGATTTCATCTTCTTTTGTACTGCCTCCATCCTTTAATAGTCTGAAGGAGGAAACGGAACGGCCATTAAACTGATCTTTGAATTTCGGATCATCACAGAGTGAACCTTTGCCTGGCGTTTCATGCAGCTCGGTAAAAGCAATGGAATTAACCGCGCCGTCAGGGGAAATACCGACTGAAAGAGTGAGGTTTCCGTCATAAGCTTCTGCGCATGTGACAGAAATCGCATAGCCGGCAGTAGCTCCGGAAGCGTCTTTTCCAACTACCGCTTCATTAAGATATGTCCTCCCGAAATCACTTCCGTAGACGTCATCGGATTTTTCGGAAGCCTCAGGAATTTCTTCAAAGGATACAGCCTGCGGCACAACAGCCTGATATGCCGCCCAGGCCTTTTTTCTGTTCTGGTCATCAATTGTTTCTTTCGTCATGGAATAGACACCTGAAAGTGCCACTCCTGCGAGAAGAGCGATTGCAGTCAAAGCGATGACGGGCTTCGGTATACGTTTGAAGAATGGTTTAGTTTCTTCTCCGGATTGAAGCTGAATCGCTTTTTTGCGGAAAGCATATGGCTTTGAAACAATATAGGTATCAATCAGCGGAACGAAAAGGTTTGCTATGATGATTGAATAGCTGAAGGAATCTGCCGCGCTGCCAAAAATTCGAAATGCGGCGCCAAGAACACCAATCAGAATCCCATACACAGTCTGCCCAAGACGGGTTACCGGGGAAGTAACGTAGTCTGTCGCCATAAAGAACGCACCAAGAATTACACCGCCGCCGCATAGATGTGCAGCAAGGAAATGCGGATCAAATCCCTGGCCGCCAAACAGTGCCATAAACAACGTAAACGCTCCGATTACCGAGAAACAGATTTGTCCATGAATGATATCGAGAGCCCAGAGAACCAGTCCGCCGGCGAGAAGCGCCAGGATTGAACTGCCTATGACGCCGTTGGAAAGGCCGAGAAACATCTCTGTAATATTGACAGGATTTCCGTTTGCAAGCTCCTCAACCGGAGTAGCCGTAGTAACACCATCTACCAAGGAATATTTGGTCATAGAGTTGCTGAATGAAATCAGAAGGAAACAACGGCCGGCGAGTGCCGGGTTAATAAAGTTTTTTCCGAGTCCGCCGAAGCAGCATTTAACAACAAGTATAGCAAAGAGCGAACCAAGGAAGGGCTCATAAAGCGGTGTCGCGGGAGAAAGTGTCAGCGCCAGCATCAGGCCGGTAACCATAGCACTTCCGTCTTTCCATGTATCGGGTTTATGGAGCAGTTTATCGAAAAGGAACTCAGTCCCGACAGCTGTGATAACGGAAACCAGAATGATCCAAAGTGCGCGAAGGCCGTATACCGCAACACCTACAGCTGCAGCTGGAAGCAGTGAAAGGCAGACGACATGCATGATAAACCGGGTTGTCCAACGGTCGCGTACATGAGGTCCGGAGGAAAGATTCAATGCAGTATTCATTTTGCACCTCCTGAAGCAGCGGTACGTTTGATTGCCTGAATTTCAGCCTTAGCCTGTTTAAAAGTCTGCGTAAGGGGACGTTTCGCCGGGCAGATATATGTGCAGGAGCCACAGGCCACGCATTCAAGCCCATAGAGTTTCTTTTCATAACGTTCCCAGTTTTTTTCTTCAGCCGCTTCAGCCATTAATTGCGGAAGCAAACCGGCAGGGCAGACGGTTGTGCAGCGTCCACAATGCAGACATGCAGTCATTCTGCGAGCAGCATCCTCAGCGGGATCCTCAGCCAGCATTGTAATACCGTTCGTTGTTTTCTGAACATGTACTCCTAGTGTTCCTACTGCAAAACCCATCATCGGACCACCGGAAAGAACTTTTTTAAGTACAGCGCCTTCTTTCAGACCGCCGCAAGCTTCAATAAGTTCCTCAAAACACGTTCCGTCACGCACTATAAAATTTCCGGGTTCCTTTACGGCATCTCCGCTAACTGTCAGAACATGAGTAAATAGTGGTTCGTTATGAGCGACTGCACGCTCAATCGCAAAAATAGTTCCGACATTATCAACGACACATCCAACATCTGCAGGAAGCTTAGCGACAGGATAATCAATTCCGGTCACAGTCTGAATAAGATTGTGCTCGCCGCCTTGCGGATATTTGGTCCGGAGAGCACGTATTTCAATCTTGTCGTGTCCTGTTGCCGCGGCTTTCATCGCGGCAATCGCTTCCGGTTTGTTATCCTCAATTCCGACTACGCCTTTTGCGTTCGGGAACAACCTCAGAACAAGCTCGAGACCGGCAATTATTGCAGGCGCTTCTGTCTGCATGAGCTGATCGTTGCATGTCAGGTACGGCTCACATTCAGCACCGTTGGCAAGGATGTATTTAATTGCAGCAGGATCTTTCGGTTTCAGCTTAACATGAGTAGGAAAACCTGCTCCGCCGAGTCCTACGATTCCGGCTTTCTGTATTTTCAATAAAATATCATCATTCGATAACGAATCAGTGTCTGTACTCTCACCGAGATTTTCGATTGTTGTGAACAGCCCGTCGTTTTCAATGACGATACACTCAGCCATTGCACCAGAAATGATCCGACGTTTTTCAACAGCTTTTACTTTCCCTGAACAGGAAGAGATGATGTTTGCTGATACAAATCCGTCTGCCTCTCCGATTACCTGACCTACGAGGACAGAGTCATTTTTCTTTACGACGGCTTTTGCAGGTTTTCCGATATGCTGCGCGAGTGGGAAAACCATCTCACCCTTGGGGTCAAACCTGCGCAGCTTCGCATGCTTGCTGAGCAGTTTCTGATCGTTCGGGTGGACCCCTCCACGGAACGATTTACGCATAGAATTCGCCTCCTGAGATATCTAAGACGATAAGCAGTGCAAACAGCGCCGTACTTATTCGTCTGATCATATTTTCAATTCATTTAATTATTACATATTGTTGTCATTTTGTAAACTGATTTTAAAAAATCTTTTCTTTCTCCGGAACTAATTCTGTATGGTCTTTTACACCAATGAGCGCATACAGCTCAAAACATGTCTGACTCCTATGGAAGTTTGTTGTGCATACGTCACATAAACAGGTGCCCGAAAAATAGTCTTCCTGACAGGGGACGGGGCAGTTATATGTACAGATAATCGGACATGGATTCTGCTATATTATAAATGGTTGATTATCAGATTATGGGAGAGAATTTGAGAATGCAGACTATCGAACAAGCTTTGGATAAACTCAGTTATTCAAAATTCCGGTCAGGCTTCCATCTGACAAGAAAAGAACGATTATATCTGTCTGAAAAAGGGATTGATACTATACGGTGTCATGCTGAGTTTTTTGTATTCAGCCGTTTGGCAGGTGCAGATCCTTCAAACGACGGGAAACAGACCCCGATGCATGGGCATCCTGTATTTAAGGCGATGCATGCGACTGCCTGCTGCTGCCGCGGATGTCTGAATAAATGGTATCGGGTTCCGCTTCATGTCCCTTTGAATGATGATCAGCAGAAAAAGATTGTTGATCTGATAATGGCCTGGATTGAACGCGAGGGAACTGATCGGACATAGATCATAGTCAGGCAGAAACAGCCGGCATCGGAATGATGCCGGCTGTTTCTGCAATTAAAGCTCTGATTATTCAGATTCGTTTGCAATGATTTCCTCAGACTCTTTTTGGATATCTTCGAAAGCAGACAAGATCGGTGTGTCTGCTTGTTTCTTGATTTTACGATTAACGTAGTTCTTCGTAATCTTAACCACCAGAGGCGCAAGAATAACGACACCGATAAGGTTCGGAATCATCATCAGTCCGTTAAAAGTATCGGAAATATCCCAGGCGAGAGAAGACGTAAGTACCGCACCGAAGAATACCGTTACCAGATGAATCAGTTTAAATGCGATCGTGCTCTTGGTGCCGAACAGATATTCCCAGGCCTTTTTCCCGTAATGTGACCATCCGAGGATTGTTGTGAAAGCAAACAGGAACATCGCAATCGCAATGAACTGACTGCCGATCTGGCTGCCTTCGGGGAAAAGTGTGTTGAACGCCGATCCGACTAGAGTAGCATCGCTTTCGCCATTCACTACAACTCCGGTCGTAAGATCATAGACACCGGATGTCAGTACCACAAGTGCAGTCATTGTGCAGACGATAATCGTGTCAGCAAAAACCTCAAATATACCCCACATACCCTGGATAACAGGTTCGCGGACATTTGAATTTGAATGAACCATAACAGATGAACCAAGACCGGCTTCGTTTGAGAAAACACCGCGCTTGAAGCCCTGTGTAATAACTGTGCTGATCAGATAGCCTAGTGTTCCTCCCACAACAGCGAGCGGTTTAAAAGCCGTAACGAAGATTGCCTTAAACGCAGGAAGAATGTTGTCATAGTGGACACCGATTACTACTAAAGAACCGATAATGAAAGCAACGACCATGAAAGGAACAATCTTTTCAGCGAAGGAAGCGATACGCTTGAGTCCTCCAACAATGATCAGACCCGCGAGAATCATGATCAGAGCTCCGAGAATAATAGGATACAGGCTGACTCCTTCGAAAACCTGGACATCCTCAAGCGCTTTAATCGGAAACGCTTTTTCGATATTGAGAACGATCTTGTTGACCTGACCCATGCTCCCGATTCCGAAGGAGGCGAGAACTGCAAAAATGGAAAAAAGGATAGCAAGAATTTTGCCGATCTGTTTCAGTCCTTTTTTTCTCCCGACACCGTCGCGCAGGTAGTACATTGCCCCGCCGGACCATTCGCCATCTTTGTTGCGGCGGCGGTAAAAAATACCGAGAACGTTTTCAGAGAAGTTTGTCATCATTCCAAAGAACGCCGCAATCCACATCCAGAAGACTGCGCCGGGACCGCCAGTGACAATCGCCGCAGACACACCGGCAATATTTCCCGTACCGACCGTTGCAGCAAGCGCTGTGCATACTGCCTGGAATGGGGAAATCGCGTTTGGCCCGCTTTTATGTGTATCTCTCGAAAAAAGCCGGCCGATGGTCCGCTTCCACCAAAGTTTTATCCTCGTTACCTGGAAGAATTTTGTCAGAACCGTCATCAGAATTCCGGTACCGATTAAAAGGATAAGGCCGAACGCGCCCCAGATCACATCGTTGACCGAAGCGTTGAAATCAGACAGACCGCTTAAAAATTCACTCATATTATTACTCCGATCCGCCGCAGATGCGGCTCAAATATTAAGAAAGGCCGGGCAAATGCCCGGCCTTGATCCAATCCGCAAAAAGATCTATGCTTTCGAAAAAAACGAACGGCACTTTGTCCTTTTGCCTGAGAGATTAACGCGGCGCGTTTTGCCCCTTCGGCACCCACTTCATAACAGTGGACTTCTCCAAAGTTTTATCAGCTTGCGGTCTTCATTCCATGAGGAACACCTGAGAGTTTTCTTCCTTCGGTTGTGTTGAAAACACATTTCCTGCAAGCGTCATCTAAAAAGCCATATTCAATTAATCGAATTATACCATATTCTATGTTAAATGCAAGCAATTTGAGAAATCATGCAAAATTTTTGAACAATCGTCGCAATCATTCATTTTTGTGAATAAAAAAGCATGAAGAGCCGGGTGCTGACGGCAGCCGGCTCTTCATAGATATGATGTGAATTGCTCAGTGAAAAATCATTCTATTTTTCAAATGCCTCGTGGAATTCGTTGTATACTTCCGGCAATATGGCGGCAAGATTTGTGAATTCCTTGATATTGTGGGTAAAAAGTGCCTTGACCGGTTCAAGCGGGAAGGGCGGGGCTCCTTCCGGAATCATTTTATGCGGTTTTCCTTCCACAATATTGTAGCCCATCCAGAAACGTGTGCGCAACTCGCTCCCATGTTCAGTCGGCCGCACAAAATGCACCATGATAACCGGCGCTCTTTCTCCGCCTGTACATACAACTGTACCGCCGAACGTTTTCAGCTTCTCCGGGTCAAATCCGATTTCAGCCGGATTTCTGAAAGTGAGTACAACATGCTGTTTTCCCATTCCGACATCCTCCTGGATGTCATGAGTTGTGTTCCAGTAGCGTTCTTTAAGACTCAGAGTTTTATCAAGTGCAATCTCCGGATTGAGCGTCTGACAGTAATAGTGTTGGTCTCTGTTCCAGATTTTGTAACGCATTGACTCAAGTCCATGCCATGCAAACCAGAAATCAAACATTTCCGGGGTAACACCCGGCATATCTGTCAGATTTGCCAGCGTTGCACCGCCGTCAGGAAGATAACCGTAACCAGTTTCGCATGGAAGATATCCAGGATCAAACAGCTTATTCATATCAAATGGGCTGTGAAGAATCTCGGGCGGCATCGGCTTTTCTGCAAGTGCATATTTTTCAGGACCGGCATCAACCATCTCACGTGCATAATACTTGTAAAGCGGACCATTTCTTTCTTCATCAGTTATAGGTACCATTTTCAAGAGACTCCTTTCAGGATTTTCCCGGAGCGGGGAAGCGCTCCGGAGGAATATCCTCGGTGGATAACGTCATTCTGCCGTCAACCTGCTGAACAACAATCCATTTATGCCAGTGTTCATTATCAGTTTCCGGATAATCTTCTCTGAGAAACCATCCGCGGGATTCCTTGCGCATTTCTGAAGCCTTATAATGCATTTTAGCCGACAATACCATAGCTTCAGCTTCGAGACATTCCAAGACTCCGTGAGTGTCTGCCGCATGCATTCTTGGCACTATCTCTTCTGCCTGCTCGACATATCTCATTGCCTTTTCCATCCGGTCTTTTCTCATCCAGACAGACTGTTCAACAGGCGCCATCGCTTTCTGTATCAGTGCGATTACATCCTTTGCGCATACACCGGGCTCGGTATTAAGCGGCGCTTCTGCCCGTGCGAATGCATTCAGCACCTGAGATTCATCAATTGCCCTCAAAGGAACAGAAAGGTCGGCTCTGCCGATTTCTTCAGCACATTGAATCGCAGCAAAAACTGCGTTCAGAATTCCGGAACCTCGATTTCTTCCGGGAGGCGCTGGTACGGCACCTGCAACGCCGCTACCGCAGTAACTGCAGTCGCCAATCGCATACAGACCGTCGATCGAAGTTTCCATATTATGATTGACAGCGATCGGGGATTGTTCACCGATAAAGAGCGGAGCGACTTCCATATCACGATCAACTTTTGCAGCGGCTGC
>ONSY01000221.1 GCA_900320605.1 uncultured Eubacteriales bacterium | reverse complement strand
CTCCAAGACGGAAACGCCTTCCAGCTCCGAACCCGCCAGCACCCCTGCGTCCAGCTCTGAACCCGCTCCTTCGAGCGAGCCCGAGCCCTCGAGCGAGCCGGAACCCGCCGTAGAACCGGATACTCGTCTTGCGGCTGAGGCGTATGAATACGACCCCACCAACTATTATGAGGAATCCGAAGAGATCTACGACGAAATCCTCGGTGAGTATTATGAATACTTTGAGGCGTCAAAAGAAGCTAAGACTATCTCAGAGAGATATGCTCTTCAGGCGATTGCTGAAGCAAAGCTTCTCGCCAGCGGTATCATGCTTCCGACTAGAACTCGGGGCGGCGCTTATGCAATGAGCCGTGTCGTTCCGAGAACGATCAACTCCACCCTCTGGGGCAACGATTCCGATCGTTACCATCAGGTACTAGTTGCTACCGATTTCATTCTGCCCGCTGATCGCGATGAAATCAAAGCAAAATGGTCCGAAATCAGAGGAACTGGTACGTTTGAGGAATGGGTAAAAGGTTATTTAGCTGATAAAGGCTATACCTTAAAAGATACCTATGCACTCGCGTATAGCACGGATCCGCAGACTTGGGATGCTCTTGCAACCTACAGAGCTGCCGATTCTGAGGCGATTGTCAACACGGTTGACGGTCTGTTTGAATATGACATTGAAAACGTTCAGCAGCCATCACTCGCTACTTCTGTAGAAGTATCCGAAGATGGTACGAAGTATACCTTTAAAATTCGTGAAGGTGTCATCTGGACTGATAATCAGGGCCGTAAGGTTGCTGACGTAAAAGCTGATGACTGGGTAGCCGGTTTACAGCACCTGCTTGACGCACAAGGCGGACTCGAAGGTCTTGCTGGCGACACCGCTGTAAAGGTTGTTAACGCTCAGGCATACATTGATGGCGAAGTTACCGATTTTGAACAGGTCGGTGTAAAAGCGCTTGACGATTATACCCTTGAGTACACTCTTGAAGAGAAATGCCCCTTCTTCCTGTCTATCCTCGCTTATAACGTATTCTTCCCGATGAGCCGTGATTACTATGTCTCTCAGGGAGGTAAGTTCGGTGCTGATTACAATGCAGAAGATGAAGCTTATCTCTATGGTAAAGATCCTGAGCACATCGCTTACTGTGGTCCGTACCTCGTAACTAATGCAACTCAGGCAAACCAGATTGTCTTTGATGCGAACCCGAACTATTGGAACGCCGATAAGATTAACTGCAAGAAGATTACTTGGCTTTATGACGATGGTTCCGATGAACTGAAGAGCTACAACGATGCTCTTGCCGGAACGATTGATGGAACTGGCCTTACTTCTGCTCGTCTCGAATCTGCGAAAGCGGACGGCAACTTCGAAAAGTACGGCTACAACTCTGACACGGACGCTACGTCCTATATGGCGTTCTTCAATGTAAACAGAAACGCATTCGTTAACTACAATGATGCAAGTGTTGCTGTTTCTACGAAGACAATGGATGATGCAACCCGTTATAATAAGGCAATGCGCAATATCCATTTCCGCCGTGCTCTCTGCGCTTCGCTTGATCGTGGCTCCTATAATGCACAGCGTGCTGGCGAAGATCTGAAGTACACTGCGCTCCGTAACTCTTATGTTCCTGCGAACTTTGTTTCGCTTGAAGAAGATGTAACGGTCGATATCAACGGAACTCCGACAACCTTCAAAGCCGGCACACTTTATGGTGAGATTGTGCAGGCTCAGCTCGATGCTGATGGTGTTAAGTTTGTTGTTTATGATCCTAAGGCTGACGGCGGCGCTGGCTCTGGCGATGGATATGACGGATGGTATAATCCGGAATATGCACAGGCAGAACTCGCAACTGCGATTGAAGAACTTGCTGCAGAAGGCGTTGAAATCAGCGCTGATAAGAAGATCGTAATCGAAGTTCCTTATGCAGGAAACGTCCCGCTTTATACAAACCAGGCGAATGTCTTTAAGCAGAGCTTCGAAAGCACTCTTGGTGTTGTTGAAATTCGTCTCGTTGACTGCGGCGATACTGATGGCTGGCTTGACGCTGGTTATTGGCCGGATTACGGTTATCAGATGAATGCCGATATCATGGATGTTTCCGGTTGGGGCCCTGACTACGGCGATCCTCAGACTTATCTTGCTACCATGACTGGTGAACCCGGTGGAATGGTTAAGTCCTGCGGTATCTATTAATCGTAATGATAATAGAACTGATTCAGTAAAAGCAAATAATAGGGAGGACGGGCATATCGCCCGTTCTCCCTAAACTTCATTTTTCTGACTCGTTTTTTCGCACAAATGAAAGACTTTTGGGGAAGTATCAATGCTGCTGGTACTGTTCTGCTGGCGGCTCAAACATGAACGATACCAACAGAGATTCTACATAAGATCTGAGTGATGAATTTATGACGAAATACGTTTTAAGGCGATTCCTCCACGCGATGATTTCCGTCATTATAGTGGTAGCGATCGTCATGCTGATGATTTATTCGATGCTGGATCGCCAGAACATTTTTGCGAGCGATCCGCAGTATTCGAAAGTTTCCAACAATCAGCAGGTAGTCTATAAATACCGCAAGTGGCAGGATTTTGGCTATGTTGACTATATCACTTATGCTGATTATCTTAGCCAATTGCAAAAATCCGGAGAAATCGATCAAGAAACATATGACAAAGCTGTTTCGATCGCTCGTACACCGGATAAAGATACTGATATTTTTAAAGATTATTCTGCAAAATTTGAAGCTTATTGCAAAGAAAATGGTTATACAGTGCAACGTCTGAATGCTATTATGAATAGGAAAAAACTAGCGTCAGGCGGTGCTCCTCAGTATTTTGCATACAGGGACAGACCTTTATGGAAAAGGCTGGTTTCTTATTTTACGAGTATTATTAAAGTGGACAATATTCATGCCGTAAAGGAAGATGTTGGAGAACGAGGACTGACCTTTACTCTCTATGATCCTGTGTACGGCGGTGAAAAGTTCTCTCCGGCCATTATCGGTAACGGAACGAGAAATAAATATCTTCTTTATTTTGATAATCAATTCCCCTACATTCATCAGAATCTTGTTTCAATCAACCTTGGAGTTTCTTATTCGATTAATCAGGGCGTTGAAATCACAACAACAATGACAAGATCTCAGGGATCTTATGTTTTGAGTGAGTTAACCTATCCGTCAGGTTTGACCGAACAATCGGCCGATGATCTTCATTCTGCGGTATATCAGGCAGGTTCCCGAGAGGTTAACATGGTTGCCGCGGAACGATTTACAGATGACTACACCTCTGTACAGACGGTTAAGAGCGGCCTTTCCAGAATGGGTTACTCCTTCACGATCGGAATCATTGCTACGATGCTGGCATATTTGCTCGCAATCCCGCTTGGCATCTGGATGGCGCTTAAGAAGGAGAAGTTAGTCGATCGGATTGGTACTGCATATATTGTATTTATCATGGCTGTACCTTCTGTTGCGTATATTCTGATATTCAAGGCAATCGGTGCAATGACCGGTTTACCGACTACTTTTGATGTCGAGTCCAAGAGCAAACTTATGTTTGTTCTTCCGATCGTATCACTTGCGTTACCTTCGATAGCAGGCTTAATGCGTTGGCTGAGACGTTTCATGATTGACCAGATGAATTCCGATTATGTCAAGTTCGCCCGGTCAGGAGGTCTTTCCGAAGGCGAGATCTTCACGAAACATATTTTTAAGAATGCAGCTATCCCGATTATACACGGAATTCCCGGTTCCTTGTTGGGTGCGCTGACCGGTGCATTCATCACTGAGCGTGTTTATGTTGTCCCCGGTATCGGCGGTCTATTAATCAATGCAATCGGTGCCTATGACAACGGCGTTATCGTAGGTGTAACACTTTTCTATGCTGTCCTTTCTGTTGTTTCTATGATCCTTGGCGATGTGCTGATGGCAATGGTAGATCCGAGAATTAATTTTACTTCGAAAGCGAGGTGATCCCATGGAAAACGAACTTTTTGACCTTGAACAATTTGGTTTATCCAACGAAGAACTATTTTCCAGAGTGGATCACAGCGAGACAGAATCCGAAAAAATTACGGCACCTCGTTATTCTTACTGGAAAAGTGTATTCCGTGTCTTTTTCCGCAATAAAGTCAACATCATTATGCTTGGTGTTCTGTTGATCGTTCTACTGCTGACGTATGTCTATCCGGCTATTGTGGAATATGATCCGTATGCCAACCTAATGGATGGTTCAGCAAAGCACTTGACGCCTTCAGCTGCTTTCGCAAGATTCGGTAAGAGCATTCACTGGATCTTAGGTTCCGGCGGTTCAGGAGAGCCGACATTCGATGCGGTATGGTATGGCGCTCGTATTTCTTTAACTTTAGCACTAATCTGTGCAGCAATTAATATGACGATCGGCGTTCTCCTCGGTGCGGTTTGGGGCTTCTCAAAGAAACTGGATATGATCATGAACGAAGTAGTCAATATTGTCGGAAACGTTCCTTATACGCTTCTGATTTCAGTGCTTGTTCTTGTTCTTTCGCCCAGTTTCTGGACAATGGTATTTGCGTTGACTGTTACGGGATGGCTCTTCATCGCGTATTTTATCCGTACTCAGGTTATCATTATTCGTGACCGTGACTACAACCTTGCTTCGCGTTGCCTTGGTACACCGATCACACGTATCGCTACAAAAAACATTCTTCCGTTTATGACTTCCGTCATCGTAACACAAATTGCGATCGAAATCCCCTCATACATTTCATATGAAGTTTTCCTCGCCTACATCGGAATGGGTATTAGAGACATGTCTCTAGGTCGTATCATTGGTGCTGCGCAGAGTGCGATGCTTACACCAGGCTGGGGATATGAATTCTGGAGCCCAGTTCTCGTTTCTGCTATCATTACGATCGTTCTTTATGTAGTCGGTCAGAATCTTGGTGACGCGTCCGATCCAAGAACGCATATGTAAAGGAGGCGGAATCATGGAAGAGAAAAATGACCGCAAGGTACTGCTTTCCGTTAAGGATCTGGAAGTGAAGTTCCGTGTCCGCGGTAGAATCCTGACCGCCATTCGTGGAATCTCACTCGATATCTATGAGAATGAGTCAATTGCCATTGTTGGCGAATCCGGGTCCGGTAAATCAGTCTTTACCAAGACTTTTGCCGGTATGCTCGACTCCAATGGCTTTATCTCCAACGGTTCTATAGTTTTCAACGACGATGAGATTGCAGACACGAGTGTTTCGAAAGGTTGGCTTGCGAATCCGATCATCCGGAATATCCACAAAAGTCTGAACAGATACTCAAAAGCTGAACCCGGTTCGGAAACATATAAAGAAATCCTGAATCTCAAGAGTGAGCGTAAAATGAAGGCGACGCTCTCTGACGAACAGGATCAGGAATTTACCAGCAGGCTTGATGAGCTGAGATTTCAGAGAACGGAAGCATTTAACCTTCGTCAGACCTTCGACAGCAAGACGGAAAAGGATAAGATAAAGGCTACAAGTGCTCAGATCGATGCGTTTGATAAGGAAATCAAAGAGCTCGAAAAAAAGAAAAAGGAAACGATCGCAGAACATAAAAAAGCACTTCGCAGTGATACTGCATATAATAACGAGTATAACACGAAGCTGGCTGCGCTCAAATCGAAGTATTCGAGTGAGACAACAGGGGAGATCAGCCAGGAGCTTTCCGATCGTAATCTGCTTGCTGCAAAGGAAGTATATCTTTCCGTCGGCCGTTTCAACATTTTAAAGCGTCTGCGTGCAATTCACAAACTGAAGAAATCCTTCAAGAAGGCAATTCGTCTTGGTGAAGACATTTCTAATGATGAAGTACGAGAGAACGTCTATGGAAACGAATTGCTCCGTGTTCGATTTGAAGACGAGACAGACGATAAACTCCATGGAACTTGTGTACTGAACCTAGCAAAAATGAATCATCCGGCTGACTGGAGTCAGATCCGGGGAAGCAAGATTGCCACAGTATTCCAGGATCCGATGACTTCTCTGAACCCGATCATTACGATCGGTAAACAGATTACTTCGATCATTCTGAAGCATCAGAACTGCTCTGAGGCTGAAGCGAGAGAACGTGCACTCAAGCTGATGCACCAGGTTGGGATTCCAAATGCTGAGAACCGTTTTGATGATTATCCGTTCCAGTATTCCGGCGGAATGCGCCAGCGTATTGTTATTGCAATTGCGCTTTCCTGTCAGCCGAAAATTCTGATCTGCGATGAGCCCACCACTGCTCTTGATGTTACGATTCAGGCACAGATCCTTCAGTTATTAAAGGATCTGCAGCGGGAATACAATTATACGATAGTATTTATTACTCATGACTTGGGAGTTGTTGCCAATGTCGCTGATCGTGTTGCGGTGCTTTATGCCGGACAGGTTATTGAGCTCGGCAGTATTGAAGAAGTATTCTATGATCCGCGGCATCCGTATACATGGGCGCTTCTGAGTTCTCTGCCGCAGCTTGCGCAGAAGGGTGTAAAACTGTATTCTATTACTGGTACACCGCCGTCGCTTTACAATAAGATTACCGGTGACGCTTTTGCGCCACGCAATCCTTATTGTATGAAAGTCGATACGCTCGTGGAACCTCCGATGTTCAAGGTAACGGAAACACACTATGCAAAGACTTGGCTGCTAGATCCCCGTGCGCCGAAGATCGAAAAACCTGAATTAATCAACAATATACACGAAAAGCTTATTGAAGCGTTCAATATTTAAGAGGAGGGCTGTATTTCGATGAAAGATCAAACAATTCAAAGTGCCGCCCATCTTCCCGAACATGGACCGATCGATGAGAACGGCAGAGAAGTTCTCCTTTCTGTAAGAAATGTTGATATTACCTTCGGAAAAGGGGATAACGCAGTCCGTGCTGTAAAGAACGCGAGTTTTGATATCTACAAAGGCGAGACGTTTTCTCTCGTAGGTGAATCCGGTTCCGGAAAAACAACAATCGGACGTGCGGTTATTCGTGTCAACCCATGCGCTGCCGGAGAGATCGCATATAAAGGAGTACGTATTTCAGGCAAGATTCCGCGTTCGCTTGACCGGGAGGTCATCCGCAATATTCAGATGGTTTTCCAGGATCCTGCGGCGTCTCTGAACGAGCGTGCTACGGTTGATTACATCATCTCAGAAGGCCTTTATAATTTCCATCTATATGACAGCGAAGCTGATCGTGTTGCAAAGGTAGAAAAGATCATTGAGGAGGTCGGACTGCTCCCCGAGCACCTGACCCGTTATCCGCATGAGTTTTCAGGAGGTCAGCGTCAGAGAATCGGTCTTGCCCGTGCGATGGTTATGGAACCGGAACTTGTTATCGCAGATGAACCGATTTCCGCGCTCGACGTTTCTATTCGAGCGCAGGTGCTTAATCTGCTTAAGAAATTCCAGGCGGAACGTGAAATTTCCTATCTCTTTATTGCACATGACCTTTCCATTGTTCGTTTTATCTCTGATCGAATTGCGGTTATCTATAAGGGAGATATCGTTGAAATTGCCGAAACCGGTGAACTTTTTGATTTCCCGCTTCATCCATATACGCATTCACTGATCTCCGCGATTCCGATTCCTGATCCTCAGCTCGAAAAGAACAAGAAGCTCTATACATATGATCCGTCGATTCATGACTACAGTGAGGATAAACCGGAGCTGGTCAATATTGGTCACGATCATTGGGTATACGGCAACAAAAAAGAGATCGAGGAATATAAAGCGCAGCGTGAAAAAGGAGAGCGTGTCAAATCAATTACGATTATTACTCCAGAAGAAAAAGCTGAAGAGGAAAAGAAACGGATTGAGGCGGCAAACGAAGAACCGACACTTGTTGGTTCCGATTTTATCCTCAACCGTCCACTTCATGATACAGGCAGCAAATGGCTCGGCATTCTCTCTTTCCTTCTGCCGGTTCTAGGCTTGATCGCTGCAGCTATATTTAAAAGAAAGAATTATATCCGAAACTTTAAGGTTTGCCGGAAGGGCGCTGTTATCAGTATTATCCTGATTTTCGCAGTGATTCTTCTTTTCGGATTTTTCCTCTTCCTCTCAACGCTTGGTTCTACTTAGTATTCCTAAAACTTCAAGAATGTGCCGCGCTCCCGATTCCGGCTGCGCGGCATTTTCAGTAAGGAGTCTGACTGTAATTGGTAAATTTTTTCCGTCCCTCAGAGCGTAAGGACGTTCATGTTGAAATGAAACATCCTGTTGTCCGTCTGATCATTGTAATAGTTCTGTTTGTTTTTGGAATTGGTATGATTATTTACGGAGGTATCAAAGTCCTTGAACGCGATCAGGGCTGGCAGGAAATTAAACAGAATAGCGCGAGTACGGATTCCGCCGCGGACGAAATTACATTCATGTATTGTCTTGAAGGTAAAAGCGTCCGTGCTGATTACCGTGAACTGACGCTTCAGTATACTGAGGCTGCGGCGCGATATTATCAGATTTTTCACCCAAGTAAGGTTTATGACGGACTTTCTAACCTCGCAAAACTCAACCAGAATCCAAATACGGAGTTAATAGTTGAACCCGAGCTTTATCGTGCGTTTGAGATAATCGACTCGTACAACAGTCGTGAAATATTCCTGACACCGATTTACGAACTATACGATAGCGTCTTTCGTTCCGTAGATGACTTGGAGGCTTCGTTTACTGATCCACAAAGCGATGAAAATGCCACGTTCGTTACTGAGGCGATTTCCTATGCCAAAGACCCGAAACACATCTCTTTGAGCCTGTTAGGCGATAATAAAGTGATGCTTAGGGTTTCAGAAGAGTATTTGGCTTTTATGCAAGAAACGGGCGGGGATGCGTACCTTGATTTTTATTATCTCAAAAACGCCTTTATTGTAGATTTGCTTGCTGAGAAGTTCACAGCACTCGGTTACACACGCGGTTTTTTTCAATCGAGTGATGGTTTCGTTTCCTGCCTTGATAAAACCGGTGAACTATTCTCAATGCCGATAACAGATCGAATCGGTGTTGATGTATACCCTGCAGCAGATCTTTCTTATACAGGACCGAAAAGTTTTGTGATACTGCGTAATTACGGAATTACGGATACACAGGCTGATTATTATTATCGCTTCCAGGACGGCAGGTTCCTTTCACCTTATTTAGATATTGCTGATGGAGAAAACAAAACCGCGATTAATGATCTTGTTGTTTACGGACGGAAAAACTGCAGTGAATTGCTTTTGCAGGCATTACCTGTATATATTTCCGATACCCTTGATGAGGAGAAGATTGCCGAGATATCTCAAAACGGGATATACGCGGTATATACAATAAACCGTAAAATCAACTGTACAGAACTAAACGCTGAGTTTCTCGCATTATATGAATCTGGAGAAATTCGTTACACGGTAAAACAGAAATAGGAGTACATTTCAATGCCTCTCTGACGGAGATGTCAGAATGCTTATGATGAGAAATGGGTCTGGAATCAGAATTTACACTGCAGATAAGCTGCAGTGTTTTTTCTGTTTATTCAAGTGAAACTCAATCGAATACCGAAAAAAGTGCAAAACGAACGGCTAAATCTTTCGGATTTCGAAAATTTGCGGAATTTTTCATATTTTGTTAACGGGTTTTCTGCTTTTTTGGTGTAAACTATATCCATATAAGAAAAATCGAGGAAAACCTCAATATTTACATTTTTTTGCCTTCTTTATTCAGCAGAATTACCGGTTTATGAAACCATCTATTGGGAGTATTTATGATTCAGATCAAAGATGTTAGCAAAACATATAAAACGGGATCGCTCGTACAACGTGCGCTTGATCATCTTTCGCTCAATCTGCGCGACAGCGAATTTGTTGTGATCCTGGGCCAAAGCGGTTCCGGTAAAACAACGCTTCTGAACGTGATCGGCGGTCTTGATCGATATGATTCCGGAGAACTGGTCATAAACGGTATTTCCACAAAGAAATATAAATCAAGAGATTGGGATTCTTACCGGAATCATTCCGTTGGTTTTGTCTTTCAGAGTTATAAT
>ONSY01000224.1 GCA_900320605.1 uncultured Eubacteriales bacterium | reverse complement strand
CTTCCGGACATACAGCAGGGGATAATAAGCCTGATACCGGAACGGCACCGGGTGGCAGGGGCAGAGAGATGATACGGAAAACGGTCTGGAATGTGAGATAATACGGATCGGATGAATCCGGATTCCTTCCGATGTCTCTGATTTTTCCGCGTCCTTCTTGCTCTTTATCCGGATTCTTGTTATAATAGTCCTGCTGAAAAGCTGTCAGCCGCATACCGTATGGTTCGGTATGGAATGTAAATGAATGCAGAAGGAGCAGGGCAATCTGATGAAAACAGTAAAATTTACAGGGATTTTCCTTTTGATTGCGTTTTGCTTTGTACTGTTTGCAGCGCCGGCAGTGCAGGCATCATCGGCGGTGAGCAGCGCAGAGGAACAGGTTTTTTCATATAATCCCGAGTCTTCCGTTGCAGATGCGGAAACAGAAGAAAAAACGAATATCTGGGGGATTGTCGCCTGGGTGGTGATAGGACTTGGAATCGCTTTTATTCTTTATGTTCTCCTGAGCGCTCCAAAACGTCGGAAAGGTCTTTCCCCGAGCGGAATCAAATATCGCCGGTCACCCTATAAAAAACGGAAAAAACGCATCATGGAGGATGAATACTACAAGTATAAACGCGACAAATATAAGTTTTAGCGCGGCGGATGCGGGTGTTCCGGAATACTGTATCGGGGAAGCTTTCTTCTTTATTTGAAGAAGGCTTCTTTTTTTGTAAGATTGCGGAAGAAAGCCGGTCAGAAAAATACAAAAGGCTCTTCTGAACAGCGGCCGTGAAACCTGGCTGCCGATTCAAATCCTGAACAAAACAACCTGGGGAAGAGCGGAGGAGATTTAATATGAAAAGCATAAAAAAACTGTTTTGTGCGGCTTTGAGCCTGATGTTCTGCTTGATGCTTTGCGCCTGTGGAAATAATCCGGCGGAGAATGATCATGAAACATATGAGGAAGACGGACAGCCGCAGAACACCGCAGCGGAGATCTATGATGATGCGGGGAAAAAGCTCGGTGAGATCAGGCAGAACGGATCGGCGACCATTTATGAAGAAGGAATTCTCTATACGGCTCTTTCGGGAAAAGACAGGACGGAATACCGGATTTATTCCCCGGAAAACGGTTCCGATATACTGCTGGGAGCACAGGATTCCCAGAGCTATGAAGCAGCCTATTCACGGCTGAAGCTTCGGGGAAAAATCTATACGCTTGCTATGACGGGAAATCTCTACGATACGGAAAAAGACCCGCTCTGGCTGCTGGAACTTGATCCGGCTGGCGGTCTGCAGCGCTACCTGCTTTCAGAAAATGGTTTTCCTTACGTGAATATGACCTCTTTCGGTGAAAAACTGCTGATTTTTATCCATGATCAGGGAGAAACAATGCTTTCTGACCGAGTACTCGAATTTGACCCCGAGCTCGGAGAGCTGCGCGAGGTGATTGAATTCACTCTTCAGAATGAGCTCAGGGGCGACTCTCTGAGGGGAGTCTGCGAAAGCGACGGAAAACTTCTGCTTCTGCGCCTGCACTTTGAGAGCGACGCAGACGTTTCACTCTGGATGGATGAATATAAACCGGTGGATGTGGACGAAAACGGTGAGTCAAAGACGATTTATGAAAAGAAGAACGAATCTGAGATTACTTCGCTGATCCGAACCGCTGCGGAGAATTGCGGAGTTGTCAGTCAGGACGTGCTTCTTGAGACGGAACAGCCGGTCGCATTCTTCTCGGTTGCCGACGGACGGTATCTCTGGTACGAGAATTTCAGTATTACTCACTGTCTCGCCGATCTTGAAAACGGAACGGTTTTCAGTGAGTCAGACCCATTCCTGTCAATCGGACAGGGCAGTGTGAACCCGGTTTTCTGGCGCAGCTTCGGTGGAAGTGACGGAAAGGACAGATACCTGTATCGTCTGGTCAGCGGAACACTGGAAAAAGCGGAACTTCCGTTTGTCGGTGACGGTGAAATGGTTGTTTCCGCCTGCTTTGCAGAAAACGGCACAGGTCTTTTCGCTGTTTCCTCCAATGGAAAAGTGTCCGGCCAGCGTCTGATTGTTTCGTCCGCAGATTTCTGAAATATTACCCGACCTGCAGCATTGTCTTCTGTACGCTTATTTGAAAGCTTTCCGTTTTTACGGAAGGCTTTCTTCTTTTTATGGCACCTGATCTTCCGCCTTTCTGGCGAAATGCTGTTTCAGAGATTTCCGGTTTCTACGCTGAGCCGTAAGTTTTGAACATCCTTCCTATTGAGTGAACCGGCAGAAATTCACGTGAGTGAACCGGCAGAAATTCTCGGGACTTGACAGGAAAAGAGGGGGGATTTATAATGAAAATGTATAAATACTGCGCTGAAAAGCGGGCTATTTTTATGAATAAGGAGGAAAATATGGCAACCTACAAAGACCTAGAAAACCTTTTGCAGAGCTTTGTGGACGGCGGACTTCCGGGCTGCTCGATCCAGATTGCGCAGAAGGGAAAAACCCTCTACGAAGGATATTTCGGCTATGCGGATGTTGAGAACAAAGTTCCTGTGACGAAGGACTCCATCTTCCGCCTGGCCTCAATGTCAAAGATTCCGCTTTATACAACTGCGATGATTCTGTATGAACGCGGAAAATTCCTGCTGACGGAGCCGATCAGCCGCTATCTGCCTGAATGGAAAGAATCTCGGAAATTTGTCCATGATCCCAATGGAGGGCTGTCGATTGTCCCGACGGATCATCCGATCACAGTATCCGATGTTCTGTCAATGAAATGCGGTCTGCCATACTGCAATTCGCCAGCGCCCACAAGAGATGAAGCGCAGCGCTCGATGCAGGAGTGTATGAAACCTCTTTGGGAAAAGGGCCATTACACCGTACAGGAACATATTGCCGCGATGTCGAAAGCGGTTCTTGATTTTGAACCCGGAACACACTGGATGTACGGCTTCTCGAGCGAAATCACGGCAGCGCTGATTGAGAAATGGGCGGACAAGCCGATCGATGACGTTTTTGAGGAACTGCTCTTCAAACCGCTGGGTATGGACAATACCCGTTCGCATTTCTTCGGCGATATTCAGCAGCGTATGGTTAAAATGTATGCCCGTAAGCCGGATAATTCCCTT
>ONSY01000225.1 GCA_900320605.1 uncultured Eubacteriales bacterium | reverse complement strand
TCCGCGCCTCTTCCATGCGCGTCTCTTGCGGCCCGGAATCATCGACAGGCTCCGGCGCGCTTTGCGTCTCTTCCGGACGGATTTCCCGGTTTCCCTCCGTGCCCGGAGAATCCGCCGGCTCCTCACCTTCATCGCTTGTGCCGGCAGATATTTCGGAACCCATTTCCACTTCCGGAGAAAGCCCGGGATCGGATATTTCCGTGCGAGGGTTTTCCCAATGAACCGCCGTGCCGGCAATCCGGTTTCCTTCCTCCCGCGCGGAGCCGGTTCCGCCGGATTCTGCATTATGTAAACTTGTCGTTTCATTCTCCGCAGCAGTCCGGCGCGCTTTCAAACCGCCGTTCGCGCCGCCTTTTTCTTCGCAGGGCGGTTTCTCCTTCCGCAGTTCCCGCGTCTCTCTCACGGACGGCACAATACCGGTTTTCAACGGACGCGCTCTCATCTTCGCGCAGCCGCACGCGCACGCAAGCAGAAGCGCGAGGAACACCGACAGTACTTTTTTCATGGTCCATTCCTCCTCATCTTCATCATAC
This sequence comes from uncultured Eubacteriales bacterium, assembly GCA_900320605.1. Lineage (GTDB taxonomy): Bacteria > Bacillota > Clostridia > Oscillospirales > Acutalibacteraceae > RUG612. Next base: position 1,669 of record ONSY01000225.1, on the reverse strand, counting down.
GCAGCACCGCCTTTCCGCGCAAATGTGCGAATTCGCATGTTTTTTCTTTTTCTTCAGATGTGCTAAACTGTAGGGGGGCGGGTTCCGGAACTTGTTTTTACCGGTCCTCGCGCTCCCTTTGGTGCTCCCGGTATTTCTGATAGAACGCGAGCGCTCTGAGAATATACTCTCCCGCCCGCTTCGCCGGCAGGTCCGCCGGAAGATACTTTCCCGCGTCCTCCGCCCGAAGGATGATTCTCTCCTTCTGATTGGCCTTTTCCTCACGGAGGATACTCCCGATCCTGTACGCAGAGAGCATCCCCTGTCCCGAGAGTTCCCGCAGCCGGATCGCCTGCGCGTGCGAAGGCGTGCACTGCGCGTACTCCATCGCGTCGAGGAGCAGTTCCTGCTCTCTCTTCGGAAGGTACGAAAGCTCGACTGCGCACCGCAGACCGATCCTCCCCTCATCCACCATCTCAAGAACCGGCGGGATCAGTTCGGTCAGGCGGATGTAGCGCTGAATCTGAGCGTGACTATCCGGAGAAAGCTCTGCAATAAGCTCTCTTGTCGTTTTGCCTCCAAAATTCTGCTCCAACGGGGCAGAATTTCCGACGGATGGCCTTCCAGGCAGCCTTCTCATCGCCTCCAGCCTCATCCGATAGGAAAACGCCTTCTCGCTCGGCAGGATGACCGAGCGGTGGAGGTTGGAATCCACCATCAGGATGACCGCCTCCTCCCGCGTCATGTCCCGCACCTGCGCCGTGACGGTCCGAAGCCCGGCGATCTCGCACGCCTTCTTTCTGCGGTGTCCGGAGACGATCTCATACCGTCCGCCGTCCTTTTTTCTCAGGATGACCGGAGAGATCAGTCCGCGCTGCCGGACGCTCTCCGCCAGTTCCCGCATCTCCCCGTCCATCCGCACTCTGAACGGATGATCCGGAAAATCGTCGATCAGCTCCAGGGGGATCTCAGAAAGCTCCCCGCCGCTGAGCGCGTCTGTCACGGTATTCCTCCCTTCTGTCGGAAGATTGATTGCTCATTTCTCTGGTACGATATTTGTCCTCGACCCCCCCGTACCGGGGAACTCACCGGGCGCCTGCCGGCTTGGCAGGTCCATAGGAATCTCACCTCCCCGCCTTCTTTATGGCCGGGCCGCGAATTACGGAAGTATCATTGTCTCCTGCGCCTGTCTTCGCCGCCGCCGGGAACCGCCCGGTTTCCGCCGCATCGGTCCGATCGCTCGCCCCTTTTCGGGGGGTCGTGGCGCACCTGCGGCTGTGGCTCGTGTGCACAGGGAACGTGTCCGGTGAATGTATATTCAGTTGTCAGAAAAGCGTTCGGGGAAAAACCCCTCCATATATATAAATGGTGACTTTTCGGGCCGATTGGGGGATCGCCGCGTAAATATTATTCTTTATATTCTAATTTAGAATATATATGGGCATAAAAAAGCCGCGCCCCGCGAAAGGGCACGGCCGCAGGAGTATTCTTTCTGAGCAGGGACCGGATCTTATTTCTCTGCCGCGACACATCCGATGTAAAGCTGCCAGACGTCCACAGGATCCAGGGGAACATGATGATAGATCAGAACGGATCCGTCGTTATGTTCGTTCGCGTAGCTGACGGAAAACGAGCTTGTTCCGTACGGGAAACTGTTGGCGCAGCATACAGCCGTGACCTCGTTTCCCGT
>ONSY01000227.1 GCA_900320605.1 uncultured Eubacteriales bacterium | reverse complement strand
CTTTGTAGTCCCGGAACATCTTTTCGATAAAAGCGACGAGTTCCTGCCGTTTCATGTTTTTCAGTTCCGGTAGGTCTTCGAGTAGGACGGTATCCTGCGTCCGGTCGTTCACGAAATAGTGAGCCGACCCTTCCTTCCAGCCGTACAGGATCGGTTCGTGTCGCCATTGATAATCCTGCCGACCGAGGACAAACGTGTTTTTCTCCCATATCAGGCATTGCGCCATCTTCAGACCTGCATCCGCGAACGCTTGACGGAATTGTAAACCGGTGCTTTCCGCGTGGAATACATAGATTGCCGCGCCGGTCGTCATCGCTTCGTTCATGTTGCGGAAGGCGGTGAGGAGGAAGTTGTAAAAGCTCGCCGTGTCCATATGGTCGTTTTTGATCGTGCTGTTCTGCCGGTTGTCTTCCTGTCCGAGGTAATCGTTCAGAAATTCTGTTTTCGCGCCATAATCCACATTGTAAGGCGGATCGGTGATCACGAGATCGAGGCGCTCTCTCCCCATCAGAGCAGCCACGTCCGACGGATCGGTGGCATCTCCACACATCAAACGGTGGCGGCCGAGCTGCCACACGTCACCTCTCTCCGTGACGGGCTCATTGATGACGCCTGCGGCGTCGTCCGGATCGAAGTCGTCGTCCGTGGCTTCTGCGGGGATATCCACAAGCTGGATCAAATCCTCCAATTCATTCCGGGTAAAACCGGTACACGAAAAGTCGTAGCCGTTGAGGTCAAGCTCCAGCAGGAGATTCTTGAGCAGGGCGTTATCCCATTTGCCGTCGATCTTGTTCAGAGCGATATTCAGCGCCTTTTCCTTGAGTTTGTCCTTGATGTCCAAGACAATGACCATCGCATGGGTGTAGCCCATGTCCATCATCACGGTGCGACGCTGGTGTCCGCCGATGATCGTACCGTCATAGTTGAGGATGATCGGCTCAGAATAATCGTTGGCGATAATCGATTCTTTGAACTTTTGATATTCGGGATCTTCGGGCTGCAGTTTCTTTCGCGGGTTATAGGTCGCGGGGATCATGTCCGCGAAGGCCCAAAGCTCAAACCGCATATTGTCGCCGGCGATGCGGGGTGTAGTTTCCATAGCGTCCTCCTGCTGGGCGTCGGGTGGCTGGGACGGGGGTATGCGTAACGAAATAAAAAATAAAAATCATCTCACGCGGAGAAAACCATCGCGCCTTCCTCGCCCCGCAGCAATTTGGGGAGCAGGTAGTACCTAACTCTACCGAGGGGAGGAGTGCCTTTTCTCCCATCGAAAAAGCCGCACCTTTGATCTTCGCTGGTGCGGCTTGATGGGAGAGGAGCGTGACGCTATGGATGCGGACCGTCCCTGCCTGACGTTCCACGATATCGATTATAACACATTAAAAGTCCTGTGGTGTCCTGACTTTGATTATGCAAAAAACGCGAGACGATCTCGCTCTGAATGACCGCCGTGCCTTTCTTTGGATCACTGTAAAAATGCGGACGCTATGCTGCACGAAAGCACGGCGGCTCTGTTCAAATTCCTGAAATGATTTCCGAAATGCCATAGGGGGTACCTGTTTTTGAATCGGTCTTTCGTGGGCGAGGTCTTCTTTTTGCTTTGTCATTCTGTTTCCGTGCCGCAGGCATGGCGCTTATGCTCTAATCCCGCACGTTTTTTCAGGTCGCTTTCCCTTGCAGATTCGTGGATGCCGGTTCTCGAATCGGCATCTTTTATATCCGCATCCTGATTTCCGAGCTTAAAACGGGAGGCAAAAAGCCGGGGCTTTTCTGTGAATTATGCCCTCGGCTTCGATGGGGTGCCGGTTTTTCTTGTGCGCTGTAAGGCGCTACGTTTCCGCTTGTTTTCGAGATGTGCGCTTGCTTTACGGCGGTTCGGTTCGCCTGAGTTTTTTCCACGGAAAAAATCTTTTTATAATGGCGCTCCGCAATGATCGCACGTCCCGTAGTCTTTTTCTGAAAGGACGCCGCAGTAGGCGCATCGTTTCCTGTGTTCTGCGGGTAACTCTAAATCGGCGGTAACAGTTTTTAACCCTGAAAAATCAAAGATTTCCCCATAGATGAATTCCATCGCGGAGAATCTATGAAATGCATCGGACGCTTCGGCGGTCGTTATGCCTGTTTGATTCGCCACCGTTGCTAACCGGTTCGATAAATTCGATAAAGACAATGTATCCATTATTTCTCCAATCCGATCCGCTCCCGTACCCAGCGTAATTCGAGAAGTTGATCCAGCCCTTTGTTGTAATGCTCAAAACAAGGCGATTTTGTAAGGTGTATCCTTTTTTCGATTTCCGGCCATTCGAGGCAATCTATATGACGAAGCTCGATTATTTCCCTCTCTGTTGAACCAGGACGCAGATGATCGATCATGTCCATGATCTCTGTGACGGCATCCGTCTGCTCTTTGATCTGTTTATCGATTCGATCCTCGATGTCGAGAATTCGATGCGCCGTGGCGGCAGTCCTGTCGCTTGTTTGACCTTTGCCGTGGATGTTATCTGCTGAAGGCGGTTTTCCGCCGAGACCGTCACGCTCGCGCCGGAGTTCAGAAAGCCGAAACAGGAGATTGATCTTTCTTTGTTTCGCCCTATAATACCGTCCGAGGAATTGCCGGAGGATTTTTCTCCGTTCGAGTTGGGATGTTTTCTTGATCGCCATGTTCCGCCTCTTTCCGATCCTGCTCAAAAAACAGGAACGCTTTTTTGTCGCCGTAGATTTTGATGCTGTGTAATGTCCTATCCTTGTGGTCGAAGTCCCGAATGTTCGCGCCGCGCTGCTGAAGAATCCGAAGCAGCATATTGATCGATCGCGCAATGTCGGCGCTCCCCATTTCTCGCTGGGCCTGATTGATCGCCGTTTCCATGATTCGGCTTCTCATCTCGGCTCACCTCGTTTCCGATATTCACGGTTTCGCGGATGCCGATAAAATTGCTTGACGGGCGGCTGCGTCGCGCCGATCCGAAGTTTTATGTTGTGTCGGTCGTAGGTCGGCGGCTTTCGTGGTTTTCGCTTCTCTGCAGGCGTGGCATCCTCGTGGGCGTTGACGTAGTCAAGAATCGCTTGGAGAATATCCGCAAAATTCATTTCCGTGATCATCTGAGCGAGCGAATTCATTGCTTCTATGATCAGATCAACCGTCCTTTTTAATGCCGGGTAGAATTTTTCGACATCATATTGCGCGACATATGCCGTCTTCTGATCACCTCTTTCCGCGAGGCCTATAAAGTACTGCCGAGACGCTTCCACAATCCTGTGGCTAAAAAGATTGTAGATTTCCTCATCCGTCATCCAGCCGTTCGGTTTTTGATCTTCCATTTTTCAATCACCTCTATTGCTTGCTTCGCGCTGCAAACCGCGAGCGCCGTGCCGCCTGCCCGGTTGATCTGTCTGATCCTCGCTGCCTGAATATTCGAGAGCCGCCCGATGATCGGTCGTTTTACTTCGAATCCGAAATAATGGCCCATCAGGATGCAGGTTACATCGGGGATTCCTTTTTGACTGTACGGGCCTGCCGCTTCTTTCCACACGATGGCATCCGCACCGAATCGCTGTATGATCGCGTCCATGATCTCTTGCTGGTAATGGGGTTCCTTCGGCAGTTTGTCTTTGAGGATTTCGTGCAGCTGGCTGACGGTCAGTCTGAATTGCAATCCGGCGACCTCCTGCAGCCATTGAATCATCTGATCCTGTTTGAATCGTTCGGCGGCCTCACGGATTCGGTTAGTGCCGACGCTTGAGATCGCGTCCTGCAGGTCCTTCGTCAGCATAGCGGTGTCGCCTCCTCGAAGATCGGCGGCTCATCCGGCAGCGTAGGCATATCCGCATAATCGGATGCGTAGAACGCAGCGGAACCGTTTGTTCTCCGAAACTCCGCCTTGTTTTCCGTTTCGCTCTCCATGAACCGAGCAGCCATCATATCGGCGGTATGAAGGGCGAGAATCAAAGGGTACCGCGTGATCGCTTCCGAGAGCGTGGCGGCGGTCGTGGGATCGGTCACGTCCGTGTATCCCATGTGCCACCATATCGCGTACATTTCCGGCGTGGTCAGGTCGATGTATTGCTTGATGATCATGGCGCTTTTTGCGCCGTGTCCAAGCGGCATCTTATCATCGACCGTGTAATATGGCGCTTTCTCCCATTTGCCGGTCTGTTCGTTTTTCACGTTCCGGGTGCTTTTCGCGTAGAAATAGGTTTTGCAGATGTCGTGAAGCAGGGAGACGATGATCACGGAATCCTGTTCGATTGCAGCGACGTTGTTCCATGCCACCTTGTAGTATCTGATTCGTTCTCCGGGCTTCGGCGCTTCAATCGGACCGAGGACGCTCTCCAGCGCATCGAATACATTGAGCGAGTGCTGCAGCAATCCGCCATTGCAGGAAAGGTGGTATTTCGTTGAAGCAGGCGCCGTGTAGAAATCACTTTTCTGAATGAACGCCAGCAGTTTATCCATGCCCGGTCTGTTCACGCTGGTGAGCAGGGCTTCAAATCGGTTGATGTTTTCCATGTAATCCATTTTCATTTCGCTCCTTTTTTGAAATCTTTGTAGTTCGGGCAAGTAGCCCAATGCGGGGTATATCCGATGCCTGTCGCCTTTTGAAGATCACCCTCGAACACGCAGGAGATCGTCATTCCGTTCGGTGTGATCACCTTGCCTTTGCCTTTCGCCTTTTCCCAATACATGACCGGTTCGGTATCGCACGGGATCGGTTTCCCGCCGAGCGTTTCGATCCATCTAATCG
>ONSY01000228.1 GCA_900320605.1 uncultured Eubacteriales bacterium | reverse complement strand
GAATTTACAGGTCCGTTTGCCTTTTGTTGTTTAATTTTCATGGTCCCCGCTGTCCCCTCTCGAGTGACAGCTTAATTATATTACCACAAAGGGTTTCCCGTTGTCAACTGTTTTTTTTAAAAAATTTAAAGTTTTTTTACGGTACCTTTTTACGGTAAATATCATTCGAATCGAGAATAATTGTAACGGGTCCGTCATTCAAAATACGCACCTGCATATCCGCGCCGAATTCGCCTGTCTCAACCGGGATCGAGTAGCCGCGCAGCCTTTCAATCATTCTCTCATAAAGAGGAATCGCCTTCTCCGGCCGTGCCGCTTCAATAAAGGAAGGACGGCGTCCGTGGCTGCAGTCGGCGTACAGCGTAAACTGCGAAACCAGGAGAATCGCGCCGCCCGCATCCAGCAGGGACCGATTCATCTTTCCCGCCTCATCTTCGAACACACGCAGATTTACAATCTTATCCGCGAAGAAATCCACCATTTCCGGTGTGTCATCTGTATGAATCCCCAGCAGAACGACAAATCCCTTTCCGATCTTTCCGCGGACCCGGTCTTCGATCGTAACAGAACCGTCGGTTACCCTTTGCACTACCGCCCTCATGGCTGCTCCTTTCCGTTTGAAAAAGAGCAAAACGGAACAGCGGTTCCATTTCGCTCTCTTTTTTTCATATTATCATATTATATATAATGGTATGCTTCCCGATTATCGTTTGAAAGATTCCAGCAGTTTGCCGGCCGACTGGGCAATCGATGCGTCCGAGTCAGATTCGTTTAAAACCATCAGATATTTTCCGCTGCCGGAAAGAGAAGCCTTCGCTTCGAAACCGAGCAGTTCAAACGTCCCCTTTTCACGGACAGAGGCAAGCACGCCCTGCGCCGTTTCATTCAGATCCGAAAGATCATATTCATAAATTTCCACGGAATAGTTTTTCGCGGTAAATCTTGCGCCGTCTTTCGCGCCGATCATTGCCGCCTGCATTGTCTCGGTATCTCCGGTAATGATTCCTGCTTCCTTGAAATAACCGATCAGCCCGGCAAGATTATCTTCATAGTTCTCGTCGCTCACATTCTCATTGACCGTTGAGGAAGGGGTGGATTCCTGCTGTGAAGAAGAACTCCCGTCCCAGCCGGTAACGCCGCACGCGGTGAAGAGCATGAGAACCAAAATGACCGCCAAAACGAAACTCCACTTTTTCATGCCTATGTGCTCCTTTGCTTTTTTACTGAACATACCCTATTATAACGAATCCGGTATTTAAAAGCAACCTTATTTTTTCCGGAAAAAAGAAAGCCCATAACTTGGGCTTTCTGATGCAGCTCTATACTATATATATAATAGAAAGCGAAATCAGACCATGATCCGGATCGCATCACGGATATTTTCAATATGGACATCCTTTGTTCCCGGTTCATATTCGCCGTCGAGTGACCAGGGAATTGTCTCTTCCATATGGAATGTCACTTCATTTGAGGAGAAGAGCGTCACGTTCTTTCCGTCATACTGCTGGGTCAGAAGGCCGGAGATAATCTTCTGCAGCTCACTCGCCTTCGCCGGTTTCTTGACAAGAAGCACTTCGAAGAGACCGTCGTTCATATCGACATACTGTTTTCCGAGCTTCAGGAGTCCTCCGAGGGACGTGGAATTGCTCACCGCCCCGAAAAGATAATCTCCTTCAAGCGTCTGTTCCGCGGTTTCCACGCGGACATGATACGGACGGATATTCGAAAGATCATTGACTCCTTCAATCAGGTAGGCAAGATGCCCGATTGTATTCTTGATATTCTGAGGGGTCGAATAGGAAGCGCCAGTAAATGCGCCGAATGAAGCGACATAGGAAAAATAGCGTCCGTTGAACCGTCCGATATCAATGGTTTTCTCCTCGCCGGAGATCGTCTGCTGCGCGGCTTTGCTGAGAGAAGTGGAAAGATTCATGCTCACAGCGAAATCGTTCGTTGTTCCCGCGGGAATATAGCCGAGCAGAGGCCGCTCAGAGAGTTCCATCAGCCCGCTGACCGTTTCGTTAAATGTCCCGTCTCCGCCGCTGCAGACCACTTTTTCAAACTGGCCGCCGTAATCCCGGGCGATCCGTGCCGCATCTCCGCCGCGCTGCGTCGTCATGACAGTCAGTTCTTTTCCGGCCTTGCTGTAGATGTCCACAATTTCGAGAAGATGATTCCGAAGCTTCTGAAGTCCGGAATGAGGATTTACAATCAGCAGAACCCTGTTTTCTTTTCCGCTTTTCATCCGCGTCCTCCTTGCAATCTTTCAAAGGATCCTATATGATACAATTAGTGATACGGCCTACTGCCTCATTATAGATTTATTATACCAAGGAATCGTATAAAAACCAACTGTTTTTTGAGGATTTTCAGAGATGAGCGACGCAATTTTTGAAAAAGCGAAAAAAGTCATCGCTGTTTTGGAGAATAACGGATTTGAAGCGTATATGATCGGAGGTTATCCGCGTGACCGGATTCTCGGCAAAGCAGCCGGCGACATCGACCTGACAACGAACGCGCTTCCCGAAGAAGTCGAGCGCTGTTTCCCGCAGTTCCCCGTTCTCGAGACGGGTCTGCGGCACGGGACCGTCACCGTTCTTTATGAGG
>ONSY01000230.1 GCA_900320605.1 uncultured Eubacteriales bacterium | reverse complement strand
TCCCGTAAAAATCCGCTGCGAGGTGTTTGACACCTATATCGTGGCGGAATACGGTCAGGACAGGCTTCTCCTGATTGATAAACACGCCGCGCACGAGCGTCTCCTCTATGAGAAGCTCAGGGCGAACCGGGAGATTCACGCGCAGACTCTGCTCTCGCCGATCACGGTTACGCTCGGCAAGGAGGAATACGCCACCGCGCTTGAGAACAGAGAGACACTGATGGAAGCGGGATACGAAGTTGAGGACTTCGGTCCGGGAACCCTTCTCGTAAGGAGCGTTCCGACCGTCGTTTCTCCCGACGAAGCCCAGGATCAGGTGACGGAAATCGCCGGATATCTTTCGGAGAACCGGATGGATGTCACCACAGAGAAGCTCGACTGGCTTTATCACAACATCGCCTGCCGGGCCGCGATCAAGGCGGGCAGCGAAAGCAGTCCGCAGGAACTTGCGGCGCTCGCCAAGGAACTGTACGAAAATCCCCAGATCCGCTACTGCCCTCACGGCAGACCGGTCTATTCCGTCATCACGAAATATGAGCTGGACAAACAGTTCGGCAGAATTGTGTAAGGAAATGAAGGAAAAAATCAATCTGATCGCCCTGTTCGGACCGACGGCTTCCGGAAAGACCCGGCTCGCCGCGGAACTCGGGAAACGTCTCGGAGGAGAGGTCGTCTCCGCGGATTCCATGCAGATCTATTCCGGGATGCGGATCGGAACGGCCCGCCCGACACAGGAGGAAATGCTCGGTGTGCCGCACCATCTGCTCGGCTTTCTGAGTCCGGAGGAGTCGTTCAGCGTCGCGCAGTACGTTCCGCTCGCCCAGAGAACGATCAAAGAGATCGCAGGGCGGGGAAAACTGCCCATCCTCGCGGGCGGCACGGGGCTCTACCTCTCAAGCGTTCTGCAGAATCTCCGGTTTACCGAAACACCGGCGGATCCCGCTCTGCGTGAAAAGCTCCGGCAGCGCGCGCAGGAGGAGGGAGCCATGGCGCTTTACGAAGAGCTTGAGAGGATCGATCCCCGGTACGCGCAGAACGTGCATCCGAACAACGAAAAGCGCGTGATCCGCGCGCTGGAACTGTATTATTCCGCGGGGGTGACCATGACGCAGCAGTATGAAAACTCCCGCCGGGAAAGCGATTACCGGGCGCTGAAGCTCGCGATCGTTTTCAGAGACCGGGAAAAACTCTACCGGCGCATCGACGAGAGGGTCGGGCGCATGTTCGAAGACGGACTTCTGGAGGAAGCCCGGACGGTTCTTTCCGGCGACTGCCGCGGTACGGCGCTTCAGGCGATCGGCTACAAGGAACTGGCCCCGTATTTCAGCGGGGAGATCACGCTCGATGAGGCGAAGGAGAATATCCGGCGTGAAACGCGCCGCTACGCGAAACGTCAGCTTACCTGGATCCGCCGCGAGGAGGATATCCGGGAACTGTATGCCGACAGCGGTCAGTTCGATGCGCTTCTGCGGGAAGCGATGGACGCGGTACACGCGTTTTTTGAAAAGGAGGTGCAGCCATGAAATATCTGCAGCGGATTTTGCTGTCTCTTCTGGGAATCCTGATCCTCGTATTTATCGGTTATCAGATTTTTCGCGGCACAACCTATTCCAATGTGAAAACGGAGACGGCGATCTACGGCACGCTCTGGAATACCGTCAGCGTGAAGGCGGCCGCGGTGCGCGATGAAACGCTGCTTTCGGATTCCGTCCCGGGCGGTGCGATCGTCAGCTATACCGCGCCGGACGGAAGCCATGTCCCCGCGGGGGGCGCCGTCGCGACGATCTACCACAGCGAGCGCGAACTGAAAAACGCGCTGCGCATTGGGGAGCTGGAGCGCGAAATCGAGGAGATGGAGGCGCTCGACGCGCTCAAGGACACGCTGACTCTGACACCTCAGAAATATGACGAAAAAATCTCCGAGGAGCTGATTTCCCTCGAACGTCTGCTCGCGAACCGGGATTACGCTCAGCTGTCCTCGTCAAAGCACGCGCTGCTTTCGATCCTGAACCAGAAGGATATCGCGATCGGCAAAGTGACCGATTACAGCGCGAGAATTTCGGAACTTCGGGCGGAACGCGACCGTCTTCTGGCGGCGGCGCCCGAAAACTACGAAACGGTATATACGGAGAAGGCCGGCTTTTTCATCAGCTCGGCCGACGGTTTTGAGGACGCGTTCGATTACGAACATATCCGCGATGTCACGATCGGGGATCTCGATTTCGATTCGATCAGGGCAAAACCGACCGGCGGCGCGATCGGGCGGATCTGCGAGAACGCGAAATGGTATCTTGTCTTTCATGCCAACGAAGACACGGCGACCCTTCTGCAGATGCTCGCGGAGCAGGGGGACCCCGTCTATCTGAAGGTTCCCTGCGGAAGGCTCACGAAAGTGCCGGCGGACATCGTCTGCGTCAACCGCACGTCGATTGAGAGCGACGCCGCCGTGGTGCTTTCCTGCGACTATATGAACGAGGCGCTCGCGGCGCTTCGGTTCGATGAAATTGAAATCGAACTGTTCTCCTATTCCGGCGTTCTGGTGGATCAGCATTCGATCCATTTCGCGAACGTCGAGGAAACGGTCAAAAAGGAAGACGGAAGCGCTGAAACCGTTCTCCATCAGCACGTTCAGGGCGTATACGTCGTGGACGGCGCCACCATGAAATTCGTTCAGATCTTCCCGCAGGAAACCATCAACGGCTATATCGTCTGCCGTACCGATCTGCGGGAGGGAGATCAGCTGTATACCTCGCGGACGATCGAACTGTACGACGAGGTCATTACCGGAGGAGGAACGCTTTATGACGGAAAACTGCTTGAATGACGAAAAAATCGCGGCGCAGATGCGCGATCTTGAAGAGAATCTGAAGGAAGTCCGGGAAAGGATCGCCGAAGCCGCGGTCCGAAGCGGAAGGAAGCCGGAGGATATCACGCTCCTCGCCGCGACCAAGACGGTATCAGCCCGCGTCATCAACCGCGCGATTGAGCTCGGTGTGGATCATATCGGCGAAAACCGGGTTCAGGAGCTGATGGACAAATATGACGCGCTCAATCTGTCCGGATGCAGCTGCCAGTTCATCGGCCATCTCCAGACCAACAAGGTCAGATACCTGATCGGGAAGGTGGATCTGATCCAGTCGGTCGATTCTCTGAAACTCGCCTCGGAGATCTCGTCGCAGTCGCTGAAAAAAGGCGCGTGTACGGATCTGCTGATTGAGGTCAATATCGGCGGGGAAGAGAGCAAATCCGGCGTTGAGCCCTCGATGCTCGGGGAACTTTATGATCAGATCGCCGCTTTGCCCGCGGTTTCGGTCCGCGGACTGATGTGTATCCCGCCTGTCTGCGATTCTCAGGCGGAAATTATGCGGTATTTTTCGAAAATGAGGGAATATTTTGTTGACATAACGACAAAAAAATCAGATAATAAAAGAAATGATATGATATTATCGATGGGAATGTCCGCCGATTACTATGAGGCGATTCTTTGCGGGGCCACGATGGTCCGCGTCGGCTCAAAACTTTTCGGAAAACGTGAATATCGGTAAGAAATAAGGAGGATCGGACAATATGGCGGGATTAATGTCGAAGCTTTCCCAGCTTTGGAACGTTCCCGATGACGAATACGAGGAAGTCCAGGCGGAGGAGGCCGAACGCGGGGAGATCGCGGAGAGCCGTTCCAGACGCAGGTCGGAACGCGCCGAAAGAACACAGCGCACGGAACGCGCCGAGCGCACAGAACGCACAGAGCGTACCGAACGCGCCGACCGCGCGCCGCTGCGGGAAACATTCCGTGAGGTGCCGCGGGAGCGCAGCTACCTCCGGGAGGAACCGGCCGCCGAATACACGGCGCCGCGTGAGCGCAGAGTCCGTCCGGCGGAGACTACGGAAAACAAGGTTGTCAACATCCACGCGACGACACAGCTTCAGGTTGTCGTTTTCCACCCCGAGCGTTTCGGCGAGGAAACCCGCAATATCGCGGATGAGCTGCTGAGAATGCATACCGTGGTTCTCAATCTGGAACGCACGGACCGCGAACAGGCGCGGAGAATCGTGGACTTCTTAAGCGGCGTTGCCTATTCCAACGGCGGAAAGATCAAACGCATCGCGACCGATACGTTCATCATCACTCCGTACAACGTGGATCTGATGGGCGACAACGTTCTGGATGAGCTTGAAAACAGCGGCGTATATTTTTAATATCGGAGGGGATCATCAATGCTGACACTGGATGACATTATCAATGCGAGTTTCGGGAAAGCGAGCTTTTCCGCCGGATACCGTACGGAAGACGTCGATGAGTTCATCGACGAGGTGAAAGAATCCTACGAGGAGCTTCTGCACAAATATACGCAGCAGCGCGAAAGCCTCGAGGAACTGAAGAAGGAAAACGCCTCTCTCACGGAAAAGGTCGATGTTCTGGTAGACAGCGTCGAAAAATACCGTGAGGAAGAGAACGATATCAAAAATGTTCTGGTCAGCGCCCATAAATCCGCGGACGCGACGCTGAAGGACGCGAAGCAGAAGGCGGAGACAGTTCTGGCAGACGCGAAAACGGAAGCGGACGCGATGCTCTCCAACGCGCGCAGCGAATCGGAAACGCTGCTTTCCTCCGCGAGAACCGATTCGGACGCGATGCGCAAAAACGCGCAGAGCGAATCCGATTCCATTCTTTCCTCCGCGAAACTCAGAAGCGAAACCATGCTGCGTGAGGCGAATGAGGAATCCGAAAAGATGATCAGCGCGGCGCGCGCCCAGGTTGAGAACGAGATCCTCCAGGCGGAAAGCAGAATCGCCGCCAAAACGAGAGAGCTCGAGGAAATGGAGGACGCGGTCGCCGATTTCAAGGCGAATCTGATCCGTACCTACCGTGAGCATATTACCCTGATCCAGAGTCTCCCGGTTCCGGAAAGAGAACCCGAGCCGGAACCTCAGCCTGAGCCGGAGCCTCAGCCCGAGCCCGAAGTGACCGCGGAGCCTGAACCGGAACCTCAGCCCGAGCCCGAAGTGACCGCGGAGCCTGAGCCGGAACCCCAGCCCGAACCCGAAGTGACCGCTGAGCCGGAACCGGAAGAACCGCAGCCCGAGCCCGAAGCGCCGGCGCCTGCGCAGGAGCCTCAGGCCGCGCAGGAAATCGAAGCGGAGCCTAAGCCCGCGCAGGAACCCTCAGAACCTGCAAAACCGGCTGAACCGGCTGCTCCCGCCGTTTCGCAGGATACGATCATCGCACCGCCGATCGGCCGTTCCAGCCTTCCGCCTCAGCCGGAGGAGATCCGCCAGAGCGTGCAGCCCTTTACTCAGCAGCAGTTCATGACCCGCGGAATTCCGGACCTCTCGTCGATCAAGAACACAAGCATCCAGAGCTATGATTTTGACGCGTACGATTTCGGCGAGACCAAACAGGAAGAGCCGAGGAGATTCTTCGGGAAGAAACACAAGAAGAGAAAATAAGAATAAACCGGGCGGGTGTCAGTGCCCGCCCCATTTTTTTATCAAAGGAGAACGCAATGGCGGTCCTGTCATTTGTGCTGATCCTGCTGCTGATCGCGGCGGACCAGCTGATCAAATATCTCTGCATTCTGAAACTGCAGCCGGTCGGCAGCGTCGAGGTGATCCCGGGCTTCCTGAAGCTCACGTACGTTGAGAACCGCGGCGCCGCTCTCGGCATCCTCCAGAATCAGCGGATCTTTTTCATCATCATAACCATCGTATTCTGCTTCGTGCTGCTGTACCTTCTTTACTACTACAGGCGCCATGATTTCTTCTCCCGGTTCGCCTGCATCGTGATTATCGCCGGAGGAATCGGGAATCTTGTCGACCGGATCCGTCTGCATTATGTCATTGACTATATCAGCTTTTCCTTCTATTCGCCGGTGTTCAATTTCGCGGATATCTGTGTCGTAGCCGGTGTGATCGCGGCGCTGATCCATATCCTGTTTACCAGCCGGGAAAGGAAAAAGGAAGCGGTGCCGGAAATCAGCGGATTACAGACGCAGGAGCAGCCGGAGAAAAACGGTGCCTCAGATTCCGGCGGGGAGGATCCGCAGGAGGAAAAGGCTCCGGAACCGGAGAAGGGAGACAGGAATGAGCAGAACGCTTCTGATCACGGTACCGGAGAATAACACGGAACGGCTTGACAGACTGATTGCCGCGGAGGATGAGACGCTCTCGCGTTCCGCCGTGCAGAACCTGATCGGGGAGGGCGCCGTCTGCCTCAACGGAAAGACTGTTTCCAAAAGCGCCGTTCCGAAGTCGGGAGATGAAATCCGGGTCGAGATACCGGACCCGGTTGAGATTGAGGCGAAACCGGAAAACATTCCGCTTGAGATCGTCTATGAGGATGATTCGCTGCTCGTGGTCAACAAGCCGAAAGGAATGGTTGTCCATCCGGCGCCCGGCAATGAGAGGGGCACGCTGGTCAACGCGCTTCTCTATCACTGCGGCGCGTCGCTTTCCGGGATCAACGGAAAAATCCGCCCGGGAATCGTTCACCGGATTGACAAGGATACGAGCGGCCTGCTGATTGTCGCGAAGAATGACGAGGCTCACCGCGGACTTGCCCTTCAGATCAAGGAGCATTCCTTCACGAGAATTTACGAAGCCGTCGTCATCGGAAACCTCAGAGAGGATACCGGAACCGTGAACGCGCCGATCGGCAGAGATCCGAACGACCGCAAGCGGATGAAGGTAACGGAAAAAAACAGCCGTGAGGCCGTGACCCATTATGAGGTCCTCGAGCGGTTCGGTGATTTCACGCATCTGCGCCTTCGACTCGAGACCGGCCGGACGCACCAGATCCGGGTCCACCTTTCCTCCATCGGTCATCCGGTCGCGGGGGATCCGGTCTACGGGCCGAA
Source organism: uncultured Eubacteriales bacterium (assembly GCA_900320605.1). Classification (GTDB taxonomy): domain Bacteria; phylum Bacillota; class Clostridia; order Oscillospirales; family Acutalibacteraceae; genus RUG612. The sequence goes on along the minus strand of ONSY01000230.1, from coordinate 16,065 downwards.
AAAGGTCATTGAATCGCTTCACGGACAATGCCTTCACGCCCGCGTGATCGGTTTTGTTCATCCGAAGACCGGTGAATATCTGGAGTTTAACTCGGAACTTCCCGAGTATTTCCGCTCCTTCCTCAGAAAACTGAGAGAACGCAGCACATAAACGGTTCCCAAGTGCAAAGCGTCTGCTATCTGCGGGCGCTTTTTTCTGCTTTGTGGGGAAAAATATGAATAAAACGTTAGAATTTTGGAAACAATTGTCATTTTTCTTGCATTTTTCAGACTTTTTCCCTATAATAATACTGCGTAAGCGTGTAGTTGTGTGTCGGTACGGATGAAAGGAGGCAGACGATATGAAACAGAAAACCAAACGGATGCTCTCTGCGTTTTTGTCAGTGCTGCTTCTGGCGGTGACGTTTGTTCCGTCTCTAAATGTGTTTGCCGAACAAACTGCTACGGTGACCGGAGATGTTGTGAATGTCCGAAGCGGACCCGGAAGCCAGTATAATGCGATTGCTCAGCTGAACGAAGGCACAACGGTAACGGTGCTCGACACGAGCAATGCGACCTGGTACAAAATCCGCACGCCCGGAGGAATCGAAGGGTATATGTCGTCGGAGTTTCTGCAGCTTAACGGTTCCGGATCCAACCCATCGCAGCCGCCCAGCCAGTACGCGCAAACGACAGCCGACGTCAACCTGCGTTCCGGCGCGGGAACGGGCTATTCCGTTGTTACCGTACTTTCTTCCGGAACGCTTGTTACGGTTCTGGAAGTAACGAATTCGGAATGGGTCAAGGTAAGGACCTCCGGCGGCAGTGTCGGATATCTGTATTCAGAATATATTTCATATGTCAGCGGTAATTCCGGCAGCATCACAATTTCTCAGTCGGCGGTTACGATCCCGAAAGGGAAAACCGTGATTCTTACGGCATCCGCTCAGAACAACAGCTCCGGCCTTATCTGGAGCACGGAGAATTCTCAGATCGCTACCGTTTCCGGCGGATTTGTCTATGCGGCCGGAGTGGGGCAGACGAAGATTATGGTAAAGGATACCTCGGGATCGAATACTGCTGTTTGTACGGTCAGTGTAACCGCTCCGGAAGTTGCGAAATTTGCCTATGTTTCGCCGAATATCGCCTGCGTCAATGAAACGGTGAAGCTGATCGCGATCACCGATACGCTTCCGGAAAAGATGCGGTTCGTGGTTCACGGGGATACGGATCAGGTCTATGAAACCTCTTCCTATACCGTTGAAACGAGCGAAGCGCGCGAAGGCTTCGCCGAAAACGTCACGCGCGTCTGGACCAAGGAGGTTACCTTTACCAAATCGGGAACCTACAAGGTGGACGTTTACTGCTGCCGCAAGGGGATTTGGAGCGTCGATTACAAAACGATGACAGCTGCCGTATCCGCGGCGGCGGACGATACGGTTACCACGCTGGAGAACCGCCGCCCGAGCGATAAGATTCTGCAGATCATCGCGAATTTTGAGGGCTTCACGCCGACGATTATGGACGATCCGCTCGTATCCGGCTATGTGCCGACGTTCGGCCACGGCTACGTGCTGCGGAAAGATGAAAACGGGCACTACGAGCAGTATTACAACAATTTAACGCGCCGGGAAGCATGGGCGATGCTTTGCTATGTAGGAAACACCTATGAATTCTCAACGAAGCTCAACGATTTTCTGAGCAGGAATAAAATCAAGGCGAATCAGCAGCAATTCGATTCTATGTTCAGCTTTGCATACAATATCGGAGCGGGCCATTGGACCGCAAGCGATTTTACGCCGAGCAAACTGCTGCTCAACAGCGTCGACCTTTCCACGCTGAATTTCAGCTCGAAAAGCTACGCGGGAACCATTCTGGAGACTGCGAATGTCTACAGCAGCGTGAACTCATCGTCTCCCGCGACCTATCTTTCGGCCGGCACGTCGGTGACGGTTCTTGACGCGCAGACGATTTTCACGGGCGATACTCACGCAATCTGGTATAAGATCAGGACCTCGGGCGGGAATACCTATTACATCAAGAATGTCTACGTAACGCTCAGCGGGTCTTTCACGCGCGATCTTCAGTATTGCGACGCGGTAGCCTATGGCTCCGAGATGCTCCTGTGGCATCATGCGGGTGGAGTTTGCTATTGGGGCCTTTTGTACCGGCGCCTGGCGGAAGCCAAGATCTTCTCCTTCGGTAAATATGAAGAAGCGAGTATGACCAACGCGAATTACACGAAAAACGAATACGGCTATCATTATCCGAGCTGTATTTCGTAAAACGGAACACGAAACGGACGGAGATCCCGCAAAGGATCTCCGCCTTTCCTTTTTCCGGAGCGGACCGGATCATTTCAGCGGAAAACGGCAGACTTCGGCGGCTTTGTACGGGAGAATGATCATAATATTCCGCTCTGCTTTTTTTGCGTTTCCTATCCTCTTTTGCTTTGAAAACCGGTATGAAAAGCGCTTTTGACCGATTGTTCAAAACCGCTGTTCTGAAATAGTCAAATTGCCAAAGAGCAAATAAATTTTTATAAAAAATACATAAACGGCGCCTGAAAAGTTTGGATAAATAAAGCCTTTAAAAAGCAGAGAAAATCTGCTAATATAATTACAGTATTTCAGTGAAATGTTTTATCACAATTCGCTTTGAAAACAGTTTCAGGAGGTTTATTTATGGCAAGTGTAACACTGAAAGGCATTTACAAAGTATATCAGGGCGGCGTAACTGCTGTTACGGACTTCAACCTTGATATCAAGGACAAAGAGTTCATTATCCTTGTTGGACCTTCCGGCTGCGGTAAGTCCACTACGCTGCGTATGATCGCCGGTCTCGAAGAGATCACCAAAGGCGAGCTTTACATCGGCGACACCCTCTCCAATGATATCGCTCCGAAGGACCGCGATATCGCGATGGTTTTCCAGAACTACGCTCTTTATCCGCACATGACCGTTTTCGATAACATGGCGTTCGGCCTCAAGCTCCGCAAGACTCCGAAGGATGAAATCAAGCGCAGAGTTGAAGAAGCTGCCCGCATCCTTGACATCACCCACCTGCTCGACAGAAAGCCGAAGGCTCTGTCCGGCGGTCAGAGACAGCGTGTTGCGCTCGGCCGTGCAATCGTTCGTGACCCGAAGGTCTTCCTTCTCGACGAACCGCTCTCCAACCTCGACGCGAAACTCCGTGCTCAGATGAGAACCGAGCTTGCGAAACTCCATCTCCGTCTCGGAACCACGTTCATCTATGTTACCCATGACCAGACCGAAGCTATGACGATGGGCGACAGAATCGTTGTTATGAAGGACGGCTTCATTCAGCAGGTTGATACTCCTCAGAACCTCTATGACAAGCCCGCCAATGAATTCGTAGCAGGATTCATGGGATCTCCGCAGATGAACTTCATCAATGCGAAAGTCGGCAAAGACGGCGAAGCCTTCACCGTTGAATTCGGACCGTATGCGATCAAGATTCCGGCGAACAAGGTTGCCGGCGCTGACGCTGATCTCAACGAATATGTCGGAAAAGAAGTCACCTTCGGTATCCGTCCTGAAAACGTTCACGATGAACCCGAATTCCTCGCGAACGTCAAGGAAGGCATCGTAGAGGCAGAGTGCGAAGTTACCGAGCTCATGGGCTCCGAAACTTATCTGTATCTCATATGCGCCGAGAACTCGATCACTGCCCGTGTTGACCCGAACTCCACCGCGAAGCCCGGCGATACGATCAAGATCGCGTTCGATCTTTCGAAGATGCATCTCTTCGACAAAGAAACCGAAAAGACAATCCTCAACTGATTTCAGACACGAAAGAGCCGTGCAGCGCGCACGGCTCTTTTTTTCGGCTTCCGGAACGGGAAATATCACCGCAAAAGGCGGCGGAAAGACCCGAAAATGCCCGTCTGGGGGGAATCATTGTAAAAAATGCCTCTTTTTCGGAGAAATTTTTGTAAAAAATCGAAAAGTTTTATTGAAAAACCGGACTGTAATATGATACAATATAGTATCAGTAAAAACGAATGGTCGAATCTGAATTTGGATGAAAAGAGGAAATACTATGGCCAACAGATTATTTCAGGGTGTTATCACACAGATGAAAGAGACGCTCGACCGTACGATCGGCGTGATTGATGAGACATCCGCGATTATTGCCTGCAGCGAGCTCGGCCGGATCGGTGAGACAAACGAGAACGTTTCCGTGGAGCTGTTAGCTTCTCCCGGCACCTTTGTCATCAACGGCTACACCTATAAATCATTCGGAACCAATCCGCGTCCGGAGTATGCCGTCTTCGTTTCGGGAAGCGATTCCGACGCGATCAAATACGCGAACATTCTCGCGGTTTCGCTTTCAAACATCAAGCAGTACTATGATGAGAAATATGACCGTTCCAATTTTATCAAGAACGTAATCCTCGACAACATCCTGCCCGGAGATATTTTCGTAAAGGCGAGAGAACTGCATTTCAATTCCGACGCGACGCGTGTCTGCATGATCATCAAGGTCAACGGCCGGAATGATGTTTCCGTTTACGATGTCGTTCAGAACCTGTTCCCGGACAAAAACAAGGATTTCGTGATCAGCATCAATGAGAACGATATCGCGCTGGTCAAGGAAACCAAAGCGGACCTGGAAGAGAAGGCGCTTGAGAAACTCGCCAATTCCATCGTTGATACGCTTTCCGGTGAATTCTATACCCACTGCATCGTCGGAATCGGTACGCTCGTAACCGGAATCCGTGATCTTGCCCGCTCCTTCAAGGAAGCTCAGATCGCGCTTGAGGTCGGAAAGGTTTTCGACACGGAGAAGACGGTCGTCAGCTACGACAACCTCGGTATCGCCCGTCTGATCTATCAGCTGCCGACGACGCTCTGCGAAATGTTCCTCAAGGAAGTCTTCAAGCGCGGCTCGATCGAACTGCTGGATCACGAGACGCTCTTCACGATCCAGAAGTTCTTTGAGAACAACCTTAACGTTTCCGAAACCTCCCGCAAGCTCTTCGTTCACCGCAACACGCTCGTTTACCGTCTTGAGAAAATCAAGAAGATCACCGGACTGGATCTGCGGGAATTCGAGGACGCGATTGTTTTCAAGGTAGCGCTGATGGTTAAAAAATATCTCTCCGCGAACCCCACAAAATACTGATTTGAGACCGAAAGGAATAAAGCCGCCGCGGCGGCTTTATTTTTTTAAAAAAATGTAACAAATAATTACAAAATGTTTCTGATATAGAATAATAATTGCCTCAATCCTTGTTACAATATGCAGTGATAGTCTGTATTATGTAAATCTGGGAATCTACGCTTCGGAGGAAACTCTTTTGATCGAATTCATTGACGTATCAAAAACGTATCCAAACGGCACACACGCGCTGCATAATATCAATCTGAAGATTGATGACGGCGAGTTTGTCTATATTGTCGGCGCTTCCGGCGCAGGAAAAAGCACCTTTCTCAAACTGATCACCTGCGAGGAAAAGCCGAATTCCGGACAGATCATCGTTAACGGGGTCCATCTGGAAACCATCAAAAAAAGAAACATTCCGTATCTGAGAAGAAACATGGGACTCGTTTTTCAGGATTTCCGCCTGATCGAAACAATGAATGTGTTTGACAATATCGCGTTCGCGATGCGGGTCGTCGGCACGAGGGAAAAGGAAATCGAGAAAAGGGTTCCGTTCTTCCTCAAAATGGTCGGACTGAGCCATAAGGCGAAAATGTTCCCGAGCGAGCTTTCCGGCGGGGAAAAGCAGCGGATCGGACTCGCCAGAGCGCTGATCAACCATCCGAAAATGCTGATCGCCGATGAGCCGACCGGAAATATCGACCCCGCGATGAGCTATGAGATGCTCGGAATGCTCAGTGAAATCAACAAACACGGCACAACCGTCGTCATGGTAACGCACGAGCATGTCCTGGTCCGTGAATTCCCTCACCGGATCGTGGAAATCAACAACGGCAGCATCGTGGCTGACAGCAGCCTGATGCAGAATCCCGCTGCCGCGCAGAGCGCGGAACCTTCCGAAACCTCGGAGAAGGGAGGCGGGACGGATGCGTAAACTTCCTTATCTTGCCAAAGAGGGAATCAAGAACCTCTGGCACAACCGCACCATGACGCTTGCCTCAATCTTTGTCCTGGTCGCCTGCCTTCTGCTGACCGGTCTCGCGGTGCTTTTCTCCATGAATATCTCAAACGCCATGCAGGACCTGGAAGGGAACAACCAGGTTACCGTCTATCTGAAGGATGAGGTCAGCCCGCAGGAATCGGAGCAGATCGGAAAAAAAATAGAAGCGATTGAGAATGTCGCCTCGATTGAATTTGTGGACAAGGACAGGGCGCTTGAGAATATGCTCAATCGCCTCGGCGACGACGGAACGCTGTTCGAGGGACTGACCGAAGAGGAAAACTTCCTTCCGGATTCGTATAAGGTGTCCTTCCGGGATCTGTCTCTTTACGATCAGACCGTGAAGGAAATCAGCGCGATCGACGGCGTCGAAAGTTATACCGATTACTCGGAGGTCGCCGAGAAACTGACGAGACTGGATCATCTGGTTTCCGTCGCGGGAGTCTGGATCGTAATCGTTCTCGGCATTGTTTCTCTCTTTATCATCGCGAATACCATCCGTGTCACAATGTTCTCGCGCCGTCAGGAGATCAGCATCATGAAATCCGTCGGCGCCACAAACGGATTTATCCGGATCCCGTTTGTCATCGAGGGAATCTGCATCGGCGTGATCGCCGGCATCATTGCCAGCGCCGTTCTGTATTTTTCCTATTCGGCGATCATGGATTCCATTTCCGGCGTTGTCCCGTTTATCCGCCTGATCCCGCTGGAGGAAATCCTGCTCAAAGCGGTAATTGCGTTTATCGCGTCCGGAATCGTGTTCGGCACGATCGGCGGATCCATTTCGATCACCCGTTATCTGAAACGTGAGGGAGGTTCGATTATCATTGGGTAATACATTCAGAAAGAGTTTTGTTTCCGTTCTTCTGTGCGCGGCGATGCTCCTCGGTATGATGCTGATGCCCGCTACGAAATCCTTCGCGGCCACGATCGGTGAACTTGAAAGCCGTCGTGCGCAGATCGAGGCGGAAAAGGAAGAACTCGACGCGAAACTGGAATCTTTGAAAGACGATATCGAAAAGCAGCAGGAATATCTCGACACGCTCTATGAGCAGACCGAGGTTGTAGAGCAGAAAATCGATTCCATGAACCGGGAAATCAGCGCGTATAACGAGCAGATTGCGGCACTCGAGAAAAGTGTCGCAGAGAAGCAGGTTTCTATTTCGGAGAAATATGAACTGCTCAAGAAGCGTCTGCGCGCCATTTATGTGAAGGGCGAGGCCTCAACGCTGGAGATTATCCTCAACTGCGAGAGCATCATGGATTTTGCGGAGAAAACGAAAATTCTCCGCGCGATCTCCGAACACGACACCGCTCTGATTGAGGAACTTTCCGCGAGCGTCAAGGAGATGACCGCCGAGATCGAGACCGTCACGGAATATAAGAACACGGTCATCGAGGAAAAGGCGGAGATGGAGCTGTCACAGGCTGAGCTTTCGGATCTCTATCTGGAAGCACAGAAAGTGATGGAGGAATATCAGATCAAGAAATCCGGCCTGGATGAGGATCACGCGAATCTCGAGAGCGAGCTCTACAGCATAGACGATGAAATCTCCGAGGAAAAGCAGAGACAGGCGGAGGAAGCGGAACGCAGGCGTAAAGAGGAAGAAGAGCGCAAACGCCGCGAGGAAGAACTCAGAAAACAGCAGGAACAAGGTTCCTCTTCAGAGAATCCCTCGAGTCAGGAGCCGGATTCACCAAGCAGCGAACCGGAACCGTCTGAAGAACCGGAGCCGTCTAGTGATCCGGAGCCGTCAAATGAACCGGAACCGTCAAATGAACCGGAACCGTCAAATGATCCTGAACCATCACAGAATCCTGTCGGAAATCCGATTACAGGGGAAATTCCGGCGCCTTCCGTTGACCCGACGGATACTCCGTTCGTCGGAAACTGGGAATTCGTCTGGCCGGTTCCCGGATATTACTGGCTGTCTTCCTACGTCGGAGACGGCAGAGGCCACAAGGGAATTGACATCGCGGGATACGGTATTTACGGCGAGCCGATTCTCGCCGCGGACTCCGGAATCGTCGACTGGTGCGTGCATGACGGCTGGGGCGGCGGCTACGGAAACAGCGTCTTTATCGACCATGGGAACGGCTATTCCACACGCTACGGCCATATGAGCTGGGTTGTCGTCGATTACGGCCAGTATGTCGAGCGGGGTCAGGTCATCGGCTATGTCGGCAATACGGGTGATTCCGGCGGACCGCATCTGCATTTCGAGATCCGCGAATGGGACAGCCCGATCGATCCGCTGTATTTCTACGACTACTACTACGGCTGATCGGAACGGTTTGAAAAAGCGGTATCTTCTGCAGATACCGCTTCTTTTTTGAACGGGAGAAGTAAAACATGTAATATTCTCGCTCCCTTTTCTGTATAATATATAAGGGTCCGTTCCTTCGCCGGACGGCGGAGGCGGCGGACTGTCAACGTGCAACAAGACTACTGGAGGATCAATATGAAAAAGCATATGCTGAGAACCGTTTCCCTCGCGGCCGCGCTGCTTCTTGTTTTCGCGGCGCTTACAGGGTGCGGAAAAGAGGAAGACGGAGAAAAGGCAACCGTCGAAAAGGTCGCGTCGATTGTCGGCGCCGATACGGCGACATATGACCGGTTCGCCGGACTCGTCGTCTCCAAGGATACGGTTTCCGTAACCAAGGATGAAAACAAGGCGATCAAGGAAGTCTACGTGAAAGTCGGCGACATCGTCAAAAAGGACGCGAAGCTGTTCTCCTATGATCTCGACGACCTGAATCTCACGATCGAGCAGAAACGTCTCGAAATCGAAAAGAGCGAGAACGAGATTGAGGGAATGAACGAGGAGATCGCGGAACTCGAGCGCCTGAGCGCCTGGGCATACGGCTCCCAGCAGCTGGAATACTCCATCCGCATCCGCGAGACGAAGAACAACCTGCGCGAGGCGGAATACAACCTGACCGGAAAGAAATCCGAACTCGAAAAGATGGAGGCGAGCGTCGAGAACGTCGACGTTCTCTCTCCCTGCGAGGGAAGAATCCAGTCAATCTCCGACGGAAACAGCAATCCGAGCTACGACCCGTTCACCGGGGAACCGACCGGCGACCCGAACGCGTACATCACGATCCTTGAACTCGGAACCTACCGCGTCAAGGGAACGATCAACGAGATGAACATGAATTCCCTGACGGCGGGTTCCCCGGTGATTGTCCGCTCGAGAATCGACGCGGAAAAAACCTGGACCGGCACAGTCGACTCCATCGACTGGGAGAATCCCGTCAAGGACAACAGCGGCTACTACTCCGACGAGATGACAACCTCCTCGAAGTATCCGTTCTATATCGTGCTCGACAGCGTCGAGGGCCTGATCCTCGGCGAACACGTCTACATCGAGCCGGATCTCGGCCAGAACGAGGAGAAATCCGGCCTCTTCCTGCCGGCGTTCTATCTGGTGAACGCAGACTCGGATCCGTTCGTCTGGGCGGCGTCCGCCAGCGGAAAACTCGAGAAACGCAGCGTCACGCTCGGCGAATACGACGAGGTTTTCGACGCCTATGAGATCCTCTCCGGACTGGATCTCTCCGACTACATCACTTTCCCGACGGAAACCCTGAAGGAGGGTATGGGCACCGCGAAGGCCGACGAACAGGTCCCCGAGCAGGATTACCCGGATAATCCCGGCGGTTTTATCCCCGGCGTCAGCCCGGAGGATAACTTTATCCCCGATGGCAAACCGGCTGAAAACTATGTCCCGGAGAACGGCGAAGGTCCGGTGCTCGCCTACGGCGAAGCGGCAGACGGGGAGTATTTTGAGGAAGAAATCCCCTTTGAGGAACAGCCCCTTCCCGTGGAGGAAGCTCCCGGCGCGGCGGAGCTTGAAGCTCCTGCGGGCGCGCAGTAAGGAGGACTTCCCATGCTGGTTTCAATGAAAAACATCTGCAAGGACTACGCGCTCGGAAAGAACAGCAGCGTGCCCGTGCTGAGAAACGTCAGCCTCTCGGTCGAGGAGGGCGACTTCCTCGCAATCATGGGGCCTTCCGGTTCTGGCAAGACGACGCTCATGAATCTGATCGGGTGCCTCGACACGCCGACCAGCGGCGAATACACGCTCGACGGCGAAAACGTCACGAAGCTTTCCGAGAACCGTCTCTCCGAGATCCGCAACCGGAACATCGGATTCGTGTTTCAGCATTTCTATCTGCTTCCGCGGCTGACGGCGATTGAAAACGTCTGCCTGCCGATGGTCTACGCCGGCGTCCCGAAAAAGGAGCGCCTCGAGCGCGCGAAGGAAGCGCTTCGAACCGTCGGCCTCGAGGACCGGATGAATTTCAGGCCGAGTCAGCTTTCCGGCGGACAGAGCCAGCGCGTCGCGATCGCCCGCGCGATCTCGATGAAGCCGAAACTTGTCCTCGCCGACGAGCCGACCGGAGCGCTCGACTCCGCGTCCGGCGCGCAGGTCATGGAGCTCTTCAGAAAGCTCAACGAGGCGGGCACGACCGTCCTTGTCATCACCCATGAGCAGGCGGTCGCGGACTGCATGAACAAAACCTATCATATTCTCGACGGACAGATCCGGGAAACGGAGGGGAACCCATGAAAAAAGTTCTGATTATTCTCCTCGTTCTGCTCCTGATCGGCGGCGCCGGCGCAGGCGCGCTCTTCTACGTGCGCAGCAGCACGCGCGAGCCGGTCGGCGTTTATCCCGTTTCGAACCTTGCCATGACGGAATACTGGGGGGATTCCTCCCAGACGGGCGGATTCATCACCGCTGAGGGAATCCAATCCGTCTTCCTTTCCGACACGCAGAAGGTGACCGAGGTCTTCGTTCACGAGGGAGACACGGTCAGTGAGGGAGACCCGCTCCTTTCCTACGATACGACCCTTTCCGACATCGCGCTCGAGCGCAAGGCGATCGCGGTCGATCAGCTCGAAAAGGACCTTCAGGACGCCCAGTACCGTCTCTATGAAATCTACAGCTACACCCCGTACGTCCCTCCGGCACCGCCGGAGCCCGAACCCGAGCCGCAGAAAAGCGATCCGAAGCAGACCCCGTACCGGATCGGCGGAACCGGCGGCAAATCGGATCCGATCCGCTACCTCTGGGGAAAGAGCGACGCGATCACCGAGGAGTTTCTGACGCAGTGCCTCGGCGAGGGCAGTGACGTCTACATCGTTTTCGAGGTGCGAAAGGACAACATCCTCGAGGAGGAGATGACGCTCACGTTCGGGATGCACGTCACGCAGGATGAGGAGGGAAAGCGCGGCATCGTCGTGTACGATCCCGAAGCGCAGCAGGCGGAGGATCCCGAAAATCCCGAAGACAATCCCGAAAATCCGGACGAACCTCAGCCCGAACCGGAGCCGATTCCCGATCCCGGCCCGCAGTATACGGCCTATGAGATCGCCGTGATGGCGGCCGAACAGAAAAAGACAATCCAGGATCTCGACCTGAATCTGCGCATCAGCCGCGTCGAGTACGAGCGCGCGAAGGCGGAGAAGGACAACAGCGTCGTGACCGCGAAATTCGGCGGCAAGGTCTCCGGCGTGATCGACGAGGAGACCGCCCGCATGAACTCCCTGCCGATGATGACCGTTTCCGACGGCGGTGGCTACTATGTCACCGGGACGCTCGGCGAGTTCGAGCTCACGAGAATGCAGCCCGGACAGGAGGTTACGGTCACGTCGTGGATGGACGGCATGGAATATACCGCCGTGATCACCGAAATCTCCGAATACCCGTCCCAGAACGGCTATTCCTACGGCGGGGGAAACAGCAACGTCTCGTACTATCCGTTCAAGGCGATGCTTGAGGAAGGAGCCGGCGTCTCCGAGGGGCAGTACGTCGACGTGCGCTACAGCGCCCAGGAGAAGGAGCAGGGATTCTATCTCGAAGCTCCCTACATCCGCAGCGAGAACGGAAAGGACTACGTCTTCGTCAAAGGCGCGGACGGCAGGCTCGAAAAACGCTATATCCGCACCGGGAAGTCCCTCTGGGGCTCCCAGATACAGATCCTCGGCGGACTTTCGCTCGAGGAGGAGATCGCGTTCCCCTACGGCAAATTCGTCACGGAGGGCGCCGAGACCAGGGAAGGCTCCATGGAAGAGCTTTACGGCTGAGAAGGGAGGAACGGCCTTATGTTTGAAAATATCCGCCTCGCGCTGCAGGGCATCTGGAACCATAAGCTGCGTTCGCTCCTGACGATGCTCGGCATCATCATCGGCATCGCCTCGATCATCACGATCGTCTCGACGATCAAGGGGACGAACGATCAGATCAAGCAGAACCTGATCGGAAACGGCACCAACGCCGTGGAGGTCAAGCTCTATCAGGACGACTGGGAATACGACCTCTCGTATTCTCCTCTTCCCGAGGGCGTCGTTCCCGTCTCCGAGGAGACGGCGCAGGCGCTGCGGGAAATCGAGGGCGTCGAAAAGGTCTCCCTCTATAAGGCGAGACCGTACATCGACGGCACCGTCTTCTATCAGAACACGCCGTTTTCCGGCAGCCTCACGGGCATCGATCCGGAGTACCTCGGAATCTACGGCTATACGCTGACCGCCGGAAGAAATTTCGTCGAACGCGATTACACGCAGTACCGCAAATCGGCGCTGATCGACCGAAAGGCGGCGACGGCGCTCTTCCCGGGAGAGGAACCGGTGGGAAAAATCATCGAGATCTCCGGGGAGCCGTTCACGGTCGTCGGCGTTGTCGCGGTGCGCGACGCCTTTATCCCGACGATCAACAGCATGAACGACTACTGGATGTACGCGGACACCTCCTCGGGAAAAATCTTCGTTCCGGGCACCGTCTGGCCGCTGCTGTTCCGGTTTGACGAGCCGGAAAGCGTCGTTCTCAAGGCGAGCGGCACCGAGGAGATGACTTCGGTCGGACAGGCCGCGGCGCAGATCCTGACGCAGAACCAGATTCTCAAGAGCGACAGCAAATTCTCCTATCAGAGTCAGGACCGGCTCGAGCAGGCAAAGCAGCTTCAGAACCTCAGCGCCTCGACCAACCGCCAGCTGATCTGGATCGCCGGAATCTCGCTGCTCGTCGGCGGAATCGGCGTCATGAACATCATGCTCGTGTCCGTCACGGAGCGCACGCGCGAGATCGGCCTGAAAAAGGCGCTCGGCGCGAAGCGCAGAAGAATTCTCTCCCAGTTCCTGACCGAGGCGTCCGTTCTGACGAGCATCGGCGGGATCGTCGGGGTCGCGGCCGGAATCGTCATGGCGAAGGCGATTTCGGCGGTGATGCTCACGCCGACCGCGGTGAGCGTCCCGGCCATTCTGATCGCGGTCGCGTTCTCGATCGTCATCGGCGTGATTTTCGGAATCATCCCGGCGGTCAAGGCGTCAAAACTCAATCCGATCGACGCGCTGCGCAGAGAGTAAAGCGCGGCGTAAAAACACGAAGGACGCGGCCCCATAAAAGGCCGCGCCCTCTGTTTTTCTCCCGGGAACGCGCTGATCCAGCACAGTCCGGGATAGAAGAAAAAAGCCGGACACCGGTCCGGCGGAAATGTGTTTTATGTCAGTCAAAATGCTCTTTCGCGTCGAAGGTTTCGCAGATTGCGTCGTGGCCGCCGAAGACGGTCAGCCGGTCTCCCTGCGAGAAAACCGTGTCCGGGCCGGCGGGCTCGGCCTTTTTCCCCGGATGTTCCACGAGCATCACGAGAATGCCCTTCTCCGAGCGGATGTTCAGCTGAGACAGGGGAACGCCGAGGTACGGTTCGGGCACGTGACGGAGCGTGACGACCGCGATGGAATCTGTTCCGATATGCTCGAGCAGCAGGAAGGAGTTGAAGGCTTCGCCGCGCGAGAAAAACCTTCCGGCGATCTTCTGAAGGATTCCGTCTCCCCAGGCGCGGACGCGCGGGATCCGCATTAGGACGATGAAGGCGACGGCGGTGCCGAGCGGGATCAGGACGCCGAGAAGGATGTCAAGCGCCTGATTGTCCTTCATGGAGAGGAAAATATTGATGATCATGGATACGATCGAGATGTTGAAGACGTATCCGAACAGCATCGTGATCCGCGCGAGCCTTCTTCTGCGGCGGGTGGTGAGCAGCATCTCGCTTTCCCGCGTGGTGAATCCGCATCCGGTCAGCAGGGAAATCACCTGGAACCGCGCCCGCTCCTCGGGAAGGCCGGAAAACCGGAAGAAGATCGTGAACAGATCGGAGATGACGAGATAGAGAAGGACAATCATCGAAAACAGCGAAAGCGCCACGTACAGATTCATGAAAAACCTCCCCCCGCGGCCGCTCTCCGGCGCGCGCAGTACGTCTTTTCTAAAAGTATACCACGATCCGCGCCCCCGCGCAACGGCGGCGCGCGCGGGAAGGGGGAAAACCGGCGCGTTCCGGGAAAGTTTCTTGCTGTTTCCGATTGACATTGAAGGCAAAAGCATCTATAATATTTAACTATGGTTTCTAAATACATTTTATAAAGGCAGCGTGAGAATACATGGCAGTAAAACAGATCGTTTTAACGAAAGACGGCCTCAAGGCGCTCGAGGATGAGCTCGAATACCTCAAGACCGTGCGCAGACAGGAAGTCGCGGAGAAAATCAAGATCGCGCTTTCCTTCGGCGACCTTTCGGAAAACAGTGAATATGACGAAGCGAAAAACGAGCAGGCGATCATGGAAAGCCGGATCGCGGATATTACCGTAACGCTCAAGAACGCGAAGATCCTCGACGAAGACGATATCAGCAGCGAGCATATCCATATCGGCTCGAAAATCACCGTTTCGATCACGAACCCCCAGGGAAAGAAGTCCCGGAAAGAATACAAGATCGTCGGCTCCAACGAAGCGGATCCTCTTGAAGGAAGAATTTCCGACGAGTCCGCCGTCGGCAGGGCGCTTCTTGATCACAAGCAGGGCGACGTCGTGAAGATCGACGTTCCGGCCGGGACCATGGAATACGAAATCCTTTCGATTTCGAAATAACGGCTTTCGGGGATGGCTCTATGACACCATCCCCGCTTCTTTGTATCATACTGAAAGACGGGAGATCCAACATGAGCGAAGTAATTCAGACAACCGAAAACGAGCAGGACCTCAGCGAACTTCTGAGAATCCGACGCGAAAAGCTATTCAGCCTTCAGCAGGAGGGAAAGGATCCCTTCGCGATCACGAAATTCGACGTTTCCCACCACAGCACCGACGTCGTCTCGAACTTTGAGTCGCTTGACGGAAAGGACGTTACCGTCGCCGGGCGCATGATGGTCAAACGCGTCATGGGCAAGGCGTCCTTCATGAAGCTTCAGGACCGTGAAGGCACGATCCAGTGCTATGTCGCGCGCGACGCGGTCGGAGAGGAAGCCTATGCCGAATTTAAGAAAATGGATATTGGCGACATCGTCGGTGTTTCCGGGTACGTGTTTCAGACGAAGACAGGGGAGGTCACCGTTCACGCGAAAGAAGTGACGCTGCTGACGAAATCTCTCAAGCCTCTCCCGGAGAAATTCCACGGCCTGACCGATACGGACGCGCGCTACCGCCAGCGCTATCTTGACCTGATCGTCAATCCGGAAGTGCGCAAGACCTTCATCATGCGCTCGAAGATTCTGAGCGAGATCCGCCGTTTCCTCGATGAGCGTGGTTTCATGGAGGTCGAGACCCCCATGCTCGTGACCAACGCGGGCGGGGCCGCGGCAAGACCCTTCGAGACGCACTACAACGCGCTCGATCTTGACGTGCGTCTGCGCATCTCTCTGGAGCTCTATCTCAAGCGCCTGATCGTCGGCGGCCTCGAAAAGGTCTACGAGATCGGACGCGTCTTCCGCAACGAGGGCGTCGATACCCGCCACAACCCTGAATTCACGCTGATGGAGCTGTATCAGGCCTATACGGATTACAACGGCATGATGGATCTGACCGAAGCGCTCTTCCGCCATCTGGCAAAGGAGGTCTGCGGTACGGAGATCATCACCTATCAGGGAACCGAGATCGATCTCTCGAAGCCCTTTGCGCG
>ONSY01000231.1 GCA_900320605.1 uncultured Eubacteriales bacterium | reverse complement strand
GACGGAGACCGTGCAGAGCGGTTCGAAACCCGCGGATATTCCGACCGGGATGACCGCGTCCGCCGGATACACGGGCGGCGCGTGGGACACCGATCCCGCCGGCGCGGAAATCACCGGCGCGAAGACCTTTACCTACACTTTCGACGCGGTTCCGACCTTTACCGTGACCTATAAGGTCGCAAACGGCACGTGGTCTGACGGCGGCACGGAAAACAAGACGGAAACCGTGCAGAGCGGCGCGAAACCCGCCGATATTCCGAGCGGCATGACGGCATCCGCCGGATACACGGGCGGCATTTGGGACAAAGATCCCGCTGAAACCTCCATTGCCGGAGATATGACATTCACGTACAGCTTTGAGGCGTTTGACTACATCGTCTCCGGCGGTGCGGACGGCGCATGGACTGCGGACAGCGGCGCGGATTTCACACTAACGGTCAAGCGCAGCGTGAATGACAGCGAGTGCTTCGCGCACTTTACCGGCGTGGAGCTGGACGGCTCGCCTCTGAACGCAGACGGATATACGGCGAAAGCCGGCAGCACGATTGTAACACTCAAGGCGGCGGCGCTGCAGAAACTCTCCGTCGGGAATCATACGGTGAAGATCCTCTTTGACGACGGATCTGCCGCCGCGGCGCTGACCGTCAGGGAAGCGCCCGCGACTCCGCCGACCGGTGATGAGGGCGGCCTTGGAATGTGGATTGCGCTGACGTGCCTGTCGTGCATGGGATTCTTCTTCATGATCCTCCAAAAGCAGAAAAAGAAAGTGAAAAACTGAACATCAGAATAAACGCAGAACGAGGTGACGGCAAGATGCAGCCACCTCGTTCTTTTTGAAATCAGATTCTGAAAACGTCGGTTTGCGCCAAAGAAAATCAGAGAGGGAAGGCGACCGCCTGCGCGTAGAGATTCTGAAGAAGCGCAATAAACGCGGCAACGGCTGGCCGGCGGTCATCACGGTGCGAGCACAGAACGCAGGAAAAACGCTCCCTGCAGTCGAAGGGAATCCAGGCGAACTGGCCGGAGTGATCGTTTAAAAACCCGGGAGCAAGGCAGATTCCTTTTCCCGCAGCGACGTTGGTGCGCGTGGTGTCGTGATCGGCGCTGTTGAAATACGAGATTTTTCCGGAGGCAATCAGCCGGTGCTGAACCGCCTCAAGCGCGGGGGGAGAGCCTCCGCCTACCATCAGCGTACGGCCGTAGAGGTCCTCTTCAGTGATGAGATTTTTTTCTGCGAGCGGATCTTCCCGCCGTGCGATCAGATAAATGCGGCTTTCAAAGAGATCGTGCACGCGGATAGAGGGAATCTGTCTTGTCTGTTCTCGAAGGGCAAAAAGCAGGTCCGCCTCGTTCCGAAGGAAAGAATCGATGCCGTTTTCGTACTGAAAGAGCGGTGTGATCTGCACCTTCGGATGCGTTTCCTCAAACAGCCGCATCGCTTCGGGGAGAAAGTAGACGGCCTGCCAGACCATGAGGCTCAGGGAAATGCTGTCCTGATACTTTGCGCTGAAGTTCTGGCCCTGCTCGATCGCGCGTTTCAGCTCCTCGCGCATTCCCGTAAGGAATGAGATGAACTGCGCTCCGGCCGGCGTAAGCGCCGCGCCTTTTCCGCTGCGCTCGAAGAGGGAAAACCCGATTTCCTCCTCCAGAAGACGGATCTGATAGGAAAAGGTCGGCTGGCTGACGTAGCAATTTTCGGCCGCCCGGCTGAAATTGAGCGTATGGGCAAGTTCAATGCAGTAATCAATCTGCTTCGTGTTCATTGCGTTCTCTCCCGGTTATTTAATATTTAAATCAATTATACTATAATTCGATTGGACATTACAATAGCTTACAGGATATAATAGAGCCAGAAAACAGAAACACGGAGGAAATCAGAATGACAAAAACATTGATCGCGTTCTTTTCACGCGCGGATGAAAACTATTTCGGCGGCGCGATGCGCTATGTGAAAACCGGAAACACCGAGATCGTATGCGGTCTCATGAAGGATTTGATCGAGGCGGACACGTTCAGAATCGAGATGAAGGAACCGTACTCTCCGGTATATATGACCTGCATCGGGGAAGCGAAACGCGATCTGCAGAAGAAGGCAAGGCCGCAGCTTGTTTCGCTGCCGGATTCGATCGACGGCTACGACACGGTCGTGCTTGCCTATCCCAACTACTGGGGTACGATGCCGATGGCGGTTTTCACCTTCCTTGAGGCGTTCGATTTCTCGGGCAAAACAATCCTTCCGCTGTGCACGAATGAAGGCAGCGGGATGGGCTCGAGCGAACGCGACCTTAAAAAAGCCTGCCCGAACGCTCAGATCAGATCCGGCCTTTCGATCACCGGCAGCCGGGCGGCGGACAGCGGGAAAGCACTCAGAAACTGGTTTTCTGAAAACGGACTGCTGTAAGGAGCGCGCGATGGACGATCTTGAAACGATCCGCGGGATGTACCGGCAGTACTGGGAGTATATGATCGCGAAAGACACCGATGGCCTGCGCCGCCTGATGGCGCCGGAGTATACGCTTATTCACATGACCGGCGCGCGGCAGACCCGGGAGGAGTTTCTGAGCGGTCTCGCTCACGGCGTCTTCAACTATTACAGCGCGGAACACGATGCCGTTGAGGCGTCCGTCAGCGGCGGCCGGGCGGAACTGACCGGGAAAAGCCGCGTGCTCGCGGCGGTGTACGGCGGCGGAAAGCACCAGTGGCGCCTGCGGGGAGATTTTACACTGAAAAAGAAAAACGGGATCTGGAAATTCATATCTTCCAGAGCCTCAGTATACTGAGGGAGGATTTAACATGGAATATCTCGAACTGAACAATAAAGTCCGGTGCCCGGCAGTGGGAATCGGAACCTATCAGCTTTCGCCGGCGCAGGCGCGCACGAGCGTCCGCGAGGCGCTGAAAATGGGATACTCGCTCGTGGATACAGCGAATGCCTACGTCAACGAGCGCGCGGTCGGACGCGGAATCCGTGAAAGCGGCGTTCCGCGCGAAGACGTTTTCCTTTCCACCAAGCTGTGGCCGAGCGAGTATGAGAACGAAAACGCGGTGGACGAAACGCTCGGACGCCTCGGCGTTTCGTACGTTGATCTGCTCTATCTCCATCAGCCCGCCGGAAACTGGCTCGCGGGTTACCGCATGCTTGAGAAAGCGGTTCGGGAAGGAAAGGCGAGAGCGATCGGCATCTCCAATTTTGAGGGAAAGTATCTCGACGCGCTCGAGAAAACATGGGAAATCGTCCCGCAGTTTATTCAGGTTGAGGCACATCCGTACTATACGCAGCGGGAGCTGCGCAGAACGCTGGATCAGTATGGGATCCGCCTGATGAGCTGGTACCCGCTCGGGCACGGCGACCGTTCCCTGATCGGAGAGCCGGTATTTCGCGAGATCGGTGAAAAATACGGAAAGACTCCTGCGCAGGTGATCCTCCGCTGGCATACGCAGATGGGGTTCGCGGTGATCCCCGGCAGCCGCAGCACGGAACATATCCGGGAGAATCTCGACATTCTTGACTTTACGCTGACACCGGAGGAAATGGCGATGATCGCGTGTCTCGACAGAGGGGAACGGTACTATCACCGCACCGATTCCCAGCTCGAACAGTTCGCACTGTGGAAACCTTCCTTTGAGACAGAATAAAGAGAACGGGAGCTTCTAACACAAAAAGGGAGGACAAAACGCATGAAAAAATCAGGAAAACGGATTCTGGCGCTGCTGCTCGCGCTTGTTCTGGCCATCGCGGCCGCGGGCTGCGCGAACAGCGATGAAACACAGCCGCCGCGGCAGGACAGCCCTTCGAATGCGCAGGAAAATCCCGATTCCGGAACCGGGCCGGCAGATGTTTCATCCGATACGGAGCCTTCGCAGGCGCCGCAGTCCTCGGAGAGCCGGCCGGCGGAAACGGACGGCACGGAGGTTCTGGTCGTTTACTTTTCCCGGACCGGCGAACAGTACAGCGTCGGAGTAATTGATCAGGGCAACACCGCAATCGTCGCGGAAATGATCGCCGGGGAGACCGGGGCGGATCTGTTCGAAATTGTTCCGGCGGATGATCACTACCCGATGACCTACGACGAACTGACGGACGTTGCGAAACAGGAACAGAACGAAAACGCGCGCCCGCAGTATGCCGGACAGGTGCCGGATCTGTCGCGGTACCGCACCGTCTTTATCGGTGCGCCCGTTTGGTGGGGCGACTGGCCGATGATTCTCTACACGTTCTTCGAGAACAACGCGCAAAAACTTTCGGGAAAAACACTGATCCCCTTCTCGACGCACGAAGGCTCAGGCCTGTCCGGTTTTGACCGGAAGCTTTCTTCCGTCCTGCCTCAGAGTACCGTCTCCGACGGTCTCGCCGTGCGCGGCAGCGACGCGCAGAACAGCCGTGAAAGCGTACAGGCGGCCGTAAGGGAATGGATCGCCGGCCTTGATCTGTAAAGCGGATGCCGCCGGGAAAACGCCCTGCCGTGAACAGAATATTTTCGCATAGTAAAAGGGAGGCACCTTTCCTGAGGTGCCTCCCTTGCGGCTTTTCCGGAGGTTCCGCCGTTCGCGTATATTATCCGTTTTTCCCCGTTACGCGAAGATGAGATTGATCATTAGGCCCGAGACGAACAAGAACAGGAGCACGTAGGCGATATAGAGGAGAAATCTCCGGATCCCGAAAACGATCTTCAGCGCGCCGAGATTCGTGATTTTCGTGGCCGGACCGGTGATCATGAAGGCGGACGCGCTGCCGAGACTCATGCCTTCCGCGAGCCAGTTCTGAAGAAGGGGAATGGTTCCGCCTCCGCACGCGTAAAGCGGCACGCCGACTGTCGCGGCCATCAGGACGCCCCAGGCTCTGCTGCCGCCGAACAGGGAAACCATCAGGTCCTGCGGCACGTATCGCTGAAACAGGGCGGACAGAAGAACGCCGGCGAGAAAATACAGACCCGTCGCCTTGATGTTTCTCCACAGATTCAGAAGATATCGGATCAGAAGATTCGGATGGGTGTCGCGGCTCGCGCGCGCTTCGAATCCCTCAAAATTGAAAAAGTCTTTCTTCCGGTAGAACAGGAATACCAGAAGCCCCGCCGTGCATCCGCAGAGAAAGCATGTGACGATCCGGACGATCAGCGCCTTCGTGCCGAGCGCCGCGCTGTAGATGATCAGCTGGGGATTCAGGAGAATGGACGCCATCATGAAAGACGCGAGCCAGTCCTCCCGCATGCCCTGTTTCCGGAACGACGCCGCGATGGGGATCGTCCCGTACATGCACAGCGGAGACGCGATGCCGAGAAGGCACGCGGGAATGATCCCGAGAAGCCCCCACTTCTTATTCTGCATCGAGGTGAAAAGGCCGTGAATCCGGTCCTTGGCGAACACGGATATGAGGGAACCGACGGCCATGCCAATCACCCAGTACCAGAAGATCTGGCTCAGCTGGAGTTCAAAGTAATACCAGATATATACAAACTCCCGGCGCAGCACGGTCCATATCTCAGCCATCGAGTTTCACCAGTTCATACGTTCTGCTGCCGAGTCCGATTTCCTCGGCGTGCTCGAGCGTGTGAATGCCGTTCTGCCGTTCGATTCTCCGGACAAGAGACTCGCTGTCCGGCGCCTGGTACACGAGGTCGACGCAGGCCTGATCGAGCGCCACGGGATCGGTGCTCGCCAGAATTCCGATATCGTGCATATCGGGTTCCGCCGGATTGCCGTCACAGTCGCAGTCCACGGAAAGACGGTTCATCACGTTGATGTAGATGATGTGTTCTCTGCCGACGTGGGCGGAAAAGCCGGATACCATTTCCGCGAGCGCCTCCAGCCATGAGTCCTGGTCGCTGTACCAGATGCTTCCGCTGGTTTTTGTCCCCGCAGTATGGACATACACTTTCCCGCTCGGGGAGGAGATGCCGATGCCGACGTTCTTGATCGCGCCGCCGAAGCCGGCCATGGCGTGGCCCTTGAAGTGCGAGAGGATGACCCAGTCGCTGTAGTTTTCCGCGTGGCTTCCCACGATCACTCTGTCAAGCCTCGTGCCGCCGGTCATCGGCCATTCCACTTCGCCGTCCTCGTCCATCAGGTCGAAGTCCGCGATCGGCGTGAATCCGTGATCCTCGGCGACCTGCCGGTGCATGGCCGAACTCGCGCGGGAACCGCCGTAGGCCGTGTTGCATTCCACGATGGTGCCGTCCACTTTTTTTACCAGATCCCCGATGAGTTCCGGGCGGAGATAATTGCTCGCGGGCGGCTCGCCGGTCGAGATCTTGACGGCGGTGTTTCCCTGCGGCGTCCAGCCGAGGGCGTCATAGAGTTTTACAAGACCCTGCGCGGAAATATCCTCGGTGAAATAGACCGAAGAAGCCCCGGAAAACACGGGCTCCTGAGAGCTTTCCTGCGGGGTTTCCGGCTGTGAGGAACTCTCCTGAGCCGGCGCGGACGGCATTTCGCTTGTATCAGAGGACACAGCGGCGCTGCCTGGTGTCTCGCTGAGCGGCGGGACGCTTTCGCTTGCCGCGGGACTCTGCGCGCATCCGGTCACAAGAAGGCAGAAGGCGAGACATACTCCCGCGATGAAAGAATTTTTCTTTTTCATGAGATTAGACTCCTTTTTTGGGACAGGAAGATTCAGGTTTCGTTTTTCTCCGGCTTCTCTTCGCGCTTTCTTCTGCGGCTTTTACGGACAAGAAAGGCGAACAGAGCGCCCAGGAACGCGAACGCGATGAGAATCGCGATATTTTCCGCGAAGACCAGAAACGCGGATTTGTCATAGTCAAGGAACGCGAACGGCACGCGGAAAAAGAGATAGTCCGGGATCGTGTTTCTGAAAAAGAGCCAGAATCCGGTTCCGGCCGCGGCCGCGGATACCGCCGCGAGCGCGGCTCTGACTTTTCCGTTCCATTTAAGTCCCGCGCCCATGGCGGGGATGTGCAGTCCCAGATGGACGCCCATGAGGATAAACGACCAGAAGGACATCGCGAGGTGAAAGCGCCTCGCGAACGATACGGGCAGCAGTCCGTAGAGAAACGGGACCGCGTGCGCGCTCATCGACATGCCGCACAGGGCTGTCAGGGCGATGGAAGCGAGCAGCGCCGTATTGACAAGGACGGTCGCGATCCGGTAGAGATTGTACTTCCCTTTGAAGAGGGAGGCGTACCATCTGAGGTTCAGGATATGATGTACGATCAGAAGGACGGTCATCGCGATGCCGAACCATTCGTGCAGCGCCTCTCCGGTGACCTGATACGCCATCAGGCAGAGCAGAAGGACGGTCATCACAAGGTCCACCGTCTTTTTGATCACGTTTTTCTTTCGGGGATTCATCGGCATTTCTCCTTCGTTATCCGTTGAGGCTGCCGATCCATTCGGTCAGATCGGATTCCGATACGCCGCCGCCGAAGCGTTTTCCCTCAAGCCAGTTTCCGCTGCCTGAAAGTTCGGCGAGGTTCTGTCCGCTCCTTCCGATGCCGCTGCTGCCGGAGGTGCAGAACGGGATCATCGTGATGCCGTCGAAACTGTAGGTTTCGGCGAAAGTGTCCATGATGCGCGGCTCCTCGCCCCACCAGATGGGGAAGCCGATATAGATCTTCTCATATCCTTCGAGGGAGAGCGGCTCGCTGCCGATTTCGGGGCGGGCGTTTTTATCGTTCTGCTCGATCGACGTGCGGCTGCCGCTGTCATGCCAGTTGAGGTCGTCGCTCGTGTACTCCTGAGCGGCCTTGATCTCGTAGAGATCCGCGTTCTCGATCGCGGCGATCTTTTCGGCGACGCCTTTCGTCGTTCCGGTCGCGGAAAAGACGACCACGAGCGTTCTGCTGTGATCCGGCGAAGGCTCGTCCGCCGAAGACTCTGACGGCGAAGGAGCGGAATCCCGGGATACAGGTTCGGAGGACTCGCTCGAAGTCTGCTCCGTGCCGGACGGCTCGGAAATCTGGGTGCTGCTTTCGTTAGTTTCAGGTTCGGCGCTGCTCTGCGCCTCGCTGCCGCCCGCGTTCTGCGAGCAGGCCGCGAACGTGAGAATGAGCATCAGTGAAAGTAAGATGAGAAAGAGTTTTTTCATGATTTTTCCTCCGTTATTTTCCGATCTTCCGGTCGCCTGTGGACCAGACGTGTTTTTCCTTTGCGTATTCCGGACGGTTCTGCGCCATCACGCCCGCGAGCGGGTGCGGCACATAGGGTTCCTCGAGATACGCGGTCTCCTCGGCGGTCAGCTCGAGGTCCGCGGCTCTGGCGGCTCCCTCGATATGGTGAAGCTTCGTCGCGCCGACGACGGGGGAGGTCACCTTGGAAAGCAGCCAGGCAAGAGAGATTTCCGTCATGGTCACGCCGCGCTTTTCGGCGAGTTCCGCCACGCGCGCGATGATCGCGCTGTCCTGCGCCGCCGTCGCGTCGTACTTGAACTTCGCGTAGGCGTCTTCCTGCGCGCGTTTTGTGCCCGATTCGCCGGGAAGCCTCGAAAGCCTGCCGGAAGCGAGGGCGCTGTAGGGGGTGAGAGCGATGTTCTCCTCGTCGCAGTAGGGGACCATTTCCCGTTCCTCCTCCCGGAAGATCAGGTTGTAGTGGCCCTGCACGGACACGAATTTCGCGAAGCCCTCCTTTTCGGCGAACGCGTTCGCCTTGACGATCTGCCACGCGAAGCAGTTGGAGATGCCGATGTATCTTGCCTTGCCGGCCTTCACGATCCGGTTCAGACCGTCCATGATGTCCTCGAGAGGCGTCTGCCAGTCCCACATGTGATAGATATACAGATCGACGTAGTCCATGCTGAGGTTTGAAAGGCTCGTGTCGATCATGGTTTCGATATGCTTCTGCCCGCTGACGCCGCGCTCGATCTCGTCCTGCGTTCTCGGAAGAAACTTCGTCGCGACGACGACGTTCTCCCGTTTTGTAAAGTCGCGCAGCGCCCGTCCGACGTACTGCTCGCTCGTGCCGCTCTGATAGCCGATCGCGGTGTCATAGAAATTGACGCCGAGCTCGAGTCCGTGTCTGATGATTTCTCTCGAGTGCTCCTCGTCGAGCGTCCAGCTGTGCTGACCTCTGCCGGAGTCGCCGAATCCCATGCATCCCATGCAGACGCGCGAGACGGTAAGGTCCGAGTTTCCGAGTCTGGTATATTTCATTACTTGATATCTCCCTTCAGAACCGTTCTGAGCCATTCGCGGATCCGTGTTTCGTCCGGGCGGTTGATCTGAACGCCCTTTTCAAAGGTGACGTCACCGCGGACGTTTTTATGAAGCTCGATATCGCTTTTTCCGACGCCGCTGCCGCCGGAGGTGCAGAAGGGAATGACCGTCTTTCCCGAGAAATCATAGCTTTCAAGGAATGTCTCGATGATTCTCGGCGCGACGCCCCACCAGATGGGGAAGCCGATGATGACGGTCTGATACGAAGCCATGTCTGAAACTGTATCTTTGATTTCCGGTCTCGCCGAAGGGTCGGTCATCTCGACGCTGCTGCGGCTTTTTCTGTTTCTCCAGTCAAGATCTTCGGGAGTATAGGGCTTTTCCGGCGCGATCTCAAAGAAATCCGCGCCCGCGATCCGGGCGATTTCCTTACCGACTTTTTCCGTAATGCCGCTCGCTGAAAATACGGCAACCAACATTTTCTCTGACATTCCGATTTCTCTCCTTTACGGTAATTTTTATGGATTGACGTCCAGCAGCCTGCACAGGCACCTGAACGTGAGTTCGTAAACACTCTGGTACACATATGGAACGTTCGCTTCCCGCATCGCCGCGCGCTGCTTGTCCGTCACCGCGGTATACGGGTAGATGCCGAACATGAACGGGAAGAAGAGATAGAGGAAGTTTTCAATGTCCCGGTCGGACATCTCCGGGCAGAACCTGCAAAGCAGTGCCCCGAAAAGCTCCATGGAGCGGCCGTACGCCTTTTTGAACTCAGTCAGAAGCTCCGTGCGGCTGTTCGCCTCCATGTCGTAGTTGTTCATGGAAAGAAGCTTTAAAAGCTGCGGCCGGCTCGAAAGAGACTGCGCGATTTTCGAAGCGAGCTCCTTTCGGTCAAGAGGTCCGGGAAGTTCCAGAATGGCTGAGAGATCCCCGTTCCAGCGCTCGTACTCGCGTTCGAAGAGCGCCAGGAAGATCTCCTCCTTCGTCTCAAAGTAGTTGTAGATCGTGGGGCGGGAGAAGGGCACCTCGTTTCCGATGTCCTTGAGCGTGATCTCCTTGAAGCTCTTTGTCTGATAAAGCGTTTCGCAGGCGTTGATGATTTCCTCGCGGCGCCCGGCGATCAGCTCCGGTGTTCCTTTGATCATATCAGTTCACATCCTGTTGATATTCATTGCTGACACTGTGTCAGTATCTTTATAATACCGCGATATTGACACCGTGTCAATACTCGTTTTGCCGTGTGCGGCGGAAAAGACGCGGATCGCGGAAGGGAAATTGTCCGCATAGAATGACTTCACCCCGGCACGGAATCTGTTCGGTCCGCGCCGGGGTGGAATTTCTCATATTGCTTTTTTTTCTTTCCAAAAAAGCCGGAGTCCGTATCGTC
>ONSY01000232.1 GCA_900320605.1 uncultured Eubacteriales bacterium | reverse complement strand
TGCCGAAAACATCGGTCCTGACCGTCTCCATCTTTCCCGGAAAGGGACTGCGATCGCCGCTGACCTGGTGGTAGCCTCGATCGAAAAATATCTATAATTCCGCGTTCTTTCACCATTAGCATGGAAAAACGTCCGATTTCAAAATCGGACGTTTTTATTTTTATTCATGAAAAAAATTCATATCTCTTTACAAGCCTTCATTTTAATGTATAATTGTATACAATTATACAATACAAATGGGAGGCAACCCATGCTCGTCATTTCAAAGAAAACCAATCTGCTCGAACAAAAATCCTATTACTATGCCCTTCAGGACGTCAAGGAACCTGTACTGTACGATGATATCTACGATTACAGCTTCGTTCCGAAAGTACCGTTCAACCATCGCCGCGTGCCGATGGGAATGCCGGAAAATATCTGGATTACCGATACTTCCCTGCGTGACGGGCAGCAGTCTGTAGAACCTTACACCGTTGATCAGGTCGTAACACTGTTCAAACTCATGTCGAAGCTCGGAGGCCCAAAGGGTATCATCCGTCAGACTGAGATGTTCGTTTATACGAAGAAGGACCGCGAGGCGCTTGAAAAATGCATGGCTCTCGGACTTGAGTTCCCCGAGATCACAACCTGGATCCGTGCGAGCCGCGAGGATTTCCGGCTGGTCAAGAATCTCGGCATCCGTGAAACAGGCATCCTTGTAAGCTGCTCCGATTATCATATCTTCAAGAAGCTCGGACTTACACGCCGGCAGGCAATGGAAAAATACCTCGCCACGGTATGCGATGCATTCGAGGCCGGAGTAATCCCGCGCTGTCATCTGGAAGATATCACCCGCGCCGATTTCTACGGCTTTGTGGTGCCTTTCGTCAATCAGCTGATGAATCTTTCCCGTCAGGCGGGAATCCCCGTCAAGATCCGCGCCTGTGATACGATGGGCTACGGCGTGCCTTATACTGAAGTTGCGCTGCCGCGCAGCGTCTCAGGTATAGTATACGGTCTCCAGCACTACTCCGAAGTACCGAGTGAAATGCTCGAATGGCACGGACACAACGATTTCTACAAAGCTGTTACGAACGCTTCGACCGCCTGGCTTTACGGCGCGAGCGCAGTCAACTGTTCTCTCCTCGGAATCGGTGAACGCACCGGAAACATTCCGCTCGAAGCGATGGTGATGGAATATGCTTCGCTGCGCGGAACATTCGACGGAATGGATCCTACTGTCATCACTGAAATCGCTGACTATTTCCGCTCGGAAATCGGATACAAAATTCCTCCGATGACACCGTTTGTTGGTAAAAGTTTCAACGAGACACGCGCCGGTATTCACGCGGACGGGATGCTCAAGGATGAACGCATCTACAATATTTTCGATACAAAGGCCATTCTCAACCGGCCTGCAACGGTCCAGATCAGCAAAACCTCCGGCCTGGCCGGAATTGCCTACTGGATCAATTCAACCTATAACCTTCCTCCCTCCGAAGCGCTCGATAAACACGATCCGATCGTTCTGAAAATGAAAGACTGGGTCGACAGCGAGTATTCCACCGACAGAGACACTCCTCTTTCCGCATGGCGAATCGAGGAGAAACTCGAAGAAATCTCTGAAGGACGTTTCAAAAAACTGTAAAGGAAGTTTTGAAAAATGAACGATCAGCGATCTTTTTCCCTCGCGGACCGGGTTTTTGAGACTTTGGAAACGAATATTCTGGAAGGCGTTTACCCGCCCGGTGAAATACTGACGGAAACGGCTCTTTCGCAGCAGCTCGGTGTTTCTAGAACCCCGATCCGTGAAGCAATCCGGCGTCTGCAGCAGGAAAACATGGTTAAAAGCTGCGGCAAAGGAATTCAGATTCTCGGAATTGATCTTCAGGATCTGAGTGATATTTATGAAATCCGGATCCGGATCGAAGGCCTAGCAGCCCGCTGGGCCGCTGCGCGTATCTCGGATGAAGGACTCCGGAAGCTGCATGACACACTTGATCTTGAGGATTTCTACACACTGCGCGGCGATGCGGAACACCTCAAGGAGATGGATACGGAATTTCACAGCGAAATCTACCGCAACTGCGGCAGCGAAATGCTGGAACAGATGCTGACGGATCTTCACCGCCGCATCGGTCAATACCGTCAGCGGTCTCTCGGAGAGCTGGAACGCGCGAAAGCCGCTTCGGCGGAACACCGGCAGATTTTTGAGGCGATTGCAGCAAAAGACGAGGATGCCGCGGAACGTCTGACAACCGAACACATCCGAAAAGCAAAAGACAATATTACAAAAAAGGAGAATCTCTAATGGGCCTTACAATTGCGCAGAAAATAATCCAGTCACATCTTCTTTCGGGCGATATGTTTACCCCGGGCAGTGAGATCGCATTAAAAATTGATCAGACCCTGACGCAGGATGCGACAGGAACCATGGCCTATCTGGAATTTGAGGCGATGGGCATCGACCGTGTCAAGACGGAAAAAAGCGTCGCTTATATCGACCACAACACACTGCAGTCGGGTTTTGAAAACGCAGATGATCATCGGTACATCCAGAGCGTCGCCAGTAAACATGGAATTTTCTTTTCCCGTCCCGGAAACGGAATCTGCCACCAGGTCCATCTGGAACGTTACGGCGTCCCCGGAAAAACGCTGATCGGCTCAGACAGTCATACACCTACCTGCGGCGGCATCGGAATGCTGGCGATGGGTGCCGGCGGACTGGATGTCGCGGTTGCGATGGGCGGCGGCGCATACTATATCAATATGCCGAAAATGTATAAGGTGAATCTTACGGGCAGACTGCGCGACGGGGTCGCCGCCAAGGATATCAGTCTGGAGATTCTCCGCATCCTCTCAGTAAAGGGCGGCGTAGGCGCAGTCATCGAATGGGGCGGCGAAGGAATCAAAACCCTTTCCGTTCCGGAGCGCGCCACCATCACCAACATGGGTGCGGAACTCGGTGCGACGACCTCGATCTTCCCTTCTGACGAGACGACACGGGAATATCTGGAGGCGCAGGGACGCGCCGATGTTTATATTCCGCTTGAAAGTGATCCGGACGCAAAGTACGACAGAATCGTTGAGATCGATCTTTCCTCGCTCGAACCGCTCGCTGCATGCCCTCACAGTCCCGACAATGTCACCGAAGTCAGAAATCTTTCCTCAATCAAGGTTGATCAGGTCTGCATCGGGTCGTGTACGAATTCCTCACTGCGTGACATGCTCCGCGTCGCAGCGATTCTAAAGGGCAAAACAATCGCGCCATCCGTCAGCCTCTCGATTTCTCCCGGATCAAAACAGGTTCTCGAGATGCTTGCTGACTGCGGCGCACTTTCCGACATCATCGCTTCCGGTGCCCGGATTCTCGAGTCGGCTTGCGGTCCCTGCATCGGAATGGGATTCTCGCCGAATTCCGGAGGTGTGAGCCTGCGTACCTTCAACCGCAATTTTGAAGGAAGAAGCGGAACGGCAGACGGACAGATCTATCTGGTTTCACCTGAAACGGCAGCCGCTTCGGCTCTTTCGGGTTACATTACAGATCCGCGCACGATCGGTGAGATTCCTCCGATCGAGATGCCCTCCCGCTTCAAGATTGATGACCGCGGAACCCTCGCCCCTGCATCTGTGGACGAAGCTCCTGCGGTGAAAATCCTCAAGGGACCGAACATCAAGGAAATTCCTGTAGGCGAAGCGCTTCCCGATACCATCAGCGCCCCGCTCACCTTGAAAGTCGGTGACAATATTACAACAGATCATATCATGCCGGCGGGCTCAAAGATTCTTCCCTACCGCTCGAACGTCCCCTATCTCTCACAATTCTGTTTCGGCGTCTGCGACAAAACATTCCCTGAACGCGCGAAAGCAGCCGGAAAAAGCATCATAGTCGGAGGAGTCAACTACGGTCAGGGTTCCTCCCGTGAGCACGCGGCGCTTGTACCGCTTTATCTCGGCGTGAAGGCTGTCATCGCGAAAAGCTTTGCCAGAATCCATACCGCAAACCTGATCAACGCAGGCATTCTTCCGCTCAATTTCAAGTATCCGGAGGATTACGACAGACTTGATCAGGATGATCTGCTGACATTACGCGGAACTCATGCCGGTTTTGAAACCGGTGAATGGATTCTCTGCGACGAAACAAAAGGAATCGAAGTTCCGCTTGTGTTCAGCTTTACGGAACGTCAGAAGAAAATCCTACTCGCAGGCGGTCTGCTAAACTATACGAAAAGCGAGGAATGAACCATGGATGAAAAACGTATCGACCTGCTCTGCGAACATTTCCGCACCTTGCTGACAGAACAGGTTAAGCGCGCAGAAACACTTGAGGCAAACGCGTCGACGAATCAAAAGTCCGGGAAAACCATCATCGGAATCTGTCCGGGTGACGGGATCGGTCCGATCATTATATGCGAGGCGAAACGGCTGCTTGAAACGCTGCTCAGAGATGAAATATCGGCCGGGAAAATCGAGCTTCGTGAAATTGAGGGGCTGACGATTGAGAACCGGCTCGCAAAAGGAAAGTCAATTCCGGATGATGTTCTTTCCGCACTGAAAGAATGTACGGTTCTTCTCAAAGGTCCTACAGAGACTCCGAAGGGAGGAACGATGGAAAGCGCCAATGTTACGCTGCGGCGTGAGCTCGATCTTTACGCGAACGTGCGGCCGGTC
>ONSY01000233.1 GCA_900320605.1 uncultured Eubacteriales bacterium | reverse complement strand
TAAAGAAAGAGCCCGGAAATGGCGTATTTCCGGGCTTTTTCGATGATCTCTTGTCCTCGATTATCTCTTGGAGAACTGAGGAGCACGCCGTGCAGCCTTGAGGCCGTACTTTTTACGCTCTTTCATGCGCGGATCGCGGGTGAGGAAACCTGCTTTTTTGAGCGGAGCACGGAGATTCTCGGAATCATACTGCAGGAGCGCTCTCGAAATGCCGTGACGGATTGCGCCGGCCTGGCCGGTAACGCCGCCGCCGGCTACGCGGCAGACAACATCAAACTTTTCGCCGGTCTCGGTGAGAACCAGGGGCTGGCGAACGATGAGCTTCAAGGTTTCAAGGCCGAAATAATCATCGATATCGCGGTCGTTGATGGTGATTTTGCCGGTGCCCTGATAAAGTCTTACGCGGGCAACGGAGCTTTTTCTTCTGCCGGTTCCGTAGAAGAAAGGAGTATTGTCATACATAACTTGTTACCTCCTTACAGTTCCCAGGTTTCGGGTTTCTGAGCCTGGTGGATATGCTCGCTGCCTGCGAAAGTGCGAAGGCGCATGAAAGCGTCATGGCCGATCGTCGTATCGGGAATCATTCTCTTTACGGCGAGCTGCATAGCGAGTTCGGGTTTTTCTGCCATCAGTTTGTCATAGCGGACAGCTTTAAGATGGCCGATGTAGCCGGTATGGCGGTAGTAATACTTCTGCTCGGCTTTCTTCCCGGTAAGAATGGCCTGCGCACAGTTGATGACGATGACATGATCGCCGCAGTCAACATGCGGTGCAAAGGTGGGCTTATGCTTGCCCCGAAGCAGGACGGCGGCCTGGGCGGCAACTCTTCCGAGCGGCTTTCCGGCGGCGTCGATTACATACCATTTACGGTCGACCTGACCGGCTTTTGGCATATAAGTGGACATATTTTTTTACCTCCGTTTGTTCATGATCTTTCATGGAATTTTTATGAAAAATCGAATCATAGATTTCGTTGATGAGTAAACCCCATAAACAAGCAAGTATGATGATAACACAATCCCTTTTACTTGTCAACACAAAAATTTAATTTATCATGTTAAAACCTCCTGTTTTCGCTTGTTTTTATGAAAATACTCACGCTTACTCGTTCGCCATTCTGTTTTTTATGCTTTTCAAGCGGAATAAAACTCTGTATAATAAAAAACGGTGATGACAATGCAGAAGATTGAAGGATATTTACGCGCGGCGATTGACCGTTATGCGATGATTGAACCGGGAGACAGGATCGCTGTAGGTGTTTCCGGCGGAAAGGATTCCCTTACCCTTTTATACGCTCTTGCGAAAATAAGAGGATACTATCCCGCGCCGTTTTCTCTTTTCGCGGTTTCAGTCGATCCGTGCTTTTCGGGGAATGAAGCGGATTTTTCCTCGATCGAAAAGCTTTGCGATCAGCTCGGGGTTCCTTTTTATCTGCGCCGCACGCAGCTGGCGAAAGTAATCTTTGAGGATCGGAAGGAAAAGAACCCCTGCAGCCTGTGTGCACGCATGCGCCGCGGAATACTCCATAATATTTGTAAAGAACAAGGCTGCAACAAACTTGCACTGGGACACCATGCCGACGATGCGGTCGAAACACTGCTGATGAATCTGTTTTACGGCGGAAGTATCGCATGTTTTTCACCAAAAACCTATCTTTCAAGGAAAGACATCACGGTCATCCGGCCGATGATCTTCTGTGAGGAGAGAGAGATCGTCCGGGCTTCGAGAAAACTGTCGCTCCCGGTTCTGAAATTATCCTGCCCCCGTGACGGCGCGAGTGCTCGTACTGAAACCGGAGAGCTTGTTGATTCGCTTTCACGCAGATATCCCGATCTGCGAACAAAACTGCTCGGTGCCATGCAGCGTGGGGGTATCTCCGGCTGGGGTATGGAAAAATAAATCCCTAAAAAAGAAAATTATGGTTGAATTCGTCTTTTAAAATCGGTATAATAAATATTGTATATAAGATTTGTGAAAAAGGGCAGCCACCGGAGAGGCGGGCGTTCGCGTCTCCGGTGGTATTTGCGTCTTGAGAAGGCCCTAAATCAAAAAAGGAAGGTGCTGCCGATTGGAAACAGTTAAATGGGCGACGCAATGGATGGGTCGGCATAAATGGAAGCTGATCGTTTCAATCATCCTCAATGTGTTCGGTGTTGTCCTGATGACCTACGAGCCTTATATTTTCAAGGATATCGTCGATGATGTTCTTGCCCCGATGCACTTCGAGAAACTGACTCCGATGCTGCTTTGGGCGCTGGCGGTCGGCGTACTGTTCGTTACGGTCCGTTACTTCGTCAATGTACTCGCTGAGCAGGCATCCCAGGAAGCGGTACGTAATCTGAAGAGTGCCCTGTTCCATAAGCTGATGGGGCAGACGTCAGAGTTTTATCGCAAAAACACAGGCGGGGATCTGATCAACCGCTGCTCCGGCGACGTTGAGATGATTGCACGTTTCATCGGCTGGATTCTTCCGCATGCCGTTGAAAGCCTGTTTATGCTCACTTTTGCGATGGTCGTGTTTATGAGCATCAACTGGAAATATACTCTGATCCTTCTGGCGGTGACGCCGTTCACGGCGATTGTCGCGAGAAAGCTCTCTAAAGTAGTGCGTCCGGCGTTCCGTGAAGCGCGTCAGCAACTTTCCGCGCTGAATACGGTCGTTCAGGAAAATATCAGCGGAAACCGGGTTGTCAAAGCCTTCGTCCGTGAAGACTATGAGATGGACAAATTCCAGAAAGAAAATCAGAAATATAAGAATCTCAATATCCGGGCAACCTATCTTTGGCTTAAATACGGACCGATCATCGAATCGTTAAGCTCACTTCTGACGGTTATCAACCTGACAGTCGGCGGTATTCTCGTCTGCACAGGGTCGATCACGCTCGGGGAACTGACGCTTTTCCTGGGACTCTCCTGGGCGCTCAATGAGCCGATGAACATGGTCGGCATGATCGTCAACAGCTATCAGAGATTTCTTGCCTCTGTCGAGAAAATTCAGGATCTCTATTACTCCAACGTTTCGATTGTGAGCCCCGAAGTGGATAAATCCCCTGAAAAAGTCAAGGGAGCAATCGATTTTGAGGATGTTTCCCTGAACTATGGCAGTACAAAGGTTCTGGAGAATATCAATCTTCATATCAAACCTGGCGAAACGGTCGGAATCATGGGGCCAACAGGTTCCGGAAAAACCTCATTGATTAATCTAATTGCGCGTTTCACGGATGTTTCACAAGGAAAAGTCCTTGTCGACGGTGTTGACGTGCGCGATTATAACCTTCAGAAACTGCGTGGGAGTATCGGAATGACAATGCAGGATGTTTTCCTCTTCTCCGACACACTTGAATCGAACATCGCGTACGGTGTGCCGGATGCTCCGATGGAAGTCGTAGAACAGGCGGCGAAAGCGGCGGATGTAAGCAGCTTTGTTAAGGATATGGCTGAAGGATATGATACGATTATCGGTGAACGCGGAACCGGTCTCTCCGGCGGCCAGAAACAGCGTATTTCACTTGCACGTGCACTCGCGGTTCATGCGCCGATCCTGATCCTCGACGATACGACTTCCGCGGTAGATATGGAAACGGAAAGTTATATCCAGGAACAGCTCCGCGCTCTGCCGACGCAGGCTACGACGATTATTATTGCTCAGCGTGTTTCTTCTGTCATGCATGCGGATAAGATCGTAATTCTGGATCAGGGCAGAATCACTGAAATGGGAACCCACCGCGAACTGATGCAGAATGAGAACGGGTACTATTATAAAACCTGTGTACTCCAGCATGGCGGCCTCCAGGAAGGAGGTGACGCGTAATGGCAAGAAATAAGTTCAATATCGACGAAGATCTGAACGTCCCTTTTAACTGGTCACAGTTCAAACGCAGTCTTGTCTATATTAAAAAGTACCGCAAGAATATTTTCCTGATGTTCTTCTTCAGTGTACTTGCCAGCGCCCTTGCGCTCATCACACCGAGGCTTCAGGCGATTGTCATCGACGATCTGATCCCGCACAGCCTCAAGAACTGGATTATCGTTCTCGGTGCGAGCTATTTTGCCGTAAACGTCGCGATCGTGTTTATTAACCGTGCCCGTGCGCGTATCAGTGTAAGAACCGGTCAGTCGATCATTACCGATATGCGTACCGATGTGTTTTCGCATCTGCAGAAACTGAGCTTCGATTACTATGATTCGCGTCCTCATGGCAAAATTCTGACCCGTGTCATCAATTACGTCAACAACGTTTCTGAATTCCTGACCAACGGCATGATTAATGCCGTGCTGCAGATCATCAATCTGCTGCTGATCCTCGGCTTTATGCTTTCAATCTCGGTCAAGATGACTCTCGTTGTTCTCGGAGGTCTGCCGTTCTTCTATGTTTATGTCCGTATCACGAAGCCTCGGCAGAGACGTTTCCGTCAGCTGCGCGCCAACAAACAGTCGAATACAACCGCTTATCTCGCCGAGAACATCAACGGCGAGAAGGTGACGGAAGCGTTTGTCCGCGAGGAGATGAATGAGGGAATCTTCGACGGCCTGCTTCAGGAAACGAAGCATTATTCTCTGCGTGCTGCTTATCTCGCGCATGGAATGTGGCCGATCTCCACGATCCTTTCCCGTCTCGTACGTATGGCGATCTATATCACGGCAATTTATCTGTTCCGTGATGACTTCATCATTGACGGTGTTGTCCAGATCGGTGCGATCTCGGCGATGGTTGCCTATTCGAACCGCTTCTGGGGACCGATTCAGCAGCTCGGCAATATTTATAATGAACTGCTCGATACTGCCGCTTACCTTGAACGTATCTTCCAGGTTCTCGATGAACCCGTTACGGTTGACGATAAGGAAGACGCCTACGAGCTGCCTGAAATCAAAGGCGCAGTCTCCTTCGATGATGTCGTATTCGAATATGAGAAAGGCAATCCGGTGCTCAAACATGTCAGCTTTGATGTGAAGCCCGGTGAGTCAATCGCGCTTGTTGGTCCAACCGGTGCGGGAAAATCAACCATCGTGAACCTGCTGTCGCGTTTCTATAATGTAACGCAGGGGCGTGTACTGATCGATGAACACGATCTGGGTGATGTGACGATTCAGTCACTGAGAAAACAGATGGGCGTCATGCTTCAGGATACATTCATTTTCTCCGGCACGATTCTCGATAATATCCGATACGGCCGCCTGGATGCCACCGATGAGGAATGTATTGCCGCCGCGAAGGCTGTTCATGCCGATGATTTCATCCGTCAGATGGAAAAAGGCTACAACACGCCTACAAACGAGCGTGGCGCGGGACTTTCCGCCGGACAGCGCCAGCTGATCAGTTTCGCACGCACACTGCTCTCTGATCCGCGTATTCTGATCCTCGATGAAGCAACTTCCTCGATCGACACGAATACGGAGCGCCTTGTTCAGGAAGGCATTGCCGCTCTACTGAAGAACCGGACTTCGTTTATCGTTGCCCATCGGCTTTCAACCATTCAGAACTGTGATCGTATCATGTATATCGACGCAGGCCGTATTGCGGAGAGCGGGAACCATGAGGAATTGCTTAAAAAGAAAGGCCTTTACTACGAGCTTTACATGAGCCAGCGTATGGCATTCCTCAATCAGACTTCCGGAGGAGAATCCGCAGATTAATAAAAGAGGAAAAGGTCTC
>ONSY01000234.1 GCA_900320605.1 uncultured Eubacteriales bacterium | reverse complement strand
GTCGTCGTTGCTGACAGATCGACCCTAGAGCACGGAGATTATAAGACGATTGCACGGATCAGCCATGCCGGCAATGTAAAGTACACCGTACCAGAAGCCAGCCTGCCAGAGTTCGTTCACGAAGCCGTCCAGAGTATCTCCAAGGGAAACCGGGCAAAGTTCGATAAGGAGTTCGAGCAGGAACTTAGCTATGGAGAAACGCATCCGGTCGTGTACCGCCTGCTGGACAACATGCTCGACACGCTGACACCGACCGAATTCCTGGACTTCATCAAGAAGGATATCCATGGTGTTCGGAACCGCTGCCTGGCTCTGCGTGAAATTTACACAGCGAGGTCTTGATTATGCTGTATGAAAAAATCAGACACTGGCTGAAAGAATTCAACAAACATCATTATTCGACAATTGATCTTGCAGCCGCGAGCGCGAAAATCATAGGATGCCAATGTCAAATCCTGTTTTTGCGGTTTGTTATCAGTATCTCGCTATCGCCGGAGCACCTTGAAGGAAAGACCATTCCTTCCGCGGACGAGTACGCCAACGATTCGCCAATGGCTTCATACGAGTCTTTCTTGAGTTCCCAGTTACAGAACGATGCCGCGGAATTTATCCGCGACATGAAAGGCGAAGATGGAACCGAAAGGCCTTTTATCGTTATGGGAGAAAGCCAATTCTTTTTGGTTCATAGCGTCCGGACAGAAAAGCGAAACAATGATGCAGCTTTTTTACAAGAAAAAACAGAATTTGCTGTTTCATTGTATGAAAGAGCCTCATATGAGCGCGAAAAGCGGCTGTATCAAGAGTATATCAATTATCCAGAAGAACGAAAAATAGCTGAATTTGAAAAGGTGTCTTTTCATTGGTGGTGTGCCTTTCGTTACGCAGAAGCGTACTTCACTGACGAGAACACGATTGTTCGGAAAGTCTGCGTGCTTGAGGACAGAGAATGCAAGGGGGGACACAGCAATCTCCTTAACCTTCGGAAACTCGGATTGGCAAACGGCTATGATTTTTTCCCGCCAGGGAAGGTTGTGCTTTTTGTTGATCGCCATATTGGAGAGACATATGCGAGCCTTGAAGCAACTATCGTGGAAAAAGCAAAAGCAAGGATGATTCAGCGGGAAGAAGAAAAAAACCGGTTGGAAAAAAGAAAGCAAAAGATTTACTCGACTTCGGAAACAGAAGAGGATCTTAAACCATCTACAGTGTTGGAATTGGGAATCATTATTGGCTTGACCAATGACATTGATATCCGTCAATACGATTTTTCCGTGCGGCTTTTATGCTCTTCGTTTACCACTTTTGAGCAAAGGAAAACGGTCGTAAAGGAACACAAGAAAGAAATCATCGACTACGTGATCACTGAACTCAAAAAGAAAAAGAGCGCGATGAGGAAAATCGGCGACCTGCGCTATTATGAACTTACCAGTATTCGTGTTATGCGAGTTCCGGAAATCGAGTTCCTTTTCTCTGTGAAAGGCGCAGACAAATTCTACAAAAATCAGAACTGAAAAAAACATATACAACATCGAAAGGAGCAAAACACAATGAATAAGTACGAAGAGCTTCAGGTTGGCCAGATCGTGAAGGACAACAAGATGGGCTGCGAGTGGATCGTTCGCGAGAAGATCCCCGGCGGTGTTCGTCTTCAGATCAATAAGGAGGGCGGCCCGTTCATCGATGCCACCCCCGAGAACTGCTTGATGAAATTCGAGCCCTGCATCGAAGGCCGACGCATCTGGAACCGCGACAAGGCTATTTCCGGTATCATCCAGGCGAAAACCCGTCGCTACTGTGCCGCCTGTCAGAGGGTTCACGACAGCTACATCGTGCTCTGGGACAACGGCATGAAGACCAAGCCCTGCACGGCCGGCGTCGAGTTCCTTGAGAACGGCGACCTGCACATCATGTGAGAGGAGGTCCCGATATGAGTAATACTCCCACCGCGGAAGAGCGGCTCAACAAGATCATCTGCGTATACGGTGATGCCGTAGAGCAGGCCATCAGGGATACCTACTACGCCGTGAACGGGGAG
>ONSY01000235.1 GCA_900320605.1 uncultured Eubacteriales bacterium | reverse complement strand
GAACGTCGTGACTGTCCCAGGTACAAATAACGCGGTTGAATATGCGATCGCGCTTCCCGGAAATGAGAGCGGGGTGGTATATCTGCCGATCGACTCGAAATTCCCCGCCGATGCATATGCTGATCTCCAGTCCGCCTACGAAACCGGAGATCCGGAGGCGGTCAATGCCGCCTTCGCCGTTCTTTCACGGCGAATCCGTTCCTTCGCGAAAGACATCCATGACAAATACATTGAACCGCCCTATACGACAGAATTCGGAATCATGTTCGTTCCATTCGAGGGGCTGTACGCGGAAGCAGTCAACCGCGGACTGGTCGAAACACTTCAGCGTGATTACAAAATCAATATCGCGGGTCCGAGTACAATGGGCGCTCTGCTCAATTCGATTCAGATGGGATTCCGAACCGTCGCGATTCAGAAACGAACGAGTGAAGTGTGGAAAATACTCGGTGTCGTGAAAGGAGAATTCGACAAATTCGGAACAATCCTTGAAGCGACGCAGAAAAAGCTTGTTGCGGCAAACGACGATTTGGACAAGCTTGTCGGTGTCCGGACCCGCGCAATTCAGCGCAGTCTCAGAAATGTTGAGAAAATTGACGAGCCGAATCAGGGTGTCTTCTATCTTGACGCAGAAGATCCTTTGTCCGGTGAGAATGATGATGAAAACGGGAGTGAGAATTCATGATCTATGAAAAGAGCTGCGGCGCGGTTGTGTTTTACGAAGACGATCGTTCTCTCCGGCGGTATCTTGTCCTGAAAATGCAAAAAGGGCATTTTTCGCTCTGTAAAGGTCATGTTGAAGGCGCAGAGACAGAACAGGAAACCGCCCGTCGGGAAATATTCGAAGAAACTGCGCTCAAGGTCGAGTTTACCGGGGATTTCCGGGAAACAATTCAATACAGTCCGTATACAGGCGCCATGAAGACAGTCGTTTTCTTTCTTGCCAGGACGGAGTCAACCGAAACAATCGCGCAGGAGGCGGAAGTGGCGGAGATCTTTTTTCTGCCGGTTTCCGAGGCGCTTGAACTGCTTACGTACGAATCCGATCGCGATATTCTGCGCAAGGCAGATACCGTGCTTGAAAATAGGAAAGAGTGACATTTTGATTACAGCTGCTGAAAAGCGGCTGTTTTTTTATTCAAAGCGGACGATTGGATCCTGACGGGAAAAAAATGATTGAAAATAAAGGCAATTTGATATATAATTAGCTTTGGAAAACTGAATAGAAACCGAATGCGAGAGAATCCGGAGGTAACTACATGATAATTGATGCACAGAACTGGGCCGATAACTTGCGATCCCAGCCGGTAGCGCCCATCGGGCTGATTGTGATGCCCGGAGCGGAAAAGCTGGGAGATATGGTCAATTACTATCTGAAGCAATGGACAATTGAACCGGAAAACCACGATGAGCTTCTGCTGACGTTCCCCGGCGCAGACAAGGACACCTTCGAGATTAAGGTAAGCTGTCCGCGTTTTGGCTCCGGTGAAGCGAAAGGAATGATCGAAGAGACAATCCGCGGCTATGATCTTTATATCATTACCGATGTCACGAATTATTCGATCGAATATGAGATGTACGGAAAGAGCGTCCCGATGTCTCCGGATGATCATTATATGAACCTTCGCCGTATTATCGCTGCGACCTGCGACAAAGGCTTCCGCATCAACGTGATCATGCCTTATCTTTACGAGGGTCGTCAGCATAAACGTGCGACACGCGAATCTTTGGATTGTGCGATGATGCTTCAGGATCTGACAGCGATGGGAGTCAAGAATATTATCACCTTCGATGCGCATGATCCCCGTGTTCTGAACGCCGTTCCAAATATGAGCGTTGAAAATGTCCAGCCCACTTATCAAATGATCAAGGCGATTCTCAACAACATCCCGGATCTGCAGATCGACAAGAATCATATGATGGTCATCAGCCCGGATGAAGGCGCCGCGAACCGGAATATCTACTATTCTTCAATGCTCGGCCTTAATATGGGTATGTTCTACAAACGACGTGACTATTCCCGTATCGTCAACGGACGCAATCCGATTGTTGCCCACGAGTATCTGGGTGAGCCCGTGGAGGGAATGGATATCATTATCGCGGACGATATTCTGGCAACCGGTGATTCCATGCTCGATCTTGCGCGTCAGCTCAAGGGCATGAAATGCGGCAGAATAATCATGATTGCGACATTCGGACTCTTTACGATGGGAATCGAGGCATTCCGTGAAGCGTATCAGGCAGGTCTGTTCGATTATCTTGTCATCACGAATCTGACCTATCTTCCTGAAGAGTATCTCGCGGAACCCTGGCTGATTCAGGCGAACCTTGCAAAGTATACAGCCTATTTTATCGCGACACTGAACCACGACCGTTCCGTTTCCAAACTGCTCAATCCGACTGCGAGAATTGAAAAAATTCTGGAGAGATACAGAAACGGTGAACTCGAAATCCAGAAGAGCTTTGCCAAAGGTTCTCAGCTTAAATTTGAATGACAGAAGGAGAGCAAACCATGGCTACATGTAAAAAGTGCGGTGCGCAGATTGCCGAATCGGCAAAATTCTGCCCGATCTGCGGTGAGGTTCAGGATCAGCGTTCTGATGTACAGAATGTGGCCGATGAATTTGTGAACCGCGTTCAAAACCTGAATGATACTCCGGATTATACGAACGAGATTGATCCCGCCGATATTAATCAGAATCGCGTAATGGGAATTCTGGCGTATATTTCGTGGCTTGTACTGATTCCGATCTTTGCAGCGAAAGAATCCAGATTTGCACGTTTTCACGCAAATCAGGGTCTGGTGCTCGCGATTGCGGAGGCTGTATTCGGGCTGACAGAACTCATTCTGCTGCTGATCCTCGGACGGCTCTGGGTGCTTCGCCTTGTTATCCGGTTGATCTTTTTAGTTCCGCACCTCTTCTGCGTTGT
>ONSY01000236.1 GCA_900320605.1 uncultured Eubacteriales bacterium | reverse complement strand
CTAATTTCCCTTATATTATCCACTTCAGGATATCTCATACAGCATAATGATTATTGTTCTTTCTGAAAATTTCCACATAGCAAGATTTACATCTTCTAACATCTTATGCGTTTCGAATGTCAGAAAAGCGCGTGCTGCATCCATCTGATGCATATCGTACTTATCCATAATTCGCTGGATAACACTCTTATTGTAATAATCTAACGAAAAACTCGGCATCCTGGTCATACCTGGATCACCTTCCTGAAATGTAATAAACCAATTGCTTCTTGAGTCTTAAATGTATACTGGTTCTTCAGCTTCTGTGGGAGAAGCTGCTTTATTATTTCTTCTTCGTTATACCTTCCATCAAGAAACAAATCAATAATAGGTGCCGTCTGGTTAGTTCCGTTTTTCACACCAAAGCGAAGCCATTCAACAACCGCCCTATCGAACTGTAAGACACGAAATTTTCCCATTCTTTCTTCATCTATTTCATAGGCAGTCACATACTTGTATTTCTGATAGAGACGAAGAGCCGTCCTCCTTGCCCACTTAGTAGATTGGTGTCCTAATAAGTCACAAATAATCGGAATTTATTTTGTCTTCATGAAGTATTGCAAAAAATTTCTTGGTGGCGGGTACTAATTTCCCTTGATTTCTGCTCATATGGCCAAATTGGTGCCTGATCAGAGCCCATCTTCCGCAAGGGCAGTCAAAAGCTCCCTCTTCGTCATGACAGGCCAGTGCCCGCCAAGGCAGGTATCTGCATCTGTTTTCTCAAGCGTCCTCATCAGTTCCTTGGTTTTTTTCGGGTCCCTCTTCCAGGTCGGAAAC
Organism: uncultured Eubacteriales bacterium; assembly: GCA_900320605.1. Taxonomy (GTDB): domain Bacteria; phylum Bacillota; class Clostridia; order Oscillospirales; family Acutalibacteraceae; genus RUG612. The sequence goes on along the minus strand of ONSY01000236.1, from coordinate 4,771 downwards.
ACACCACTGATGGAGTCTCCAACAAACAAAAATCTCTTCTCCGGCAAATAGACGAGTGTTGTATCATCCGTATGTGGTGAAATGCTTTGAAACAGCCGGACAGAAATTCCTCCTAAATCAAGATCCATTTTGCCGGTATATTCGATATCGGCAGGTACGATCACGACTTTCCTCCCGTCGGCATACTCTTTTTGAATGCTGGGATCCAGGGATAAAAACTTGTTCACGCCCTCCACCTGAATCTCATCTGAAAATTCTTTTAAATGCCGGTTTGTGATGGTGTTTGCTACCGAAAGCCCACAGATCTTATGCATCCCAAAAGCATGATCCCAGTGCCAGTGCGTGATGACCGTCAGGGTAGGAAGCGGAAGACTCTCTTTTCTAAGCGCTTCATAGAATTCTTTTACATGGGCATCTGAATGGCCAGCATCCACCGCCAGACTCCAGTGATCACCGCGCACATAGCCAAGACATGGCCGGTCGCGTTCTTCTTCGTACATGGAATACCATATCCGATCGTTTATTTTAATTAGTTTCACCATACCACCTCCTAAAAACTCACTAATTCAACAATTTCCAACAACGTGATCAGCAGGACTTGTTCTCCTTTACTTCTGTGGTCGGCAGAAGTCCAATCCTGTCGTAGTGATGCAGCGCACGTATACTCACTCCTGAAATCTGGTGTACTGTCATCATGGATGACCGCCTCCTTTACCTTTGGTAATGCAAGCATACACTATGACACTGTGTCAGAGTCAACCTTTTTACAGCATATTTTTCAACTTTTTGCAAATTGCCCGAATTCGGCTCTTCACCAGGCTGATTACCCACGATAACTCAGAGTTTACCGGGTGTTCACGATTATGTGTGGTTCTCACCATTCGCGTGGCTCAAGGTCCACTGGTGATATCTTGTGATCGTTATTACCTGGCGCAGTCTCCTTCCCTCCAGTGCTTATACTACTTGGGCACCTTCCCCGGTACTATGCGACTGTCCGACTGCCTGTATATCATTTGCCGTCCTCCTTTTTAAGTTGAAATATACTCCGTTACAGGGAAAGGAGCATTCTGTGTCCTTTCCCTTGATCACCATGTAATAAACTTCCGATCTATCATTCACTTTTGGAAAAAAATATATACCTACAGTTATAAAGGTTCAATTGAACCATATTCTTTTAGCTCATTTTTTTCATAGCTAATTTGACACTGCCCTTCGGAAAATGATTCGATGCTGAACGGACCAGCTAAACAGAAACAGTACAAGCTCCGTAAGGATTTTTGCAACATAACGGTCTCCTCCTACCGCCAACATCCAATCGATCAGACGTTCGCCAAACGCCCGCAACCCGTCTGCGTATCATAGAGAGCGACCCCGGACGAGGCTAGGAACACAAACCGCGTGATCGTATTCCCAAATCTGCTGCGAAGCGGCACATCCTTATCAAACCTGCGGCTGCCCAGGATCAAGCAATCCGGATACCGGCACGCCTCCTCGCAGACGTTCCGAATATCCGTGGTCATATGCTGCCCGTCCGCGTCCGCCGTGTGAAGTTAAAACCCACATAAAATATAACATATCCCGGCCCCGCAACAAATAAAGATATTAGAAAATATCAGCTTTAAGTTCATTTTAGGCTCAGCTGTTATGATACAGCCAGTAAAACAAAAAAGGAGGTACACGATTATGATGAAAAACAGACTTAGGAAAGCGGCGGCACTCGCGCTCGCCATCAGCACCTTTGCAGCTCTGACACTTACCGGATATGCCGATGATACTGACAGCACGGCAAGCACCGGCATCTACAGCGCAGGCGACCTGTTCACCGACCGGGACCTGACCCAGGAAGCCGATCTGACAGACGCGGTCACCTATACGGTGGCCGACGGGGAGGATATTCACATCACGCAGGCAGGCGTATACGTCCTGACTGGAACTGCCTCGAACGCTGCCATTTATATAGAGGCAACCAGCGATGATAAAGTTCAGCTTGTGCTCAACGGCCTTTCTATCACGAATGAAAACTTCCCCTGCATCTACGTGAAACAGGCAGATAAAGTCTTCGTAACCACCAGCGCGGACAGTTCGTTCACGGTCTCCGGCACATTCACTGCGGACGGCGACAGCAACACAGACGGTGTGATCTTCTCCAAAGACGATCTGGTACTGAATGGAACGGCCACCCTGACGATCTCCTCCACAGACAACGGGATCGTGGGAAAAGACGATCTGAAGATCACCGGAGGGACCTACAATATCACCGCAGCCTCCAAGACGATAGAGGCGAATGATTCTATTCGGATCGCAGCCGGAACGCTGGTCCTGACTGCAGGAACGGACGGCCTGCACGCGGAGAACGACGACGATGACACGCTTGGCTACATTTATATCAGCGGGGGCGATCTTACCATCAAAGCCGGGGACGACGGCATCCACGCAACCTCGATCGTCCAGATCGACGGCGGAACCTTTGCCATCTCCGCGGCGGAGGGTATTGAGGGAACCTACATCCAGATCAACGGCGGCACGATCACCATCGAGAGCTGTGACGACGGTATCAACGCCGCGCAGAAATCTGGTGCGTACCGCCCGACCGTGGAGATCAACGGCGGTGATGTCACGATCGTGATGAGCGCAGGCGATACCGACGGCGTGGACTCCAACGGAGATATCTATGTAAACGGCGGAACCATCAACGTGACCGGCAGTTCCACCTTCGACTACGATGGAAGCGCCCAGTACAACGGAGGTACCATCATTGCCAACGGCGAGCAGATCGATTACATCCCAAACCAGATGATGGGTGGTTTCGGCGGCTTCGGCGGAAGGGACATGGGCGGCGATCAGAACAATGGAAATATGGGCGGCGGCAGAGGCGGCTTCGGCGGACACAGAGGATAGAAGGGACACCCTAAGTCCGGACAAAAGGATACCCGTCCGGAACAGTGTAAGATGTATTTTTACCGGCCTGATAACCAATCGTTACGCCATCTCCAAACGCAATCTCTTCCAGGGCCTAGCCCTCCCTAGGCTTAAGAGTCACATTCAGCCTGTCCCGTTCGCTGACGACAAGCCCCAACGCCTTTGCGTGGATTGCAAGGTCAAGACGGTTTTCAAAGCCTGTCTTGTTCAGCATATTTTCGATATGATGCCGGACAGTGTTAACGGAAACGCCCAGCTTCTCGGCTATCTCATTATTGGAGAGGCTGTTCGTCAGCTCCCGCAACACATCCAGCTCCCGATCCGTCAGGGCAGCTTTTGTCACAAAGCCAAAATCCGGTTTGGGCGGATCGCCGGGATAAACACTTTCGCCCGCCATCGTCCGGTCCATAATTTCCAGAAGCGGTGTTTCAGAGTATTCCTTGTACCAGAAGCTCTCCACACCGGCAGCTCTGGCTCTGTCCTCCCAGCTTGATTCTGAGGTGGATGTTGCCAGAATGATTTTGATTTTCGGATGCCTTTTCTTGATCTGCTCCGCCGCCGTCAGGCCGTCGATCCCATAGCGCATCATAATGTCCATGACGATCAGATCGACCTCGTGACGGTCGCAGAAAGTTACGGCTGCGTCCGCCGTAGGCAAAGACTTGACCAGTTCGTAGTTCGTGGAGGACTTGACATACAGCTCAAAATAGCCGCGCGCCATATTCTGATCGTCCACAACCAAGACCTTTATCTTATTACTCAATCACTATCACCGCCTCCTGCACATACCTATACACAATATATTATAAAGATTTCGTTTGCTCCTTACACCCTCACTTTGGACTATATGAGAAAATTTTTTAAAAAAATGCTCCGGGCTTCTTTGGAAACGGCGCGGAGCATGAGTGACATTATTCTGTTGGAATTGAAATGATGAGACAAAAAGAAGGGGTGCTGTCAACAATCATGCTGCCGCCTGCTTTTTCCACGGTATGACGCAGGGACAAAAGCCCGCCGGTCTCAATGATCGGCTCTTTCGGCGGGGTGCCGTTATTGGTAACAGTGAAGCGGCAGCCGCTTTCCGTCCCTTTGACGGTTACGAACAGTCGGTCTCCCTCGGCATGCTTGGCGGTGTTGGCGGCACATTCGCCGATGACCTGACCTAATATGTCTCTTGCAGATCCCGTTTCCGGCGCTTCGCCCCTTTGCTCCACCGTCACGCCGATGGCGTTTGCCATTTTGAGAGCGTCCAGATAACGGTCATGTTCCATATCGTCCGGCTGCTCTGCTTCCCGCAGAAGCATGGTATTAGTCTGCTTCATCATGGAGAGCAAAACAGGCTCATTGCCGCTTTCCGGGCGTTCAAAATAATACCGTGCCGCAAGCAGCGCGTGGCCCACGTCGTCGTAGACGATCCGGCGGGCGTTCAGTATTTCCTGCGAGATCACCATATCTGCCGCCTGTGCCTGGTAGGCTTTCATACGGATCTGAATATCCCGCAGTCTGTCGTTCTTGTTGGACAGCTCTGCGGTGATACGGTATTGCTCGGTAACGTCGGAGGACACGATCTGCGTATAGGCTTTACCGTCCACAGTAATGTTATTCTTGGCAAACAGCACCACCTCGCCGCTTGCGGTTTTCACCAGCTTTTGGCCGTTCTGATCTTCTCCGCGCTCACAAAGTTCCCGCCAGAAAGCGTCTGTATCGGTCAGCCTCGATCCGGTAATGTTCCGGCACAGTTCATTCATTTTGAGATTAGTAAGCACCACAGCGCCGCTCTCATTGCCGAAGCAGATACCGACAGGAAGAAGATCCACCGCCTCCTTAATGGACGACGGAAGCAAATGTGATT
>ONSY01000237.1 GCA_900320605.1 uncultured Eubacteriales bacterium | reverse complement strand
CGGTATCTGGAGCAAAGGCGGATAATCCTCCGGCGGCAGCACAAAGAAATAGCAGTCGTCCCGTCAGGGATGGCTGCTTTTTCTTTGAACAAACTGTGGATTCGAACCGAAGGTGGCCCGGCATATTCCCGCAGGGCCTGCCGGGCGAGCGTTCCTTTCTCACCCGGCGCGAATCCCTCCGTCTCCTCCAGAACAGCCCGGACAATACATGACGCCTCTGTTATATTTTAGAAGAATCCTGATCCGGGTTTGTCCCGGATCAGGATTCCTGTTTTCTCATTTTTGATGTTCAATTGGCCATACGGAAAACTTTTTTGATCATTCCTCTTCTATTGTCCGAAACAGGTTTTGTCTGCACTTGACGCTGTACTGCAGTACATACGACGCCGCTCCGGTATCCATTGCTTTCTGGATCTCTTCGATTTCCGTATTTATATCATTCAGATTCCGATACCAGCCAAGAAGCGTGTTCTGAGCGCCCCAGAAAGACATTTCTTTTCCATCCGAAGCAAACAGCGCATATTTGGGGCTGTTTTTTCGGCCTCGGAATTCCTGAGATCGCATCACCTTTGTTATATCCATGATGACGCCTTCATTGGGAGAAATGATCCGGATAATGCCGGGCTGGCTTGACTTGCGAACGTCGTTCCCGGGTACGCTTCCTGTCATCAAGCTGTCAAGTGATACATTCAGCTTTTTCGATAAAATGAGGAGCTTCTCGACTTCCGGATATCCTTCTCCGAGCTCCCATTTTGAAACAGCCTGTCTGCTTACACCGAGCAGTTCTGCCAATTCTTCCTGAGACAGCTGGTTCTTTTTCCGAATCGCCTGCAGGTTTTCTGAAAAACTCATTGTTTCATCCTCCTTTTGACCGGAGTATACCGTTTTTCCTTGTATCCTTCCACCAACCTGAATTTGCTTTTGCGCAACTTCAGGTTGCACATGGAGTATATCATATATTTCAATCCATCAGAAGAGGTTTCTTGTCTTCATCGATGTCGTATAGTATAATCATCTCGACAAACCGGGATTTGAGGAGGAGACAGAATGTCATTCGATTTGACGCCCTGTTCTGAAGAAGACGCTGAATATATTCAAGAACAGGCAGACCGGGTGTTCGACACCATCGCTCCGCCCGAAGAGGTTGCCGAAGAAGAATTCGTGTATAAAGTCACAGATGAAAAAGGAAGCCTTCTCGGCGGATGTATTCTGGCTGTCGATAAACGGAAGACAGCGTCGATTTTCGATCTGTGGGTCGAGGAAGAACACCGCTGTAAAGGAATTGCCTCTGCATTGATCCGGGAGGCCGAGAACAAAGCAAGAGAGCTCGGCTGCTATCTCGCCATGGTCGGCACTTTCGATTTTCAGGCAAAACCGTTCTACGAGCATCACGGTTATACGGTGAATGACACAATGTCGGGTGTTCCGAAGGGACATGAGCACTATTTCATGACGAAAAGGCTTGACCGTACCGTTATGGAACACGATCCTTCAAGCGCCAATCAAAACGAGATCATCCCGGGCGGCGAAGAAGATGCGGAGTTCCTCTCCGCCAGGCTGCGCAGGCACGATGAAGCATTCGCGCCGCGGGAGCACGAATACGTTTACATCGGGAAAAAGGTCACGGATGAAAACGGCAGGATCATCGCCGGCCTTGTCGGCGGCGTAGACGGATGGAACAGCACAGATATTGATGCGCTTTGGGTGGATGAGCCGTACCGGGGGCAAGGGATCGGCACCCGGCTGCTCCGGGAGTTTGAGCGAGAGGCTGAAGAAAACGGCGCAGGCGCTGCGTTTGTTGAAGCATATGACTGGAACGTGGGATTTTTCAGAAAAAACGGCTATGAGACAGTGACCGGCATGCTTGAGGATTATCCAAAAGGTCATACCATGTATTGCATGCAGAAGTCACTTTGTTCGACACACTGACCGATTCAGGTTTGCAGAGGTGAAACCATGACCTGGAAATGCCCAAAATGCGGCAGAGAATTCAGTAAAACAAATCAGGATCATTACTGTGTAAAGTTGCGGACGATCGATGAATATATTGCCGCTCAGGAAGAATCCATCCGACCGAGACTGGAGCAGCTGCGGTCCGTGATCCATGAAGCCAT
>ONSY01000239.1 GCA_900320605.1 uncultured Eubacteriales bacterium | reverse complement strand
ATTGTGAAATCCCATTTTCCGTTCAGAGAAAGATAACTGTCACGAACCATCTGCGGACGCGGGTATTCGCTAAGCGGAATGTTCGTTTCTTCCATAGGGGCCTCCTTCTCAGATTCGTATTTCGTAACGGTTGATATCCATACCGGATTCGTCTCCGTGAAGTGTATCAAGATATACGCCGCCGCACCCGAGGATCACTCTGATGCTTCCTTCGTTAATGTCGCGGCAGACGATTCGTACCGGCGAAATGCCGATTTTCCGCGCTTCTGAAAGAATCAGCCGAAGCTGTTCCTTTCCGTATCCTTTCCTTTGTTCGCTGGGGCGGATGGAATAACCGATATGCGACGCGAATTCCGGATCGTCATCGTCATATTCGAGCCTGTGGCGCAGGCATGCTGCGCCGACAAGCGCTCCGTCCAGTCTGCGAAAGGATAGATACCAGCTGATTTTCCCTTTCATTTTTTCGCAGGACCTGATCCAGTCCGCAGCTTTTTCGTATTGTTCCAGATCATCGAGACCGGGAATCCTGCCAGAAATGAAAGTTGCGCGCATCGGTTCTTCAGAGAATTCTCTGCGGTATTGTTCTATGGCCGCTTCATCTCCGGGCTTTACTTTCCGGATCATCAGACTGTGCATTTCGGTTCCTCCGGCGATTCCATCAGAATTTCTTATTAAGGAGTTCATACGATTTGGAAGAGATAGAATTTCAGATAATCTGTTTCCGGCACATTCCAGAGAATCGGATGGTCCTTGGCCTGCTGACGCGCTTCGATCTGCCGAAGAGATACCGCCGCGTCAGAAGCCGCCTCCGCAAGCATTTTTCGGAACATCGAATCGCTCATGAAATGGGAACAGGAACAGGTTGCGAGATAGCCCCCGCGCGGCAGAAGTTTCATTGCCTTAAGATTAATCTCCTTATATCCGCGATAGGCGTTTTTTTCCGTGCTTCGGCTTTTGGTAAACGCGGGCGGATCAAGAATGATAAAATCATATTCCCGGCTCTTCTTTTCCGCGAGCTCTGTCAGAAGATCAAACACATCGGCACAAAGGAATGAAATGTTCTGAAGGCTGTTGCGCTGCGCGTTGCGCTGTGCTTCCTCAAGCGCTGTTTTCGAAACGTCCACTGCTGTAACATGATTCGCGCCGGCCGCGGCGGCGCAGAGCGCGAACGGTCCGGTATGCGTAAAGCAGTCAAGGACATTTCTCCCTTTAGCAAGCGCGGCAGCCGCCCTGCGGTTGTATTTCTGATCCAGAAAATATCCGGTCTTCTGGCCTTCCATATAATCGACGTCAAAATACAGTCCGTTTTCACAGATTTCCACATGTCCGGAAAGATCGGTACGGAGTCCTTCCAGGGGATAGAAGCCTTTATACTGTACGAGTCCTTCTTTTTCGCGAAGAGCTACGTCATTTCTTTCATATACCGCATGGATCTCTTCTCCCATTCCGCGCAGAGTTTTTACAAGGCTTGAAAAAATGACGTCCTTTCGCTGATCAATTCCGAGACAGAGTACCTGAGCAACAAGGACATCGGAAAAACGGTCCACGGTAAGTCCGGGAAGTCCGTCTGCTTCGCCGAAGATCAGACGGCAGCACGAGAAGTCCTCTCCCATGACTGTTTTCCGATATTCCAGAGCATAGCGTACACGCCGCTCAAAAAAAGCGGAATCAAAGGTATCATTCGGGTTTTTTGAAAGAATCCGCACCAGGATCTTTGAATGGTCATTGATAAAACCCGTTCCGAGATACCGGCCTTTGCGGGAAACAATGTCAGCAATCCCTCCGTTTTCGCAGTGCCCGGAAACCAGCGTTGCTTCTTCCCCATAGACCCACGGATGACCAAGTTTTAAACTTCGTTCGGCTTTTTCGGTTACAGAAAACACCGGGAATTCTCTCTGTGTTTTCATTTTTTAATCGCACTCCTTTGCAGCTTCATAAATCAGATTGCGGAGCGTCGGGTGAATCACACGGTAAACATCCGGACATTCAATCACATGCTGAGCATAGAATGCCGTCAGTCCGAGTTCCGGAGAGATGGTCACCCAGGCACCGGCTGCGCTGTCCCATCCGAATTCTCCCACCGGGATTCCGTACTGTGCTTCCGTCATCACACGTACGCCGAGACCGTAGCCGTATTCATATCTCATTTTATGAAAATCCTCAAGTGAGGCTCCGCTCATCTGATTGCAGCGCATTAAATCCACAGTTTCCGGTCTCAGAATACGTACGCCGCGAAGCTCGCCGAAATTGCAAAGCGCATCTGCCAGTTTCAGATAATCATCTACCCCGCCGACAAGTCCGGCACCTCCGCTTTCATAGTTTTCTCCGAGAACGTACATATTATATCTTTTCCCGTAGAAAACCGCTTCCTTTTTAAGCGGATCATAGGAATACTGATCCTGCATCTTTTCAAAATCCGCTTCGGCAGGATGAAAGGTAAACGAGCTCATTGAAAGAGGTTCAAAGATATTTTCGGAAAAATATTCGGAGAGTTTTTTTCCGCTCGCGATTTCAATAACACCGCCGAGCACATCATGGGAAAGACTGTATAAGAAATGCTCCCCGGGCTCAAAAATCAGCCCGCGGGCTGTCAGCGCGCGCAGCAGTTCCTGGGTTGAAGCAGTTCCTCCGCTCTCACGGATTGTTTTAAGCACCCATGGATTCTGCAGGTCATAGGTCAACCCGCTGCGCATTGTGAAAAGATCCCGGACGGTTGCCTCCCGCTTCGGCACTTTCGGTCCGTCAGGTGTCTGTACGGGAAGATCCTTGAAATACGGCAGATACTTCGAAACCGGATCTTCCAGTCCGACCACTCCGCGTTCGACAAGCTGCAATGCGGCGGTACAGGTAAAAAGCTTGGAAGAAGAGTACAGCCAGTACACATCCTCCCGCGAAGCCCTGTGTGTCTTTTTCGCGTCTCTGTATCCGCAGATATGCCGATAGACTTCCTCCCCGTGAAGATGAATGCTCAGGTCACAGGCAGGAATTCCCCAATCCTTTTCAAGGCATTCGAGATACGCGGTAACTTTCTCAAAATTCATGTTTACTCCCCTTTTCCTCTTTCCCTGTTCAAAAAGCAGTGCCACAGAAACAAGTTCTGTTAATTCAGATGCAAGAGCTGCCTTGTGGCGCCTTCCTTGCGGAGATTGCCACGACGGGCGGCTTTTTCAAAATACAATAACCTTACTCTGCCGGATAAATCGGCTCACGTCTGAGCGGCAGCCACTCACAAATCGCCTTACGGAAATAAAGGTCCCAGAAATCCCATTCATGCCCGAGGTTTTTTCCCTCTTCATAATAGACCGGGTAGCCAAGTTCCTTCAGGTGTTCGTAGTCCTTTTTAACGCGATACTGGATAAAATCGTTCTCACCCACACCGATATAGACTGACGGAAGCTTTTTTCCTTCATCGATATTTTTCTTCGCGAGATAGTAGAGATCATGATCCGTGTTTTCAAACTCATTCTCACCACGGAAGAAGTTTTTCATTCTTCCGCCCATCCAGCTCATCTGGTCGCGGTAAACTTCCCGATCCAGCGTAAGACCAATTCCGCCGGAAAGATCGACAACCGCCGTATACAGTTCCGGAAACATCAGTCCAAGTCCCAGAGCACCGTTTCCTCCCATCGCGGAACCCATGATAAAATTGTTCTCCGGCTCCGGTGCCGATGGGAAAAGTGTACGGATTACGAGAGGAAGCTCTCCGGTAATATAATCCAGATAGCGAACCCCGGTTGTCGTATTGTTGTACATCGTGTTATGAGCAAGCGGTGTTACCAGCATCACCTGATTATCTTCGGCATACCGTTCGAGCGAGGTCAGGCGATAGGAAGTCAGATCATCGTCTCCTCCGCCGTGAAGGAACCAGATCGTCTGATATTTCATTCCGGGCCTGTATTCATATTTTGCCGATTGCGGGAAGCCGGCCGGCGCTTTTCCGATCTGTTCGCCGAATACCGTTTGGTTGTTCGTCGGGATAACGACAGTAACGCTTGTATCACCGAGAATTTCAGAGCGGAACTTGAAACGCATCAATGCCATCTGAAAATCCCCCTCTCTTATTCTTCACCGGGATAGATTGGTTTTCTTTTAAGCGGCAGCCACTCGCAGAGAGATTTTTTAAAATACAGATCCCAGAAATCCCATTCGTGGCCGAGTCCTTCTCCCTCTTCATAATAGACATTGAATCCAAGTGCTTTGAGGTGTTCGTAATCTTTTTTGACGCGCGGCTCAACAAAATCCTTCTCACCCACACCGATAAAAATCGGCGGAACGTCCTTTCCCTCACGAAGATCCTTTTCCGCGATGTACCGCAGATCATGATCGGTGTTTTCAAAATCATTGACACCTTTCAGACAGCCGACAAGACGGTTTCTGCCCATCGACTGGCGCGTCATCTGCTCACGGTAGACATCCCGATCCAGAGTCAGTCCGATCCCGCCGGAAAGGTCGATGATCCCGCTGTAAAGCTCGGGGTGAATCATTCCGATTGCAAGCGCGCCGTTTCCGCCCATCGCGAATCCCATGATAAAGTTATCTTCTCTTTTTTCAGATACCGGGAACAGTGCAGGAATCACCTTCGGCAGCTCGTCGGTAATATAGTCCATATAGCGGATTCCATACTCGGTATTGACGTACATACTGTCGCGCACCGAAGGAGTGACCAGTATCACCTGATTTTCTTCCGCATAACGCTCAAGCGAGGTAAAACGGTAAGCGGTCGTATCATCATCGCCGCCGCCGTGGAGAAACCAAACTGTCTGAAATTTCATTCCAGGAACATATTTATATTTTTCAGGCTGCGCAGGAAGCTGAACGCCGCCCTTCTCCACCGGTCTTGCCGGAGGCCGGTCGAGAACCGTGAGCATGCCTGTCGGATAACAGATCGTGACATCTGTCGTCATACCGATGATTTCTGAACGATAGTTAAATCTCATAAGTCCCATAGTTCTTTCCGCCTTTCTTATTGTTCTTCATAGATCGGTTTTCTTTTTAGAGGGAGCCACTCGTAAATCGCTTTCCTGAGGTAAAGATCCCAGAAATCCCATTCATGCGCAAGACCTTTTGCCTCCTCGTAATAAACGGGACATCCGAGTTCCCTGAGCGCCTCATAATCCGCCTTGACACGGTAACGGATAAAATCTTTTTCTCCGACAGCGAGGAAAATCTCGGGAAGTCCGAGTCCCTGCATGAGATCCTGCTGCGCAAGATAATATAGATCATGATCCGTATTTTTAAACTCTTTCGCGCCGCGCAGCGTATTGCCGAGCGAAGCTGTACCCCATTCCATCTGATCCATGTAATTCTGTCTGTCGAGCGTCAGACCGATTCCTCCGGACAGATCGACAACCGCGCTGTACATCTCAGGATGAAGGATTCCCAAGCCCAAAGCGCCGTTTCCGCCCATCGCGGAACCTACTACGAAATTGTCTTCCCGTTTATCCGAAGACGGGAAGAGGGTGCGGATCACAAGAGGGAGTTCCTTGACAAGATAATCGAGCGCTCGGTTTCCGGAAACTGAATTGACATACATGCTTCCGCGCACGCAGGCTGTCACAAGCATGACATTATTCTCTTGAGCATAACGTTCGAGCGAAGTCATGCGGTAAGTCGTCTGATCATCATCTCCGCCTCCATGAAGAAGCCAGATTGTCTGAAACTTCATCCCTGGTTTATATAGATGTTTCGGCGGTCCTGCCGGACGCTGCCTGCCCGAGGAAGATACCGGCGCAGGAGGCTGTGATTCAAAAATAGTGAGGTTATCCGTCGGAAGCACAACCGTAACATCCGTCTGGCTGTTGAATTCCGAACGGTAATTAAGCTGCATAATCGCCAATGGACATTCCGCCTTTCCTTATAGAATCTGTTCGATTTCATTATACCCTATACGAAAAATGCACGTCAAGACAAGGCAGAAAAAACACCTCTGTGAATGACTGTTTCAGGAATACCGAGATGCATGTAAACGGTACGTCTCAGCTCTGCCGTGGCCTTTTCTCTGCCAGTCGAATTTACCGCGCTAACTTGCTGAATTCATATCTGCAGGGCAGCGTACTTCTGTCCGTT
>ONSY01000240.1 GCA_900320605.1 uncultured Eubacteriales bacterium | reverse complement strand
TGACCTGTCTTTCCGCTTTAACAACTTTGCCATCTGCGCCTACGATTTCCACGATCTCTGTTTCTTCTTTTTCTTGTGTCCGGTTTGTTATGATATGCATATCCCAAAACACACTACGAAGAATACCAAGCTTATTCAAATCCATAGTTGCAACTTCCTGTCCGTTTTCAAAATCACTCGTCGTTTTAACGGAATAAACAGACAAAACGTCAGACCATGCGGCTTCATCTCCATCAATTACAAGCTTGTCATAAGTTGAGCCGTCTTCTATCTGATCGAGCCTTTCTTCGTACTCTGCATTGATTTGACTTACTGCGTCTTTCACTGTCATTCCAGTCCCGGAATCCTCCATACTGTAAAAAATCCCGAAGCCCGAACCAACGATCAGAGCGACAACGACGATGAGAAGAATGATAACAACAGCCACCCATCCTCCGGCGGCTATGGCGGCGACAAGGGATTTAATACCGGCAGCAACCGCTTTTACAGCGGTAACTACTGCTTTAGCTGTTGCTTTTGCCGCCTTCGCCGTTGCCTCAGCAGCTTTCTTTGTGGCTTCGGCTGTTTTCTTAGCCGCTTTTGCGGTCGCTTCGGCAGTCTTCTTTGCCGCCCTTGCTGTCTGTTCCGCTGTCTTTGCGGTTTTCTCCGTCGTCTTGATCGTTGTACGCGCCGCAGTTTCGGAAGTCTTGACGGCTCTGCCGGCCGAATTTTCCGCAGTCTTTATGTTTTTATTCATTGTTTTAAAAGTCTGTTTTCCAGTGGATTTTTCCGTCTGTTTGATGGTATCTCCCGACTTACGTTTTTCTTTGATCTGCTGAACCAGACGTTTGCTTCCGTCATAGGTTTTTCTGACGGCCTCTTTCGTATCGCAAGCAGCTTCTCCGGCAATGTCCTCAGAGGCGTATTTAATCTTGTCCTCTGCGTACTCTTCCGGCGTGACCTGTCCGTCATCCGAAAGGTTTTGTACCTGATCCTTTGAACGAATCAATCCACGCTTCATGCGTTCGGACAGGTAGGAGGATCTATCAAGAATACCGGATCCTTTCCCGGACTCTCTGCTCTTGATTTCCTTCAAGGTGTGCCACCTCCTTATCTGTCGCAGTAAGGCTCGTCCTTCACGCGTCCTCCGGGAATCCCTTTCAAAGCATCGAGTGTGTCTTTGACCGATTCTCTGACCTTTGCTGCGCGGATCTTGTCCGCTTTATCCATCGCTTTCTGCGCAAGCCCCTCAAATCCTTTGCCGATTCTTTCCATAATCTTCCCTATGCCGGAAAGAACCCCTTTATCTGCTTTGACTGATTCTAGGTCTTTTGTTTGTCTGCCTGCAAAAAGCCTCGCCACGTTCTTGAAGTGAGCTTTGCCAATATTGAACTCGGATTGCATTTGGGCAAGCTGTTTTGCGTTTTCTCTTGTATTCTTCGACATAACGGCAAACAGCCCTGCAAGTTTGTCCAGAGCTTCGGGAACTTTCATCGTCCGAACTGCTTTGATAAAAGCGTCTCTCCCATTTTCTTTGAATGCCTTGACAGCCTTTTTTGCGGAGTCGATAAGGTTGTCCTTGACCTTCACCACAACGGCAACTGCCTGCCTGATACCGCCCTCTGTTTTTTCGACAAGGACTAAGCATTTCGCTCTCAAAGTCGAGCTGTGGATAAGGTCGATCTCCTTTCGCATCTCCTGCATTTCTTTGAGCATATCCGAAAGCGTCTTTTCCATATCGCCGATATAGTCCACAAGAGATTCGACTTCTGCCTTTTCTTTGTGCATTTCATTTTGGCTAAGTGCTTTGATCAACTCTTCGATTTGCGGATGTTCTCTTAGATCATCCATTCACGTCACCTCCCTATCTTTCTCCGAATTTTGTTGTCATGAGCTTGTACAGTTTTGTATTCTTTGGAAAACGGTTTACAAAAGGAACAAGCTCGGAGCCTATCCGCATAAGCCCTCGTCCTGCCTCCACGTTTGTGATATACGAGAGTTGAGTGTCAGAAATGTTCAACAGTTCAGCGAGCTTGATTCGGTCTGTCGTCGCCTGGTTAAGCATAATGATGAACTCTGAGTTGGCGAGCATCGTTCTCGCTGTGTGGCTCTGAAGCAAGTCATCTACATTCTGGGTGATGCCACTGCAGAAAGCTCCGTACTTTCTGACGCGTTTCCACAGTTCAAAAAGAAAGTTCGCAGAATAAGCGTGCTGGAACAGAAGATAGATTTCGTCGATGAAGATAAACGTATTCTTACCTTTCTCTCTGTTTGCTGTGATTCGGTTAAGGATGCTGTCAAGAACGACCAGCATACCGATGGGGAGGAGTTGCTTGCCGAGATCAAGAATGTCGTAGCAGATCAGCCGACTGTTGACATTGACGTTGGTCCTCTTGGCAAAAGTATCAAGTGAACCGTCGGTAAAAAGTTCAATGGCAAGAGCAATATCCTTTGCTTCCGGCTCATCCTGCTTGATCAGTTCCTCACGGAACTCTTTGAGTGTCGGAACTGTTCCGCTGTATCCTTTCTTTCTGTATTTTTGATAAACGATCCTGCAGCAGCGGTCTATCAGAGACTTCTCCGGTGCGCCGAATGACCGATTACCGACGAACTGTTCACAAAGAGACATGATGAATTCGGATTTGTTTTTCACAGGATCCTCTCCATAACCGTATTCCCGGTTAATATCCATCGCGTTGATGTGGTTTTTACTCGTCGCGGAAATTTCTATAATCTCTCCTCCGAGAGCCTTGACTAGAGGAGCATACTCCCGTTCGGGATCTATGATGATAATATCCGCTTCTCCGTCAAGCATAAGACTTGCGATTTCGCTCTTTGCAGAAAACGATTTGCCGCTTCCCGATACTCCTAGAACGAACGAGTTCCCGTTGAGAAGGTTCCGCCTGTTTGCTATGATCATGTTGTTGCTAATGGCATTCTGTCCGTAATAGATCCCGTTTGCATGAGTGATTTCCTGAACCTTGAACGGCATAAAAACAGCCAGACTTTCGGTTGTAAGAGTTCTCAGAACATTGATCTTTCTGCATCCAATCGGCAGTGCTGTGTTCAATCCGTCCATCTGCTGAAACTTCAAGACCGCTAACTGACAGAGATGGCGTCTTGCCGTAGTCAGGAGAGCTTCCGTATCTGAATCAAGCTGTTCTTTCGTATCAGCCACATGAACGAGAGTAATCGTCGCGCACATCATTCTCTGATCTCTTTTCGTAAGGTCTTTGAGCATCTCTTCACTTTCCAACCTCTGCTGTTCCATATCAAACGGAACAACAGCGGAGAAATTGTTATTCTGATTTTGTCTTCTCTGCCAGTTCGTTATATTCGTCTCAACCCCGAGAAGTCTGTTCTCGACTTCGCGCACCGCCTCGTCGGTAGGAATCGGAATTATGTCGATAGAAAGCATCAGATTGCGGTTCAGCTCCGTCAGTTCGGAAACCATACTATCCTTGATATAAGAGGCGTAATCTTTGAGAAACAGCACTCGGGCGTATTTCTCACCGAGTTTCACATAGTCGTCGAAACGCTCGATGCTGTCAGGGCAGATATAGTCTCTGAAGTCATGTCCCCTTTTTGTCATTTCCCCAATGTCAAAACGGAAAAGCGCCTCTTCTCCGAGACGATAAAAATCGTGCAGAACACGAAGCCGTTCTGTCGCGTCCAGTTCCGTACACTTTGAACCAAGTACGTTGAAGTGTGACGTAAGATCAGAGCCAATGCGAAAAAAATACTCTCTCGCATCCTTAATACTATCTTTAGCGATTGAGATCGTAATGTATTTTGTTTGTACGATCTCATTGGTGTCTGAGACTTTCTCTCGGAGCATATCGTTATATTCCTTGCGGTATTCCGAAAGATCATCATCACGTTCCGGCATAAGAATGTTCTTTTCAAATTCCTCCCGATTGAACTTGTGATTGTTGATCGTTATTTTAGTCATCGCACCACTGTCCAAAGAGTTCAGCAACTCCGAATAAGCGATAAACATATTCTCTCTGTCTTTTCTGCCTGCAACAAGATAATTTATATCTTCAAACTTGAACGACTTGGTGTACTTATTTCCGACTCGAAAGATCCCGTCGGCATAGATTCCGGAGATCGGAATATAATCGTGAACGGTCTTCGGAACCTTATACTGCTCCTTGTCCTGGTGCAGCATATTTTTGAGTGATTTCATCATTTTGTTTCCTTTTCCTCCTTCTTCGTGGTTTTTTGTACAGTCGGGTTTTCAAGAGCCTGATGATAGACGGTGTCACACTCAAACTTCACCTTTTTGGGCTCGATGAACTTGCTCCTGAACCATACCCACGCAAACTGCTCTGCCGTCATCCCATTATATGTAATGAAACCCATCGCCACGAACGGCGCGGCAGCGAGCATACATACCCATGACACCGTTTCCGTCCCAAGATGGGATCGGAAAGCAAAGTACACGAGAACTGCTACTATGACGCCGATGACAGCAAAAAAGAATTGCCGCATCGACAGTCCGAAAAACATCGATTCCGTGTAATTACGGATCTCCTTATTTATTTTTATTTCCAACACAGTACCTCCTTACAGTCCCATCATTTCTCTGACGATCTTATCCGCCATCTTGACGCTGCCGGTGAGAACCAGCATATTAAAGATCAGTTCTCCCACATAAGTCCAAACCTGCGTTACTGCAGAAGCGGACCCGTCAACGACAGGCGGACTGGACGCGAACACGGAGAATATGATGCAAGCAAGAACGATGATCCCGCCTTCGAGCAGAACGGCACAAAAGCTTTTAAGAAACGTCTTACCAACGTTTTGCGTCGGCTCGCCTGCAAATGTAGCCAAAGGTACAGGCGCGATTGCGGCGTACATATAGATTTTGAAGAAACGTCCGTATACGCTCATAATCATTATGAAGGCGAGAATGGTAATGAACAATCCGCCGATCAGAGTTACCGCCCAAAGAGGAATGCTCTCCCAAAAGCCGCAATCCTCAATTGCCTGAACAATTCCTGCCGGCAATACAGTCGAGCTGCCCGCTCCTATACCGGATGACGACATAATCTTTGCGATAACGCCTTGCATAATTGCTATGAGCTTCAGAAGCAATTCCATACCGTTCGTGATCACAATCTTCGCAATAGCGAACCGTATGAACAGTTTGAGCGCATGTTCCGGTTTCTTCACTTCGGCGAAGCTTCCACAAGTTTTCACCACGCCTATCACGAAAAACAAAACGAGTAAGGCGTATCCGATAGCCTGCAATGTTCCGTGGATATTTACAATGACGTTCCATATAGCGCCGCCTTTGAAGTTTTCGGGAGACTGTGTGAGCAATGTCCATATTTCTGCGAACTTTTCATTCCATGTTTCAAGTGCTCGCTCAAGATTCTGTACAACCCAGTT
>ONSY01000241.1 GCA_900320605.1 uncultured Eubacteriales bacterium | reverse complement strand
GGTCTAATTTGTAAAAATGCAGAGTAGTTAATGTCATTCCCATGATATTCCTCCATGCGTGCATGTCATCGTGAAAGACCTGCTCCTTCTTGGCAAAGCTTACTGGTGGACTTTCCTGAATCCACCTTTATCGCCCCAATCCGTTCTAAGATACCATCGCGTTTAAGCTTATTTCCATCAAATGCATCACTTTTCAGTCAAAGGAGGCTCCGGCGATTCCAGATCCCTAACCAGTCTTCGCAATGAATCCAGATTATACGCTTCTATGCTCATATCATCAGAACCTCATTAGAAAGCGTTTATTCCTTCACTTCCCAACGGCCGCCTTTGTCACCGCCGATTCTTTCAATCAGTTTTTCCTGCCGCAATTTCTTAATATGATACTTTACGCCATCCATGCTGATCCGCAATTGTTTCGCAAGCGTTTCCTGTGTAATTTCAGGGTCTTCTTTCATCATATCCAATAGACGATCTCTTGTTTTTTTCTGGGTAGTTTTCTGGGTAGTTTTCCGGGTAGTTTCTCCCTCTTTTTTCTCAAATGACAGCGTCAGAATCGTTCTATCTGGCCCATACTGCTCCTCAACCAGCGGTTCTTCCCATCCCTGCGCCTCCCAGGTCGCAAAAATATCCGGGACACCGCTTCCGGCCCGCTCCCCGATGCCGATCATGTTGAACATTTTCATAAGCGCTTTATTTCTGGGATCGGAAATACCGCCCTTCAGCATCTGGCCTTTACCGGTGCGGATATAGCCGGGATTCTCCATAATGATCCGGTCTGCGTCTTTGCGGATCACAACGCCGCGCGGCACAAAGAAATCCGTATTGACCAGACAGTTGGCCAGTGCCTCCCGGATCGACTTATGGACCGGCGTATCGTCAATCCGTGTAATACCTTCCAGCCTGAATGGTATTTTCAGATCTTTCGTCAGTTTCGGATACACCCGGAAGAAGAAATCAAACAGATTTCCTGTCCAATCTCCGGAGCTCGACTGAACTCGGTCTGTCCAGCGAATCGCAGGATCCAGCATCTCCCGGTAATCGAGGAAATACTCGGGGAATTCGTACAGGATCTTATATTCTTCACCGAACATCAGAAGGCCGGCAGCGGTCGGATGGACTCTACGGTCATCCTCAGAGTACTTGGTTGCTCCGATCCGTTCCAGATAATCTTCATCAGACAGATTATCCCAGACATGTCCGGAGCGGTAAGCGGTGTGTCGATTGCGGTAAGAATGAACCGTATCCATATTGAGATCACCGATACTGAAACGGCTGAGTACTTTCATGTCTGAGGTTTCTTCCGTCTGATCGCGAAGCATGGCGAGGACCTCACTCTTGCTGCAGCGGTAGTCCCCTTCACCGTTTCTGCGAAACGTGCCCCGCAGCATATCATTGTTAATATAAACGGGCTTATCTTCCCGACGGGCAGCCGGCACATGAATGACCATGATGACATCGTCGCCCTTTATATAGGTTTGTACGTCTTTTTCTTTCAGAAGATTAACGCTTACTTTCGACGGGTTATTGATGATATCCCAAAACTGCCGTTTCTGCTGGGCCTGATTTTTCAGGCCAGTCGTTATCCATGAACCGTCTTTCCGTTCTTTAACGCCCAAGATAATCACACCTCCGTAAGTGTTGGCAAAAGAAGAGTATGTATCCCAAAGCGAAAACGGTAGCTTTTCCTGTGCGGTTTTAACCTCGCGACGATTATCTTCCCTGTATTCGTCAAAGCGGGACAAATCAAACAGTTCCTGCGAATCAAAGGTTTTGTCCTGCAAGGATTCTTTATATTCAATGTTCTGAGATTCAGACATTACGACACTCCTCCAGAAAATATGGTATTATTATAATCGAAAAAGGTCATATTTTCAAGAAGGTGTGAAAAACCGAACAATCGTTCTTAAAAACTTGATTACAAGGAAGATTTCTATGACATAACCGCGCGTAACTCTCTCTAAAACATTAAAAGCCACGCATCTGCGTGGCTTTTCGGAGTGGAGCATAGGGGGATCGAAG
>ONSY01000243.1 GCA_900320605.1 uncultured Eubacteriales bacterium | reverse complement strand
GTTTTATTGATAACTACGAGGAAGAACACTTCTATGGCTGGGCAATCGACTTTGAAGAGGTTCTGATCGGAACCATCGGTGCCTATGATTACGAAAACGGCCGGATCGAAGTCGGATTCAGCATCGTGAGGAACTGCTGGGGACAGGGTTACGCAACCGAGGCGCTGAAGGAGGTCCTGTGGTATCTGACGCAGAATGAGCATATTCCCTGTGTGACTGCCTGGTGTGCGGAAAAAAACACCGGTTCACGGAGAGTCCTCGAAAAAGCTGGCATGCAGCTTATCCGCACGGAAACAGACAGCCTGTCTGTGAACGGAATAACATATGATAAGCTGATCTATGAATTCAGGGAAAAAAGTTGAACGCAACAGACCAATACGCAAACATGTAAATACGGCGGTAAGTATCGCTTGCAGATATATTTCGGTTCAGTTTTTTAAAAATCACATTCGATGTACAACTGAATCTGATTCGTTGAGTACAGGGGGAAATACTGCAGTGTTTTCGCTCTTAATTGCTTTTTCAGTGTTGTTTTTCGGCTATTTTATCTACGGCAGAATAACGGAAAGGATCTTTGCACCGGACGATCGTCAGACTCCTGCGATCGCCATCAATGACGGCGTTGACTGCGTCCCGATGAAAAGCTGGAAAGCGTTTCTTGTACAACTTCTGAATATAGCCGGCACAGGTCCGATTTTCGGCGCTTTGATGGGTGCGGTTTTCGGTCCGGTAGTGTTCTTATGGATCGTGTTCGGCTCCATCCTCGGCGGCGCTGTCCACGATTATATGGGCGGAATGATCAGTTCACGCCACAAAGGCGCTTCGATCGCCGAATTGTCCGGCATCTATCTCGGGAAAGCCTCAAAATGGATTATGCGTCTTTTTTCCGTAGTTCTTCTGGTGCTCTGCGGAACCGTTTTCGTTACCAGTCCCGCCGGACTGCTTGACAGGCTCACTCCCGGCTGGATGAACGGGACTTTCTGGTCTGTAATTATTCTTCTGTACTATCTTTTCGCGACGCTTCTGCCGATAGACAAGCTGATCGGCAAGCTGTATCCGGTCTTTGGGGTACTGCTGATCGTAATGGCCGGTGCCGTAATTGGCGGGATCCTTTTCTCAGGCGGAAAATATACCATTCCGGAACTTTCACTCCGGAATCTCCATCCTCAGGATACGCCTGTCTGGCCGTATATGTTCATCACGGTGGCCTGCGGTGCCGTATCCGGATTTCATGCGACACAATCTCCGATGATTTCAAAATGCATACGGTCCGAAAAAGAAGGCCGTATCGTTTTCTACGGTGCGATGATCAGTGAATCGATCATAGCACTGGTCTGGGCTGCCGCCGGCGTCTCCTTCTACGGAACAACGCAGATGCTTTCCCAGGCGCTGAAAAACGGAGCTTCCAATGTTGTGTACGAAATATCGACCGGCGTACTCGGAACTGTCGGCGGGATTCTCGCCGTCGCGGGCGTGATCATCTGTCCGATCACCTCCGGTGATACGGCGTTCCGGAGCGCAAGACTGATTCTCGCCGAAACATTCCGGCTCAAACAGGATAGGATTCGAAACCGTCTGATCATAACGATACCGCTTCTGGTAACCGGCGGACTGCTGACCTGGTTTGCCACTGTCGACGAAAACGGGTTTGAAGTGATCTGGCGCTATTTCTCCTGGAGCAATCAGACTCTCGCGGCGATCGCGCTCTGGGTGTCAACCGCGTATCTGATCAGGAAAGGAAAACACCGCTTCGGTTCATTGCTGACGGCACTGCCGGCAGCCTTCATGACGGCAGTCAGCATAGCGTACATTCTGATGTCAGAAGAAGGCTTCCGGCTTCAGCAGACCGCTTCCTGCATTGCGGCTGCGGCAGTGTCGGCTGTCCTGCTGGCAGTCTATTTCATATATCTGAAACGGCAGACATTCTCAAAACACTGCTGAAAACCGCCGTTGCCTTTTATACTGACATATCAGCAAAGAGAACCTGTCTTAATATCTTGGGAAACCATTCAAAGGAGAATATATAGAATGAAAAAACAGATTCAGACTACGGAAGCCATTTTTCCAATGCCGGTGCTTCTCATTTCCACCTTCAACGAAGACGGAAGCGTCGATGTGATGAATGCGGCCTGGGGTACAATGCTTGATCGCGATCTGATCGCGCTCAACCTGAGCGAAACCCACAAAACTGTCGAAAACATTAAAGCGCGCGGCGGTTTTGTCGTCCACATCGCAGACGCGAGACACGTGGCAGAAGCCGACTACTTCGGTGTGGTAAGCGGGCATAAGGTTCCGGACAAGCTTCAGCACAGCGGAATGACATATGTCAGATCGGAGATTGTAGACGCGCCTGTCATCAATGAACTCCCGATCGCGCTGGAATGCGGGTTTGTGGAATATCAGAACGATCCGACCGGTCTCGGTGTGATCGGGAAAGTATTGCGCACCAGCGCGGAGGAATCTGTTCTGAAAGACGGAAAAGTTGACATTGATTCTCTTGAAGCGATCGCATTTGATCCCTATACCCATGGCTACTACAAGGTCGGCGGCAGAGTCGGCGAAGCGTTCAGAGACGGTCTGAAAATCAGATAAAACATGCAAAATATAATGCTTCATCATAGAAAGAAGGAAGAATAAAAATGTATTCTGAAAAAAAGAAAATCATCGCATTTCTGCTCGCCGTACTGATGACTGTTGTTCTCGCCGCCTGCAGCAAGGAAGAAAGCAGCAGCACTTCGTCTCAGGAACCCCAGAGTTCCGAATCGCAGCCGGAGCCGACGCCGGAAAGCGATCCGGAATCTTCGGAAGAACCGGAAACGTCGGAAGAATCCTCCAAAGACGAATCATCGGAAGAAACTCCCCAGAAGGTCAGCGAGGAGGATGTGCTTGGCTACTGGGAATATAACATCGGAAACGAATACCTCGGGATTCTCATCAATGACGACGGCACCGCCGTTTATCATTACGCTGACGGAACAAAGGTTGATGCCAGATGGGAAATGAAGGACAATGTGATCTCCATTTTCGTAGCCGGCGGAAGACAGGATCTCGTCTATAAAGAGGAAAAGCTTACCGACAACTATAACGGCCAGGTTTATTTCAAAGGCACGGCCCCTGACCCCGGTGAAGCGAATTTCGACGCTGTCGGGTACTGGGAATACAAAACCGAAGAGGAATTCCTCGGAATTGTCATTCACGACGATGGAACCGCCGTTTACAAATACGCGAGCGGTACCGACATCAACGCCAGATGGGAAGTTGAGGACGACACACTCTCGATTTTCGCGGCGGGCGGAAGACAGGATCTTGTTTACAAGGACGGAACTCTGGTCGACACCTATAACGGTCATGTCTACGTTAAGTCCACCCTGCCCGACCGTGACGAACCGGTTGAGAACCCGGGCGAATTCAATCCTGTCGGTCTCTGGGAATTCAGCGAGGGCGATGACTATCTCGCCATCGAGATTTACGAAGACGGAACCGCAGCCTATAAATACGCCAGCGGCGCTCAAATCGAGGCAAAGTGGTCGATCGACAGCGGCAGACTGTCCGTCTTTGCCGCCGGCGGACGCCAGATTTTCACGTTTGACGAATATCATCTTACCGACACCTTTAACGGCAACGCATATTACAAGGCCGGCTGATTGCCGGAAACCATAAGCCCGGCTGAAAGGGGATTCACTCATGAAAGCATTGATCGCGATGAGCGGAGGAGTCGACTCGAGCGTCGCCGCGTACCTGACGCAGCAGGCAGGCTATGAATGCATCGGATGTACGATGAAGCTTTACGATGACCCGGAGATCGTCCGGGATGCCTCCCGCACATGCTGCACGCTCGATGACGTCGAGGACGCGCGGAGCGTCGCCCGGAAGCTCGGAATGCGCTATTACGTCTTTAACTTCAAGGACGGATTCCGCGAAAAAATCATTGACCCGTTTATCTGCTCCTATGAAAACGGGCTTACTCCGAATCCCTGTATTGACTGCAACCGCTATATGAAATTCGACAGACTGTTTGAGCGGGCGGAAATTCTCGGCTGCGAAAAGATCGTAACCGGCCATTATGCCAGAATCGTTGAAAGAGACGGAAGATTCGCGCTTTTAAAGGCGCCTGACGAATCGAAGGACCAGAGTTACGTTCTATATTCGCTCAATCAGGAGCGGCTTGCGAAGCTTCTCCTGCCGATCGGAGAACTGACGAAGGCCGAGACACGGCGGATCGCCCGGGAAAACGGTTTTATCAATTCACAGAAGCCGGACAGTCAGGATATCTGTTTCGTTCCGGACGGAGATTACGCAAAAGTAATCGAGACACTCACCGGGAAAGAATATCCCGAAGGAGATTTCGTACTCAAAGACGGAACGCCGCTGGGAAAACACCGCGGCATCATCCGCTATACACGCGGCCAGCGCCGCGGACTCGGGATCGCGTATTCCGAACCGCTCTACGTCCTGCGCGTCGATGCTGCCGAGAACCGTGTTGTCCTCGGAAGCAATTCGGATCTCTTTTCGAAGAACCTCACAGCAGGCGATTTCATATGGACCTGCGGGATCGTCCCGGAAAAGCCGATCAACTGCAAGGCCAAGATCCGCTATAAACACAAAGAACAGCCCTGTACGGCCAGCGTGCTGCCCAACGGGGATGTATCGGTAGTCTTCGATGAACCTCAGCGCGCGATCACACCCGGTCAGGCCTGCGTTCTGTACCGTGATGATGAAGTGCTCGGCGGCGGAACGATTCTGCCGGATCAAAACAGGGATTGCTGAAAAAGCCAGGAAACAAGGGGTATAAATGATTGTAAAGGATATCAGCTTCACATTAAAAGACGGACGGAAGGCATTGCTGCGCTGCGGCCGTGAGGAGGACATTCCCGGACTGCTTGAATATCTTCTGCGCTCCGCAGGGGAAACCGAGTTTATTCTCCGCTATCCGGAGGAATGCGGGAAATACACCGCGGAAAAGGAGCTTGAATACATAGAAGGCTGCAATACTGCCGACAATCACGTGATGCTCGTCTGCATCGTTGAAGGGAAGGTCGCCGGAAACTGCGAAATTCTCTGGACCGGCAACATCAAAACCCGGCACCGCGCGAGCGTCGCGATCGCGCTTCTGAAGGAATACTGGAATCAGGGGATCGGAACGAAAATGTTTGAAACTCTGATCCGCATCGCCGAAGAAACCCCTCAGCTTCTTCAGCTTGAACTGGAATTCATCGAGGGAAACACACGTGCGCGCGCGCTTTACGAGAAAATGGGATTTCGCATTACGGGCGTAAAACCGGACGCGATCCGTCTGCGTGACGGAACGCTTCTAAACGAATATTCCATGATCCGGAAAATAGCGCGCTGAACGCCGTGTCTCCCTGTAAAATGATAGAAGGAGAAATCATGGAATACGAAATCGTCCCGCTGCCGAAAGAAAAATGGAAAGGCACGCCGGTTCCGATCCGCTATACGACGGAAGAATATTTCGATCTTGAAGCGGGAGAGGAAACGGACGCGTTTCATTTCATGCTTCGAAAGAAACAATTCGATCAGCCCGTAACCCATACGCCGGAGGAATATGACTTCCCGGACAAACTTTACCAGGATCACTGGGAAGGAGCCGAGGCGTTCGGGATTCTTCAGAATGAAAACGGAAAAGAGAGTCTGCTCGCCTGCATCGAGGTCTGCCCGGAAGACTGGAGCAACCGGCTGATGGTGACGGAACTCTGGGTTGCGGATTCCCTTCATCGGAAAGGGATCGGCACGCGCCTGATGAATCTCGCGAAGGAAAAGGCGAAATCCGAAAACCGGCGCGCGGTGATCCTTGAAACCCAGTCCTGCAATGTCCGCGCGATTGCCTTCTACCGCAGTCAGGGATTCCGGCTGATTGGTTTCGATACCTGCTGCTATACGAACCGCGATATCGAGCGGCATGAAATCCGGTTTAATTTCGGCTATTTTTTTGACCGCTCCGTGTCAGACTGAGAGGACAAGCCATGAACGCTGAAATCATGACTGACAGAATCGAAACACAGCGCCTGGTTCTCTTTCCCTACACGGGAGAAAACCTCCGCCTGTTCAATACCGATCTCGCCGGATTTGAAAAAATGTACAGCGTCGTATACCGCGGCGAGGAACTGGATTATCTTCTCAGGGATTTTCTCCTGAAGCTTGAGAAAGAAATCGCGGATGATCCGGAGCATTATCTGTTTTTCACGGAATTTCTGATCGTTCTCAAAGAAAACAGCCATGTGATCGGTTCCATCGATTACAAATATGTTCCCCGTGGGGGAATCACCGAAGTCGGTTACGGCCTCAATCCGGCCTATACCGGCCGCGGCTACATGACTGAGGCCCTGTGCGCGTTTCTGAAATTCGGAAAGAATCTCGGAATCAGAACCGTCCGGGCTGATACCCTCAAGGATAATATCAGGTCGCAGAACGTGCTCAGACGCTGCGGCTTTTCACGTATGGACACGGAAAATGACCGTATCTGGTGGGAAATCCCGCTCGATGCCTGCCGCGGTGAAACCTCAGTCAGAACATTTGATATTTACGGAGAAAACTACTCCGGATTTACAAGTCATACCCGCGCGGCGAGCCGCGCAATCGTGATAAGCGGCGGGAATATTCTTCTCTCCTGCATGGAGAAAGTCGGCGTATGGATGATTCCCGGCGGCGGAGCGGAAGGCTCCGAGTCACCGGAAGAATGCTGTATCCGAGAACTGGCGGAAGAGACAGGCCTTCTGGCACAGCCGCTGAAACGCATCCTTGTTCTCAACGAGTATTACGAAGACTGGAAATACACCAGTTACTATTATCTCTGCAGACAAACCGGCAGAACCGCGGTTCATCTCACGGAGCAGGAAAAGGCTTTCGGCACAGTGGCGCGGTGGATTCCTCTCGAAGAGGCACTCGCCGTCTTTTCAAGACATGCCGATTACACAAACACAGATGAGGAACGCCGCGGCATCTACCTGCGCGAATACACCGCGCTGAAGGAATACTGCCGCAGTATGCGGAAGGAAGGATCCGGCAATGAGAACATTTGACCTGACGGACGGAATCAGATCAATTTACGAAAACGGATCTTTTTCCCTCCCCCGGTGGGAACGGTACACGGATTCACGGATGCCGGGGATCACCGAACTGTGCAGAGCGGATCTTCAGGACTGCCTCAACGCGGGGCTTTCCTTCGAAGAAAACTATCTCCCGGTCCTCCACGCCGTGTACGAGAAGGAACAGGAAACCCGGGAAATAACGGATCATTTCCGCGCCGTCACGGACCGGTTGGAGGAAACGATTCTCTCCGTTTTCGGCAGAACCGTCGACGCAGACCTTGTCTTATATCTCGGCCTCTGCAGCGGCGCCGGATGGGCGGTTCAGCTCAACGGACGTGAAACGGTTCTGCTGGGCGTCGAAAAGATCCTGGAACTTCACTGGGGCGGCCTCTCGGAGATGAAAGCCCTGATTCTTCACGAGCTCGGTCACCTCTACCAGGAACAGTACGGAGTGCTGCGGCGTGAGTTTTCAACCGGACGTGACCGTTTCCTGTGGCAGCTGTTTACCGAAGGGATCGCGATGGTATTCGAGCAGGAGACGGTCGGCGATCCTCAGTTCTATCATCAGGGATCTCAATGGACTTCATGGTGCGCCGCGCATCTTTCCCGGATCGCCGAAGCGTTTTCCGGGGATCTGGACACGATGTCCTTTGAGAATCAGCGGTTTTTCGGAGACTGGGTCCGTTTCGAAGGTCAGCCCGATACCGGATACTATCTCGGAGCGCGTTTTGTCCGTGAACTGTTGACGGAAACCCCCTTTGATGACCTTCTTTCCTGGGAGATCGGAACCGTCCGGAACGCGTTTGAGTGTTTCTGCGCCGGAATTTGCTGAGATTTCGCTGTTTCGGTGAAATCTCTTCTTTTTATTCCCGGACATTTATGGTACTATTAGATCAGACAGTTCAACCCTTTATATAGATTTTCCGCACAATTGCCGGAGGTGGATTTATGACCCTTTCCCTGATCGCCGTTTACGCCATCGCGGTGGCGCTGTTCATGGTTCTGCTGATCTCGCTGGGATTTCAGCCGCGGATCGTCACGCGCCTCACCGGCGTTCTGCTGCTGATAACCGGAATCTTCGGAACGCTGTTCTACGGGTACGGCTTCTATACGAATTACGGCAGCATTCCCCAGGCGGTCGCCCGGACGCTTTTCGCGGTTTTCTGCATGTTCCTCGGGAGAAATGAAATCGGCGCGATCTCATCCGCGCCGCTGTTCCAGTCCCCGGTGATGCTGATCTTCCTCTACCTCACCCATCTGCTCGCGCTGTACTGCACAGCGAGCGCCGTTGTCGCGGCAATCGGCACACGCCTGATCCGTACACTCAATCTGCTGCTTCTGCGGCGGGGCAATCTGAGTCTCATCTTCGGCGTCAGCGATGAAACCGTTTCTTTCGCGCAGAAGCTGCCGAAAAAAACGAAAAAGCTGTTTGTTGATTCCGGAAACGGATCTTCCTTTGATTCAAAAATTCTTCATATGGGAAGCCTGATGTTCTCCGACAACGACGCGAAAAACGGCACCGCCGATTTTCTGCGCCACATCGGATTCCGGCCGGGAAAACGCAGCCTCTCTGTCTACTGTCTCGATGACAATCCCTCCGCCAATCTCCGCTATGCCCAGTCTCTTCTCGGCTCGCTGGAAAAGGCCGGGATTCTCCCGGAACAGACAAGTCTTACGCTGATTCTCCCGGACGAATCGGTCTCATCGGATTTTCAGGCTTCGGGCAGCCGCTACGGCTACGGCAGCGTTCTTGCCTATGAACGCGAGGCGCTTCTCGCGCGGCTGATGGTCGAAGCTTTCCCTCCCTGCGATACCATGCGCTTTGACGGCCGCGGGAAAGCCTGCGAAAACTTCGAGGCGCTGATCGTCGGCTTCGGAAAAACCGGACAGGCCGTGCTGCGCGCGCTTGTGATGAACGGACAGTTTACCGCGAGCCGCTTCCACGCGACAATCGTCGCGAAAGGATACGCACAGCAGGCCGGCAGCTTCTTCAGCCGGTATCCCGCCATCCGCGAGCAGTATGATCTGACCTTTATCGACGCGGACGCGCGAAGCGTCGAACTGTACGAACAGATTCAGAAAACCGGCCCGGCGCTCAACTACGTGGCGATCTGCACCGGAAACGACAAAGAGGCCGGTGAAATCGCCGTTGAGTTTGCACGCCTTTTCGAGACGCTCGGAATCGACGCGCTGATCCTCCAGTGCGGCGGATCCGTCATCCGCAAGAACGCCGACCGCCGCGGGGAAGCAAAAACCGTATCCGTTCTGATTCCGGAAATTCTTTCAAGCGATCAGATGGACGCGGCCGCCATGCAGATCAACTATGCGTATTACCGCTCCCGCGGTCTCTCGGCACGGGAGCTCTGGGCTCAGTGCGACTATTTCAGCCGCATGAGCTGCCGCGCGAGCGCCGATTTCCTCAACGCGTTTCTGCGTCTCGCGGGAACAGACCGGGAGACGGCAAAACGGGATGACTTCGCGCTCGAAGCGCAGGTACTTGAAAATCTCGCGCAGACGGAACATCTTCGCTGGAACGCGTTCCATTATTCGATGGGCTACCGTCCGATGCCGGAAGATGTCTGGCTGGAGCGTGCAGAAATCTACCGCCGGCAGAAAGCCGCCGGCGAAACGCCGATCCGCATCGGCAAGGACCCGGAAAAGCGTCTTCACGCCTGCCTGATCGGCTGGGATGAACTTGACGCACTCTCCGAAAAGGAAAACGCGGTGACCGGCGGAACCACCGATTACAAACAGTCGGACCGCGACAATGTGGAAATGCTCTTCGCGCTTCTGAAGGAAGCGCCGGAAGGAGGCGACTGAGATGCGCAAGAAACGCTTTCTGGCCGCGGGTTTTTTCCTTGCGGTCTGCCTGCTTGTTTTTCTGCTGATCCTCGCCGAATCTTCCCGGCCTGACGCGACAATCGTTTCCGTTCCGAAAGCCCTGTGGTATCTTCTGACGACAATCACAACCGTCGGATACGGTGATTTTTATCCGGTTACGACAGCAGGAAGAATTATCGGCGCGCTCTTCCAGCTCATGACGCTCGGCCTGCTCGGCGTTCTGATCAGCATGCTGGCCTCCTTTGTGCGCGGACGCGCGCTTCAGGTGATCCGCCTGTCCTTCCTTCAGGGAAAAACCTGGTATATCTTTTCTGAGAACAATGAGGAGAGCGGCGCGCTCGCAAAATCGCTTTACGCGGAGGATCCGGAACGGATTCTCCTCTTCGCCAATACCGAAGGAGCCTGCTTCCCCGGAAAAGCGATCGCTCTTGACGCCCAGGAAATCTGCCGGCGCAAGAAAAACGGTGATTTTCATCTTTTCTGTCTCGGAAAAAACGATACGGAGAATGAGCGGCTTGCCATGCTCTTTCCCTCACTGCCCGCAAATGTCTACTGCAGAAGCGCCTCTTTCTACGACGCCCTGCCTGAAAACCGTCATCAGTTTGATCCGGCTCAGCTCTGCGCGCGCCTTTACTGGGACCGTTTTCCGCTGCGTTCCCCGGACGAGACTGTTCTGATCATCGGCGACGGAACCTGGGCACAGGCGCTTCTTGAGCAGGGACTTCTGCAGGGAATCATCGACCCGGCGCAGCACGTCTCCTATATCGCCGCCGGCGACTACTCCGGATTTTGCCGTCTTCATCCCGAACTGCAGACAGCGCTTCTGGTTGACACCGCGTTCGGCGGCGCCGACTCCCTGCAGTTCGCGGATCACTGGAATGACGATGCCGAACTGATTGAGAAGGCCGACCGGATCATCTTCTGCCTCGACGATGAGGAACTCTGCCGCCGCGAGCTCGGGGAACTGCGGCGCCGTTATCCCGTCCGCGGTCAGGTTTACGCCCGGCTTTCTCTCCGTTCTGAAGGCGCCGAATGTTTCGGGAGTCCCGCCGAGCTCTATACAACACAGCTTGTGATGGGCGAGTCACTGAACCGCCGCGCGATCGCGGTCAACGATCTTTACCGCCGCGGGAACCCGAACGCGCCCCGCTGGCATGAACTGAGTGACTTTACCCGACGTTCCAATCTTGCCGCGGCGGACCATCTTTCCGTAAAGCTTCGCCTGCTCGGAGAAAGCACCGCCTCCAAAGAGTCGTTCGCGCGCGCCTGGGAGCGCTTTTCCGCCTCCGAAGGTGCTCAGCGCGAACGGTTCCGCCGGATCGAACACGCGCGATGGATGCGGTTCCATCTTCTCAACGGCTGGCGGTACGCTCCGGAGCGTGATAATACCCTGAGACTTCATCCTCTTCTGCTTCCGTTCGACCGGCTGAGCGCCGAAGATCAGCAGAAAGATGACTACAGCTGGGAAATTCTGCGCTTCGGCGAAGACATTCTCTGAGCCATCCATGCCGCCTGTTCTCTGAGCGATTCA
The DNA here is from genome assembly GCA_900320605.1 of uncultured Eubacteriales bacterium. GTDB lineage: Bacteria > Bacillota > Clostridia > Oscillospirales > Acutalibacteraceae > RUG612. Next base: position 2,005 of record ONSY01000243.1, on the reverse strand, counting down.
GGCGGCTGCCTTTTTCATACTTGCGTCAGGAGGTTTCTATGGACCGATCTCAAAATGCCGGCAGTCAGAATCTCATCGATTCCGGCTATACGTATTTTGCCTTCATCAGTTACCGGCGAACGGATTCCCGTTGGGCGAACTGGCTCAAGCGCCGCCTTCAGTCCTACCGTCTGCCTCAGCGGACGCGCCGGAATCACCGGGATCTGCCTCAGCGCTTTTCGCCCGTCTTTCTCGATAAGACCAACCTGACGCCCGGTCTTCTGGATGAAGGACTGCGCGCGGAGGTTCAGGCTTCAAAATATCTGATCGTCATCTGTTCCCGGGCCGCCCGGGAAAAATCCCAGTACCTCGATGACGAGATTCAGTATTTTCTGGACGGCGGCGGTGACCCCTCCCGCATTATTCCCTTTATTGTCGATCCGTCTCCGCGTCCTGAGGAGGAGTGCTTTCCCCTTCGGCTCCGCGAACTGTGCGAAAAACAGACGATTCTCGGCGCGAACATCTATGATTCCGGAAAACGCAGCGCCTTTCTGAAAGTGATCGCCCGCATGCACGGCCTCAGGCTTGAGGAAATAGAAAGCGACGATACCAGGCGCCGGAGGAAGAAAACTCTGATCGCCTCACTTTCCGGCGCGGCCTTTCTTCTCTGCGCGGCGGCGGCCGGATATTTCTGCTGGGATTATTATTCTCCGAAAACCGCCTATTATCTCGATTATACGGAGCGTTTCGGAATTCCCGAGGGGATCGGACCCTTAAGCGAAAAGGAAATTCTCAGCGCCTCCGGACATTATTCGATCGTATCGAGCCGCAGAAGAGTGCGCGAACTGCGTTTTGAGAACGCCTTCGGGCAGCTCAAGGCCCACAGCTCAACGGCTGACCACGACCGCCCGGTCCGGGCGACCTATGAGTATTCGGAAAACGACGAGCTCGATAAGGTCACATGGTACAACACATCCGGAGATCTCGTCCTGATTATGAACTACGCGAATCTTCAGACCGTGGATCTCCAGTTTGAAACAAACGATTCCTACGTCGGCAGCACCTTCCTGCACGCGAACAACCCGCTCGAAGACAGCGATCTCAGCGGCGAACAGCTTCAGAACGTCTCGCGCTATCTCCTTGATTATGATGAAAACGGTTTTCTCAGGGAAATGCGCTATGTCAGCAATCCGGCCTACAACAACGTTGCTTTCGATTCGGACGGGATCAGCGGACTGCGTTACGAACGTGACGAAACAGGCCGCGTATCCCGCCTCTGGTACCTGAGTTACACCGGGGAACGCGGGAGCGCGCGCTTCCCGGAGGACTACCGGATTCTCGGCCTGAACAACGGTGTCGCCGGCATCTCCTTTTCCTACAACGGGAAGAACGAGGTGGAGGAATACACCTATCTCGACGCGGAGGGTGCGCCGATCCGCAACAGCAGGGGATTTGCCTCGGCCAAGATCGTCTATGACACAAGCCACAATCCCGTCGAGACGCGCTTTTACAGCGTGAGCGGCGAACCGGTGCGGCAGACGGGCGGTTTTTCCGTCTACGCGCTCGAATATGACGCGCACGGAAACCGGACTGTCTCGCGTTTTCTCGGTACCGGCGGAGAACCCGTACTGAATTCCGACGGATTCGCGAGCGCGGCCGCGGAGTATGACAGCTGGGGAAAAATGCTCCGCGCGGATTTCTACGGGACCGACGGAAAACTGACGGAGCTTCCCGAGGGCTACGCCTCGGCGGTATTTGAATACGGCGCCGCCGGAAAACTTTCCCGTGAGGATTTTCTGGACTGTGAGGGAAATCCCGTGCTTAACAGCGACGGATTCGCTTCCCAGACCTGGAGACATGATGAAAACGGCCGCGTCCTGGAAACCTCCTATCTCGGAACAGACGGAAAACCCGTTCAAAACGCAAACGGATGCGCAAGAAACACGCTGCAGTACAATGCCCAGGGCCGGTGCGAACTGTTCTCCTGTTTCGGCGTAAACGGCGAGCCCTGCCTCAATAAAGACGG
>ONSY01000244.1 GCA_900320605.1 uncultured Eubacteriales bacterium | reverse complement strand
TCCGTAAACCAGCGCGTTTTCGCCGATCCATTCTCCGAAATGATTGATCGGTATGAACTGGCCTCCATGGGTGTGGCCGCACAGGACGAGATCCGCCCCGGCCGCGGCTTCTGCGTCAAATTCATGAGGCTGATGATCGAGCAGGACGACATATCGCCCGGGAGTGATCCCGGAAAGGAGGGTCTGCGCCGTTTTCCTGGCGCCGGAAGAACGGTCTTTCCGTCCGGAAATCGTAATGTTTCCGCCAATTTCAAGAGACGCGTCCTCAAGAATGATTACGCCGTTGCTCTCGAGTTCGCGGCGCAGATCCGCGCTGGACCAGCCGCGGGATCTTTCACTGAAATAACCTCGGTCGTGGTTTCCGAAGACAAAAAACACACCGTATTTTGTCCTGAGGGTTCCGAGCGCCCTGCAGCCGGCGATAAGGTCTTCCCGGGAAGTATCGTCATCCACGAAATCGCCCGTCAGAACGACGGCGTCCGGGGAAAGGCCGTTGATTCGTTCAAGGTGTTCAGAAAAACCGTCGGCGTGGAAGGTAGCTCCGAGATGGACATCGGTGATCTGAATGATGCGGGTATCCTGAGAAATCTTCGTAGATTCAAATGCATAGTCCGTCTGCCGGACATGGTGTGCGGACAGCCATCCGCCCGTGAGGTAAACAACGCAGATCACAATGGCGGCCCCTCCCGCCCAGTAACGTTCCGGCTTCTTTTTGCGTATTTTTGAAACAATTAAGGAAACAGAATCGCAGAGCAGAAAGAAAACAACGAGATGAATCATGCATACCGCCGCGTTCATCATGTTCCAGAGAAGGCAGAGGACAGCACTGAGTATGAGAAAAGCCAGAAGGGAGATCAGTCTTGCAAGCCAGCGCCGTGAGCCGGCAGCTTTCCGTATCAATCCGAAATGCGCCGCTCTGAAGGAAAGATATAGAAGACCGACTGCGAAAACGGCGAACAGTGAGCCGATGATAGCAAACCACATGGGAAACTCCTTGTATAAACAGACAGATTACGAGAACGCCTCCGGGAGTGACCGGAGGCGTCTGGATATGTTTCGGGACGGGGCAATCACGCCTTCTTTTCCGGTTCGGTCGAAATCAGTTCCTTGACGGAAGTCGCAAGACCCGCGAGAGACTGAATCTGAGAAGGAATGATGATCTTTGTCGCTTTTCCATCGGCGAGCTTCTGGAAGGCTTCGAGGCTCTTCAGGGCGATGACCGCGTCGGTGGGAGCCGCTTCGTTAAGCATTCTGAGACCGTCTGCCATGGCCTTCTGGATGGAAACGATAGCCTCGGCCTCACCCTGGGCTTCGCGGATTTTGGCCTCCTTAGTCGCGTCCGCCTGAAGAATGGCGGATTCTTTGTGACCTTCCGCGATCAGAATGGCGCTGCGCTTTTCACCTTCGGCGTCGAGTATTTTCGCCCGGCGTTCACGTTCGGCCTTCATCTGCTTCTCCATCGCGTCCTGAATCTCTTTCGGGGGGAGAATGTTTTTAAGCTCGACGCGGTTGACCTTGATGCCCCAGGCGTCAGTGGCTTCATCGAGAATCACGCGGATCTTCGAATTGATCACATCACGCGAGGTGAGAGTATGATCCAGCTCCATGTCGCCGATGATATTTCTGAGTGTCGTGGCGGAGAGGTTCTCGATCGCGGAGATCGGGTGCTCTACGCCGTAGGCGTACAGCTTCGGATCGGTAATCTGGAAATAAACCACCGTGTCGATCTGCATCGTTACGTTATCCTTTGTGATGACAGGCTGCGGCGGGAAATCGATGACCTGCTCCTTCAGGGATACCTTTTTAGCGATACGGTCAAAAAACGGGATTTTGAAATGAAGACCGGTTCCCCAGGTAACACGGTAGGCGCCGAGGCGTTCGACGACGTAGGCGTTGGCCTGCGGGACGATTTTGATGTTCAGGATAACAGTGACAATAACGAGGAAAAGAATCGCAATCAGTGCATAGAATCCAGGACCCATAAATCAAATACCCCTTTCTTATTTCTTGGATACGATGAGCTTGACGCCCTCGATCTTTTCGATGACAACACGTTCGTTTTCTTCGATCGGCGTTCCGTCCCAGCTTCGGGCTGACCACGAGGAACCGAGAACGGAAACCTGCCCTTCGTTTTCGAGATTGTTGATTCTTACGGTGACAATTCCTTCTTTGCCGACAAACCGGCCGGCGTTCGTTTCCTCCTTCTTGAAAAGGGAGGCATTTTTTACAAGCGGTCTGGTCAGAACCAGCGCGATCATCGTGACGATAGCAAACACGATAACCTGAATCAGGAAGTTCGCGCCGATGAGGCCCGCGATCAGAGCTGCGAGCGCGCCGAATACGAACCAGATGGAGACCATTTGAGAGGTTGCTGCTTCAACGAGCACGGCAAGGATCGTTACCGCGACCCATATATATACCGCGTATTCTTCCATTGAATCATCTCCTTTGCACCATTATTATATCGGATTTTACGAAAACAAGTCAATATAAATGACAGAATTGTGATCATAATAACAAAACTGTAACCAACGGATATAAGAGTGTAACGAAATATTACGGAATGCACTTACGGTACTTTTTAAGGGACTGCGTTTGTGTTATACTATAGATAATGTAATGGAGGTTCCTATGATTACGAAAAAAGCATATGCAAAAATAAATCTTTCTCTGGAAATCACCGGACGCCGTGAAGACGGATACCATCTTCTTGAAACGGTTATGCAGCAGATTTCGCTCTGTGATATCATCACTGCGGAGAAGACGCCGGGTGAGATACAGGTCCTATGCAGTGAACCTGCGCTCAACGGAGACAAGAATATCGCGTACCGGGCGGCGGACCTTTTCCTGCGAAGCAGGGGCATCAGAGGCGGTGTTTCTCTGTCAATAGAAAAAAGGATTCCCTCACAGGCCGGGCTCGGCGGAGGCAGCGCGGATGCTGCCGCTGCTCTTCTTGCATTAAATGAGATTTACGGTGCGGGAATGTCCGAACAGGAGCTTTGCACCCTCGGAGCGGAAATCGGCGCGGATGTTCCGTTTTGTATTTCGGGAGGCACGAAACTATGCACAGGAATCGGCGAGGTCCTTTCAGATGCGGAATCGATGCCTGAATGTGAAATCGTTATCGTAAAGCCGAAGTTTTCCGTATCTACCGCCAGTGCCTATCGGGAGATCGACAAGCGTCCTCCGGTACAGCGCCGAAGCGCCGGACTCATGTGCGATGCGCTCGCAAAGAAAGATCTTCACGCGGTAGCGGAAGCGCTCTATAACGATTTTGACGAAGCGCTGCAGAATGACGAGGTTCTGTCGATCAAGCGGAAAATGCGTGATTTCGGTGCTTTTGGAACTCTGATGACCGGCAGCGGAAGCGCGGTATATGCTCTGTTTCAGAAGGAAAATCCTGCAGCCGAAGCATGTCGGAAGGCTTTTCTGCAGGAATACAGAGAGACATTTCTCTGCCGTCCCTTAAAGCGTGTCTCCATGTAAAGTTGTTTCAACGGACGTTTTTATGATACCAGTTAACCACTTTGGGTTCTTCAGAAAGGATGAATTAAAATGCTTCAGCTTGTACTCGGCCGTGCGGGCAGCGGAAAAACACGGTATTCAAGAGAACTGTTCAAAGCTCCCGATCCGGATTGTGCCGGCCGGCAGATGCTGATCGTTCCGGAGCAGTATTCATTTGAGTCTGAAAAGGCAATTCTTGAGATGCTCGGGCCTCAGCGCGCCAAGGATGTTGTTGTGACGAGCTTTTCCCGCCTGACGGAAATGTTCTTCCGGATTTACGGGGGGCTGGTTGGAGAGCGCCTGAGCGACGGCGGCCGTGTGATACTGATGGAACTTGCGGCGTCACAGATGATTGATCAGCTTGAAGTATATGCCGGTCCCGCGAAACGCGGCGAACTCGGCCAGTTCCTGATTTCCGCCCTTTCCGAACTGAAAAGCTCGGCGCTTTCCGCGGATGATCTGCTTGCCTATTCCAGAAAGCTGACGCAGGGGGAACTGTCGAAGAAGCTTTCGGAGGTATCGCTGATTTTCTCGGCTTATGAATCGCTTATCGAGCATGGTTACGCCGATCC
>ONSY01000250.1 GCA_900320605.1 uncultured Eubacteriales bacterium | reverse complement strand
CAAACGGTTGCCCGGCGGTCGGTTCAGTGGACCGCCGGCAAATCCCGAGCGGGTGATCAGATAAAGAATTTCCTCTCGAGGAACGCCCTCATCGGCGGAATTATCGCCGAAATGATGAAAAACAGTCCGACGGCCGAGAAAAAGGCGACGCAGTAGAGCGACCAGACGAACATCCCGGTCGAAAAGGTTATATGCTGAAAGAACTCCGCCAGCATGCAAAGCGAGCCGATGGCTATCAGCAGTCCTCCGACGATGAATATGCGTCCTTTCTTTATATAGCGCAGCATCGAGACCGTCCCCACGGTCAAAGCGCCGGTGATAAGCGTCAGCGGGAAGGCGAATGAAAGATACCAGTGCTGACCCAGCCAGAGGCAGATATACAGAAGATAACCTGCCGCCGCCGCGAAATCGACCGGCAGAAAAATAAGCGGATACCATTTTCTGAAAAAGAAGGGCAGCACCAGCACGATCCAGGAAAAAGCGATCCCGAGCATCACGGTCCCCGACCAGGACACCCGGCCGTAGGTCGTAAGGCATATTATCAGACAGATCAGGCAGGCGGCGATCATCCCGGCGGTGACCAGCCCAAGCGCCAGATATTTTTCGCTGTCCCTTTCCTTCGGGAACCTGTCGCTGTACGCGGTATAAGAGGACCCCGAATCGCCTCCGGTCTCCGGAAGAGGGGTATGACAGAGAGGGCACTCTTTTTCTCCGTCGGAAAGTCTGACTCCGCAGCGCACGCAGTACATTCCGGCTACCTCCTTTTGTTGCTTTCGATATCGACGGGAAGCCCGAGTTCGACGAGTCTCGAGAAGAAGAGACGTTCAAGCTCGGATTCCCTGGTCGAGCGGATCATATTTATAAACGTTTTTCCCTGACAGGAAACCACCGAACAGTTGTTCGGATAGGAATACTGGACTCCGATGATAAATTCGAACCTGCGGACGTACGCGTCGCAGGGCGCGGGGAAGGTCACGTTTCCGAGATTCGATATATTGATGCATCCGACGCGTTCCCCGACGAAATGGTAGACAAGGCGCATCACCGGATTCTTGATAAACACCGGCATGGCGCGGATGATCCTGTTTTCCGCCGGACGTACGTTGGCTTCTATCTTTGCCGCCATGTGCTGCCGCGTCGCCTTCAGGGCGAGGGTGCGGCTGATGATCTGGCAGATCTCGTCGAAAGAATACTCCCCGAGCTTCGGCTCGAATCCCGCCGTAACGGTAAGCACGAAATTTCTCAGCGTGTCGACGCCGAACAGACGGCGCAGATTGACCGGGACCATGATCCTCACCGGCTTCCAGGCGCGGCGGGGACGGTTTTCCGCCTGCACCTTCGCGACGGCCTCCGCCATCACCGCGGCGAGGAAGGCGGTCACCGTGACTCCGTGCCTGTGTGAGACGGCGATCAGCTCGTCCGTCGGCACCACTCCGGTGGTCAGATGGCGGAATCTGTCCGGCTCAGGAGTGCCGCGCAGGCGGTACACCCGGGTGTCCTCCTCGGGCACCGGATATTCTCCGGCGCATTCCGGAAAACGGTCGGTCAGCTCTCCCGGCGGAGGCGGTTCCAACGGATCGGCGATACCGTCGGAAAAGCAACCGCAGACGCCGTATTTAAGGTTCAGATACGCGGCGGTCAGATTCTTCACGAAGACCGCGCCGCCGGTACCGTCGGTGACCGAATGGAAAAACTCGACGGCGAATCTGTTTTCGTAGTACAGAACGCGTATGCAGCACTTTGAAAGCTGACGGCGGCTTAAATGCGTCAGCGGATACGCGTATTCGGCGACCACCGGAACGTCTCCGGAGATCTCCTCAAGATAGTACCAGAAAAAACCCGTTTTCAGCCGCACGAAGAAGGTCGGGAACCGGTGTCTCAGCGAATTCAGAGCGCGAAACAGCGTTTCCGGATCCACCTCTTCTTCGAGCGAGACCGAGATCCGGAACACGTTGTTCCACCGGCGCTTCATAATCGCGGGAAAGATCAGCGCGGCGTTGTCGAGTCTGAACCATTTTTTCTTCTTCATGCCTTCTTCAGGAGCCCCCGGTCAGAAGGCCGGCTTCGGGAATGCGCCGGGATCGGCGGCGACAAGATCCATAATCTGCTCGAAACTCGTCCATTCGACTCTGCCCGACAGATGCTCTTCTATCCTTCGCGCCGTTTCCTCAAGCGCCCGCATTCCGGTGCACAAACCGTTGGACGTAAGATCCTGCCAGT
>ONSY01000252.1 GCA_900320605.1 uncultured Eubacteriales bacterium | reverse complement strand
GACAACTGCTAAAGCTTTTTTCATAATGTTCCTCCTTCATCCTTCCATAAGGGTTTTCCGGGAAAGACAAGCAAACCCATGATAGCATGAACCGTGCAGATTCAGCACTGTTCGAGTATTATGCAGTCCAGACGTTTCAGAGCTGCGGCTGAGGCATCGAAAGTCCGAGCGTCTTCGCGTACAGGCGCACCTGGTCGGCGGCAAGCCTGTATTCTTCCTGAGTATCAAGATGCTCGAGCATCAGCGGAACCTCGGGATATTTGGCAAGCTCGGTTAAATACGCGCTGTAATCGAGCGAGCCGAGCCCGATCCGGATCTCTGAAATATGGACAAGAAACTTCGTATCCATAAAGACATCTTTCGCGTGGCAGGAGCGGATCATCGGTCCAAGTCTCGCAAACGCATCCCGGATAATCTCGCCGTTCTTATAGACCTTTTCCGGCATATTGAGAATATTGACCGGATCAAGATGAACGGCAAACCGTTCGCGGTCGACATCACGGATCATGCGAAGGCAGCACTCCGTGGAATCCGGATACGCCCACTGCATGAATTCCATGGAATAGTAGGTTTTTTCCGGCTTAACGGCGTCAATAACCCTCTGGATCACCTCGATCGTCTCTTCATAGGTACCCTCGGCGTAATTTCCGGGATCAGAACCGCACCAGTAACTCCCCTTTGAACCGGAAACATCCACGCAGCAGCGCGCCCCGACACGCTCGGCAAGCGCAAGGCGGCGGATGTTGTATTCAATCGCGGCTTCCTTGATCTTCGGATCGGGCGAAATCAGATTGGACCATGCTCCGACCTCCGCAAGAACAATATCGTTCTCCCGGGCGGCGCAGAGATACTCTTCAATTTCACTTTCCGATGCATTTTCATCAACCGGAACATAAGCCGCATTGTAGCCTAGTTTCCGGTTCAGCCGGACCCATTCCTCCGGTGAACGAAATTCCGGCAGCGGAGCACCAAAACGAATCATGATTCTTTCCCCTTTCAAATCATCCGCGTTTGCTTCCCGTAAAGCAGTTAAACGCGCATATAATTGCTTCACAAGAAAAATATATCATAAAACGGTGTATATTTCAATACGGATAATACTCCTGCATAATGTATGCCAGGAAATTCCATGCGATCAAATCGCGTGCAGAAAATGCAATATTCGATTGACGCATATCCCCTAAACGCTTATAATAAAAATAACGATACTATCCACGAAAGGAAGATGGAAATGGCAAAAGATTTAACAGCACGCCTCCCGAACGGCGAATATTTTGAATTCTGGGAGAAGGAGCAGCAGTACGAACGCGAACTTCACGTCGCCTGTGAAAATCCCGCCGCAAGCGACGACAACGACGGTTCGATTGACCATCCGTTCAAAACGATCAACGCCGCGGCGCAGATCGCCACCCCCGGTACCCGTGTCCTGATCCACGGCGGCACTTACCGTGAAACGGTCAGCCCTGCAAGAAGCGGCGAAGGTCCGGAAAAAATGATCGCCTACGAAGCCTACGGCGACGGAGAACCGATCATCAAGGCTTCCGTAATCGCGAAAAACTTCAAACGCAGCACAGACTGGAATCTTTTCCGCGGCGTACGTCCTCAGGCAGGTGTCACGCCCGTTGTATGGGAAACAAAGCTCGATCCGAAGGATTTCATGGGCTACAATCCCTTCTGTGCAGTCAACATTATCCATGACCGTCTTTTTATCGAATTCGACAAAACCGATATGACAACCTATCTGAACCGCCGCGGTGTCGTTTTCTGTGACGGAAAACCGCTGCAGCAGGTTCCGCTTTACAATCACATGGCAACCACTCCAGGTTCCTACTGGGTTGAGGCAAACGGACAAAAGGTTCATTTCCGTCTCCCGGATGACGGCGATCCCGCCGATCACCTGATTGAACTGACCTCCCGCGAACAGTGCTTCGCGCCGGAAGAATCCTTCATCTCCTATATCAAAGTGAAAGGTCTGACTTTAGCCCACGCCGCAACCGGCGGCCCGGTTCCTCAGCGCGGTGCCCTTTCGGCACACAGAGGCCATCACTGGATCATAGAAGACTGTACGATCGACTGGTCCAACTGTGTCGGAATTGATATCGGCAGCGAATGCTGGCATCATAATTTTGAACCTGACCGTCCCAACGGTCATTCGATCATCCGGCGCTGCAAGATTTTCGACGTCGGCGTCTGCGCAATTGCCGGCCTCGGAGCAGTGCAGATGCTCGTTGAGGACAACCTGATTCAGGGAACCGGCTGGCAGAAGATGGAGCTTTCCTGGGAAGCTGCAGGGCTTAAATTCCACAACACCCGGAATACGCTCATCCGTCGCAATATTTTCACGAAGACCTTCCGTGCGGATCATATCTGGCTCGACGTCGGAAATATGAACAACCGAATCACTCAGAACCTTTTCCTCGACGGCATTGAACAGCGCGAAGCGATTTTCATTGAATGCAGCCGTGATGACGTCAATCTCCTTGACAACAATATTTTCTGGAATGTTCAAGGCCGGTTTGACGAATCGAAGGTTCCGCATGTATCCGGATCCGCTCCCTGGTATGCGATGGGCGAGGACGATCTCGTAAACGGCTATGCCATCTACGGAGAGGGCACAGACTATTACTATATCACGAATAACCTGATCGGCAACTGCCGCAGCGCCGGATACTTCCAGAAAACGGTCGCATTCCGTCTCGCAGGCCGCGGCGGCACCGCACGTGACGCGAAGATTTTCAACAACATCTTCTATAACTGCGGTGAGGCGGCGATCAAATTCCCGACAGTCAACAACGAATCTGAAGGAAATGTGTTCGTGAAGATGCCGAGCGGCTATCTGCGGATTCTCTTCCCCGCGCCCACGGAGTGTCTCGACCTTAAAGCATGGCAGAACTTCCACGGCTTCGATAAGAACGGCGTAGTCGGAGACTTCGATATCGACATTGATACAGACCGGTTCGTTATGACGGTGAAACCGTCCTCCGGGGATCCTTCTCCGTTCAGACGCAGAGACAATTCGAAACTCTACAAGGTCGATGAACTGCCGAAACAGGCGGCTGACGAGAAAACGCCCACTGACTTCTTCGGCAATGATGTCGCGCAGGATTCACGTATCGCGGGTCCGATCGCGGATCTGACTCTCGGTGTTGAAATCAACATCGATCCGAGAAAACTCTGATATTTTAAAAGAATTCAGAAAGAGGAGCAAAGGCCGGACAGCCTTTGCTCCTCTTCTCTGTATATTCTTTTATTCTGCATTTTTATAAAATCTGCCGCGGCTCTTGCGCTTACTGAGAAATTCCGGAAGCGCGGCTCTGCCCACCTGCGTTACCGGCTTGATCCACTTTCCGGAATACAGATGTACCTGCATCAGAATATACCGGATCGGCTCGTCAATAAAGCAGCAGAGGAAAACCACCCAGTACGGCGCATGAAAAACAAAACCGGAAAGCATTACCGCCGGCAGCAGCATCGCATACATAAAGATGATTTCGAGAACGGTTCCGTAGACGGCATCTCCGGCAGCACGATAGGTATCATTCTGAAGCCAGTTCCCCATACGGATAATCGAAGCGACAAAATAGATCAGCAGAAAAGTCTGAGCCGCATCATAGGATTCTCCGGAAAGGCCCATTGCTGTGAGAATCGGTCTGCGGACAAGCAGAACAATGATCATCACGCAGAAAATCACGCCGCTGCAGAGATAGACCAGACGTTTCGCCCTCTCATATGCGGTATCAAGTTCTCCCGCGCCGACACAGGTTCCGACCAGAACCGATGCGGCAACCGAAAACCCGGCGAAGAAACCTATGATCAGACCCTCAATCGTCCTGAATACGGCGATCGCGGCAATAACGGATTCCGCCTGGCGTCCGATCGTGATATTGATCAGCATATTTCCGATTCCGAGGAAGAGTTCATTGCAGATGATCGGGAAGCATTTGATCAGATACAGCTTCAGGAACTGTTTCGTCCAGGCAAAATGCGCGCGGATTCGGAAAAGATGGCGGTATCCCGTTACCTTGCACATGATATAGACGGCAGCAGCGTTGACAAAAGCCGCACAGACGGTCGCAAGAGCCGCACCGCGAATTCCCATTGCGGGAAAACCGAATTTTCCGAAGATAAAGACCCAGTTCAGGAGTATATTTGTTGCCACCGAAGCGATTGATGCCGCCATCGGAATCCGGACACGTTCGGTTGCGCGCAGCAGAGTGCTCATGCACATGGAAACAACCTGCAGCGGATAGGCAAAGCCCACAATTCTCAGATATCTGCATCCGATTTCCGCAATCTGCGGTTTGTCCGTATAGATTTTCATCATGAGCTGCGGCGCGGCAATCGCTCCGATCGCAAATACAATGCTGACCGTCATCATGAAGCTCAGTGTCACACCGTAGGATCGGGCGATCCCGTCGTCTTCCTTTGATCCGTGGTACTGCGCGATAAAAAGACTGCCGCCTCCGACGAATCCCCAGTAGCAGGAGAACATCAGCGAGGAAAACTGCCCGCACAGTCCCAGCGCGCCGACTGACAGTTCACCGAGCGGTGCAACCATCATCGTATCGACCATGCTCGCGGTCGTACTTAAAAGATTCTGCAGCGCAACCGGAATCGCGATCGCCAGCAGTTTTTTAAGGAAATCCTTCCAGTAAAACGGTTCCCGTCCGGATTCGTGCATCGGAGTTTCTCCTTTCACAGAAGTTTCATAAGCATGCGGAAGAGGCCTGCATTACTGAGTTTATTCTTCCGCAGAATATTTGTCAATAGGTATCCGGGAACCGATCCTTTTCGTCAGGATCGCGCCGCCGGACTGCGCAAAGGAATCCCGGCAGATCCGTTCCGCCGGGATTTTCCGTATAAAGATTTCGTTACAGCTCTTTCTTCTTTTTTCTGCGTTTATAGACGAGAACCGCAAAATAAGTCAGAACGAAAACTGCAAGGATCAGCACAAGCGTGACCGTGTCACCCGGCCCGCCCATCTTGACTTCCGCCCAAAGGGAATCAAGCAGAGTATTGATGTTATCGGGCAGAACATTGAACACTTCACATCTTGCGAGTGTTTCCTCATCGGGGTAATAATTCGGATTGTTGACCATTTCCTCATCAAGGTATTCCTTTGCCGCGGAAATCGGCGTGGAATAACCGATAAAACCGCAGTTTTCCGCCGAAATCTCCGGCAGGCACATGAAGTTTATAAATGCTTCCGCCTCGGCTTTATGCTTGGCGTCTTTCGGAATACACATCGCGTCGATGAAGAAATTAGAGCTCTGATTCGGCGGCATGACAAAACCGATATCCTCATTTTCCTCAACCAGAATCGCCGCGTCACCAGCGTAATACGGCGCGAGCCATGCCTCACCGCTCTCCATCTTGTTGTAGATCTGATCCATGACATAGGCCTGAACCAGAGGTTTCTGCTGTTTCAGGAGCGCTGCCGCCTCATACCATTCGTCTTCCGATGTTGTATTGAAGGAATATCCCAGAATGCTCATCGCGATCGCGAAGGCGTCCCGCGGATTATCGAACATCAGGATCTTATCCTTGTATTGTTCATCCCAGAGGATTTCCCAGTTCTGCGGCTCGGGAACATAGTTTTTGTTGTAGAACAGACCTACCGTTCCGGTTGTATAGGCAACAGAATAGCGATTCTCCGGATCGTAGACGGTATTCTTGGAGGCGTCGTCAACATACCTGAAATTCGGGATATTGTCCAGATTGAGTTCCAGAAGCATATCCTCGCGGATCATCCGTGCGATCATATAATCGGAGGGGATAATAACGTCATAGGAAGCGCCGCCTCCCGCGAGTTTCGCGTAAAGAGCTTCGTTTGTCTCAAAAGTGGTATAGTTGACATCAATTCCGGTTACACGGGTAAACTCCTCCAGAACGTCCATCGAATCCTCGGTACCGTTGGCGATATATTCACCCCAGTTGTAGACGTTGATGGTAACACCGGTTTTTTCAGCATCGGGCATCTCTTCAACCGGAATCAGTTCTTCCTCGTCCTCAGCGAAAACGGATACCGTAAAGAACGACCCGAGCAGTAAAAATACCAAAAAGAGCGATAAAATCTTTTTCAATTCTTACTCTCCCTCCGTTCCTTTCCTGCGCAGTGCGCGGCGGTCCGCAGACTGACGGATATTTACAATCACGAGAAGGATCATAATTACCAGGAACATCAGAGTCGAAAGCGCATTGATCTCAGGGCTGATACGCTTGCGGGTCATGGAGTAAATGTAGATTGAAAGCGTCTGAGTCGTTCCGCTCGCGAAATAGCTGATAATGAAATCGTCAATTGAAAGCGTGAATGCCATGATCATACCGGTTACAATACCGGGCATGATCTCAGGCAGGACTACTTTCCAAAGTGCGCGGCGCGGCGTACAGCCGAGATCAAGCGCCGCTTCATACAGATTCGAGTCCATCTGCCTCAGTTTCGGCAGGACGGACATGATCACGTAAGGCAGGCAGAACGTGATATGCGCGATAATCAGTGTACCCAGGCCGAGTCCGAGTCCCTTTATCTTATTGGAAATGAAGACGAAGAGAAGCATCAGGGAAACACCGGTGACGATTTCCGGGTTGACCATCGGGAAATTCGTGATATTCATCACGAGCTTGCGTGTCTTTTTTCCCATGCCGTTGATGCCGATCGCGGCGAAAGTTCCCAGAACCGTGGAGACGATCGCTGCGACAACCGCGATCACAAGCGTATTGATCAGGGCGATCAGGATCATACGGTCCTCAAACAGACGCTTGTACCAGCGGAGGGAAAAGCCGTAAAATACCGAACGGCTCATTGTATCGGTATCGTTAAAGGAGAAAATGATCAGAACCAGGATCGGCGCATAGAGGAAGATAAAAATCAGCGCCATGTAGACTTTCGAGGCTGCTTTCATCAGATCATCATTCCTCCTTCCATCGTTTCGCCGTCATCGAACTGATTCATGATTCCCATACAGATCAGGATCATCACCATCAGAACCAGCGAGATTGCGGAACCCAGATTCGGGTTATAGGCGCTGCCGAGGAACTGCATGTCAATCAGGTCGCCGATCAGCAGGTTTCCGCCGCCGCCGAGCATCTTTGAGATGATGAAGGTTGAAACCGCGGGGACGAAAACCATCGTAATACCGGAAATAACGCCCGGCATACTCAGCGGGAAGATCACACGCAGGAAAACCTTGCGGCCGTTGGCGCCGAGATCCTGCGCCGCTTCGATAACGCTCCCGTCAATTTTCGTAAGGATCGAATACAGCGGGAGAATCATATACGGAATGTAGTTATATACCATACCGAGGATAACCGCCCCGGAAGTATTGATCAGATGGACCTGGGGAAGGCCGACAGCCTGAAGCAGCCGGTTGATCAGTCCGGTATCCTCAAGAAGCGACATCCAGGCGTAGGTGCGCAGAAGGAAATTCATCCACATCGGAAGCATGATCAGCATGATCATAACGCTCTGGCGCTTCGCCGGTATTCTTGCGATCATATATGCCATCGGATAGCCAAGCAACAGAGAAATCACCGTCGCAATAGCTCCCATCCAGATCGAGCGCAGAAAGACATTGGAGTACTGACCGATCTTTGAGATGTTGGCGAACGTAAAACCGTTTTCACCGGTGAAGGCAAAGTAAACGACCAGAAAGAGCGGGACAACGATAAAAATGGCCATCCATATAATATACGGCGTAGCCCAGCCTTTTGCTTTCATTCTTCCGCCTCCCCGTCAACCGAAGACGCAGCGTTGATATCCTCCTCCATCTCATCGCTGAAGGTGGAATAATCGCCGAACATACCGGAGTATTCCGATTTTTTCATTACATGGATATCATCCGGATCGAGAATGATGCCGATTTCCTTGCCGACTTCTTCGAAATCAGTGGACTGAATCATCCATTTGAAACCCTTGACATCAACAATAATCTCATAATGAACGCCCTGAAAGTTGAGACTTGTAACGACGCCCCGCAGCATTCCTTTCGCCGCTTCCGTTACCTTGACATCTTCCGGACGGATAACGACATCGACCGGCTCGCGTTTCTCGAATCCCTTGTCAAGACATTTGAAGGTAGCACCGGCGAAGGAAACAACGTAATCCTCGAGCATAAGGCCGTCAAGGATATTGCTTTCTCCGATAAAATCGGCAACGAACGCATTTTTCGGTTCGTTGTAGATATCCTCCGGTGTTCCGATCTGCTGGATAACGCCCTTATCCATAACAACGACCGTATCAGACATTGACAGAGCTTCCTGCTGGTCGTGGGTTACGAAGAGGAAAGTAATGCCTGTAGTCTGCTGAATCTTCTTCAGTTCAGACTGCATATCCTTTCTGAGCTTCATATCCAGTGCGGAAAGAGGTTCATCCAGAAGCAGCATTTTCGGATCATTCGCAAGCGCGCGGGCGATCGCAACGCGCTGCTGCTGTCCGCCGGAAAGCTTGCCCACGCCGCGCTTGGCATATCCCTTAAGGTCTACAAGCTCAAGCATTTTATGTACGGTTTCGTTGATTTCCTTTTCGCTTTTGTTTTTGATGCGCATGCCGAACGCAACGTTTTCGTAAACGTTGAGATGCGGGAAGAGCGCGTAGCGCTGGAAAATCGTGTTGACGTTGCGCTTGTGCGGCGGCAAATCGGTGATTTTCACGCCGTTGAAGTATATGTCGCCGCTGTCGGGGGTAATAAATCCGCCGATGCTTCGCAGAATCGTCGTTTTCCCGCACCCAGAGGGACCGAGCAGCGTTACAAATTCGCCGTCGCGAATGCTGAGGTTGAAATCCTTGAGAACCGGCGTCTCGCCGTCAAACGAAACAGTGACGTTTTCGAGCGAAACCAATACGTTATTTTCCATCTTGACAGACCCCCCGATATTTCACGTTTTTCACAATATCAAAATATAGAGCATTCCATATCAAATGTCAAGAATTTTTACGATTTTTTTCGATTATTTTCAGAATTATCCGGAATTTTTCAAAATTATTCTCAATATAACTCTGAAATCCTTTGAAATCCTCTGTTTTTCTCGTTTTTATTCCGTTTTCTTTTCATTTGTTTCACTCGAAATTCGTTCATTTCCTCGCACGGATTGTTTCTTTACATTTTTTGGACGGGGCGCTATAATAAACATAACGAAATCTCATTGGAGGTATTCCGATTATGGCGACGCTGCAGATGAATATTCTATCTCTTCGGCTTGGAATGCAGATGAATTTTTCCGTCTATCTGCCGAGTTATGTTCCCTCGAAAGAGAATGCGGAAAAATCCTATCAGGAAATCTATCCCCGCGACGCAAAATTCCGTACTCTATGGCTTCTGCCCTCACAGTATGGAGACGACCGGGAACTGATTGAAAACACCGCCATTCTCCGCTATGCGGAAAAAGCGGGGGTTGCCGTAGTCTTCCCCTGTCCGCTCAACCGGCAGTATTCCAATGAATACCCTGGTCAGAAATTTCTTGATTTCATAACAGACGAGTTATGGACCGTGTGCCACGGTACATTTGCGCTCTCGGAAAGACGTGAGGACAATTATATCGGAGGCATTTCACTCGGCGCGTACGGCGCGCTCAAGGGTGCGATGCGAAATCCGGAAAAATACGGCGGCATTCTGATGGTCGGAGGTGCCTGCGAGGAAAACCTTAAAGAGGGCTACCTGGCTGCGGTTAACAGAAAAATTGCGGATGACGGTCTAGTTCCCCATCTTCCGCTCGATGACGCTCCGGAAGATGACGCGGAAATTCTCCCTTCTGCGATGGCTCTTTGCAACAGCGGCAGCGAAAAACCGGAGATTCTCATCTCCTGGGCTTCGGAGGATCCGCTCGGCTCATATGCAAAAAACGCTGTGAAAAATCTGTCTTCACTAGGCTTCCCCGTCCGTTCGAAGGAATACCCGGGTACCGAAGATAACTGGGAATTCCGTGATCTCGCTTTGAAAGATGCTGTTTCAGCGATCAGCAACCCTTAAAAGGAGGGACATGACATGGCAGTTATGCGTTTAAACTTTATATCCAAGGAACTCGGTATGGCAACAAACGTGACTGCAATTCTTCCGAGTTTTGATCAGGGATTCGATGTCGGAAAAACACTTGACGAAGTGTACCGTCCGAAAGAGAAGTATCCTGTTCTCTGGCTGCTGCACGGCGGCAGCGGCGATGACGCAGATTATCTCAACTGGACGAATATCGCGCGTTACGCTGTGGAATACAACTGTGCCGTGATTTGCCCCTGTGATTACAACGCAGCCTATTCTGACTATCCCCGCGGTGCGAAGTATTACCGCTATATTACCCAGGAACTTCGTGCGTTCATTTTCTCCCGTTTTCCATCGCTTTCGGACAAACGTGAAGACAATTTCATCGGAGGTCTGTCGATGGGAAGCGGCGGGGCTATGAAAATTGCCATGGATCGCTGCGATGATTATTCCTATGCTCTGATCATGTCCGGCGGAATCTCGCCGAAAGGAAAACTCACCAGCGGCCATGCGGCTTTCCGTGAAAAAATCATCGCGGCCGGCTGGCCGATGCCGAAGCAGCCTTCTGACGTTACGCGTCCGGATATAGAGGCTCTTGCAGTCCAAAACATCGAAAAAGGCCGAAATGTCCCGAAATTCATTCTGGCATGCGGCGAAAGCGATTCGATCGCCTACGCTTCCTACTGCCATGCGAAAGAGCTTCTTACACAGCTCGGCTATGATCCGATCACATTCAGCCTCCCCGGGTACAACCACGAATGGGACTTCTGGGAAATTGTTCTTTCCCGTGTTTTTCGCGACTGGTTGCCGACGAAGCAGAAAATCAAGACAGATGTTACCGCCGACGCATGGAAACCGGCGGATCAGAAATAAACCCTGTTTATCAAACCTTATCGGAGATATCATATGAATAGAATCAAAAGCAATGGAGTGCTGCTCTTCCTGATCCTTGTTTTTGCCCTCGGATGGGCAGTGCAGTTCGGATGTTATTTTCTCACGGAGCCGGTCGCAATTCTGATCGCGCAGTATCTCATCAGTTTCATTCCGCTGATTGCGGTGCTGCTGACCTGCAAGGTTATTCGGAAAGAAGAAACAGGAGTCGGCTTGGAACTTCGTTTCAAACAGAACTGGAAAACCTTTTTCCTCTCCTGGATGAGTACTTTCGCCCTCGTCGCCGTCTGTACCGCGTTCTACTATTTCTGCTTCAAGGGCGAATATGACCGAAACTGCGGATATTACGCACAGTTTGTTCCCGAAAATGTCACGGGGATGGGAGTCAACCCTGTTGATTTTGTTCCTCTCGATCTTCTCCAGAATTTCCTGCTCGCGCCGTTCTACCATCTCCTGATCGTTTTCGGAGAGGAGTTCGGCTGGCGCGGCTACCTGATGACTCAGCTGGAAGGTCGTTTCGGCCTTAAGGAATCACTGCTCCTTGCCGGCTTGATTTCAGGTGTCTGGCGTTTTCCGCAGATTGTGCTGTACGGCTACGCGTACGGCGACGGATATACCGGCGCGCCTTTCCTCGGTCTGCTTCTCTTTGCCGTCTACTCCGTTGCGATACATATTTTCCTTTCCTATTTCTACTACAAAACCAGGAGTATCTGGTATTCATCCTTTGCCGCCGCTGTCATCTACAGCTGTGCTCCCTGTGCAATGTATTTTCTCCCGGGGGACCCGGCAAACACATTGCTCGGTCCGACCATTACAGGTGCCGTCGCGATGGTACCGCTCGCTGTTACCGCTATTCTGATTTTCTTCCT
>ONSY01000253.1 GCA_900320605.1 uncultured Eubacteriales bacterium | reverse complement strand
TTTTTATATTATAAAAAAGCTAATATACCGATAGAATCACCTTGCCTTTCAATTCTGTTGTATTATCCTTTTGGAAAAATATCTCGCCAGCCTGCCGGATCGAATGATCGGTTTGGCAAGTCAGCGGTCGAGAATTCAATCATTTCTGTTTTTTTTCGGAAGCACGGTATCCATCGTATCAATGACCGTTTCGCCTTTCTTGGGTATCCGAAACCGCATTCCGTCTTCAAGCTCAATCAGATCACGATCGCCGGTGTAGATATCCTCGCTCTCGTCCGCTAAAAACTCAAGCTCATCCTCGCTGACGATCCGAAAAACATAGCGTTCCGGTTTGTGTTTTGACGACACATAAATACTCGAGGTAAGAGTCAGCCGATCGCCGGAAATGGAGATTCCCTCCGGTTTTTCGCTTTGAATCCAGTGGTTTTGAGCTCGTTTCGCTTTTGAAATACCAATTTGAAACGAATCCGTTTCGGCACCGTCGCGCGCGAATTTCAGAACAACGTGCTGCTTCATCAGATGTGTATCTCCGAATATATCTGTAAATACACGGTGATAATCTCCGCTTTGAAGCAATATTTTCTGCGGTTCTGGATCGTTCTTTGAACATCCTGAAAATATCATAACAATGATGCATGCGGAAAGAAGAATAACGGCAATCTGTTTTCTCATAATCTCCTCCTTAGGACAATGCCCAATAGTTGTAAGTTACAGACGCTGAGTAGAACGGGCATTCGGTTATACTGTGATAGAATAAACCGTTACAACCCCATTTTGATCTGATATAGGTCGTACTTAGAGTACTGCCAACGGAATTCACAATTCCAGAATGATTATGATAACCGTTTGCAACATATGTGATTTTTCTTCCTGGGGCCGCTGAAGTCATATAATAGCTTCCGTCTGCAAAATAAGGAGCTGGATCCTGAATACAATAATGATTTCCGGTTGTTTTATAAAATGCATAGGAATGGCAATTGTATTGAGGATCTATACCGGCTAATGCGGTTACATTATATACATTTTGGTATAGAGTATAGAATGTTGATTGTGCAGAATATGTCGTTCCCCAATCACTCCATGTGCGATTATAATATGTTTCTAAAGAGGAACCATTTGGAGTAGTTGGTTCAGATCTTTGCGGTTTCAAAGGAGCGGTTCTTTCATCTGATAAACTCAGAATATGGATCAGTGAATCTGCATAAATGTATTCAATGTTGTTATTACGTTCAGAAAGAGAATACTGTTCGATATACGACTGCAGATAATACATAGCGTCTGAACGGCCTAAAAGCTCTTTCAAACCGGGAAAATACTGATCAACTGCTTCAATACCCTCAGCAATCGTATCATATGCAAACATGTCAACAAGAAGAGGATAGTTTATTACCGTTTCAATAAGAGCTTCCGTAGTCATGGAAGATACTTCTTCCGCAGTAACATTACAAGCTGCTCTCTTTTCAATCGCGCCATCCAACGCACGCCATTCCTCCGTACCGGGAAGGATCGTGTATTCATGAGCTTCCGTAACGGAGTATATTGTGTCTTCGGCTGCAACTGCCGGAATATTCATCATGACTACCAACAAAAGGCCTAGTACAAGAAATAGCTTTTTATATGGACGCTTTTTAGTCATTGTTAATTCTCCTTTTCATATAATAATTCTTAACTGCGAAAATAGAACATCGGACACACCTTTTCTTTCTTCCTTATGATCGGTCATCGTATTTTTCTGGAAAAGCATCTCGTCGGCCTGCCGGTCCAAAGGAACCGGCAGGGGGGAGGGCGGCCACGGAGCGCTCGAGAGTTGTCGGGTTCTCGGTAGAATCCGGAGCCGTTTTCTCTTTCCTTGATTTCATAATATCAAAATGACAAACACCCGTCAATATGGCGCATTTTTATTGATGGTGATGAAAAATGAAAACATTCGAAATATAATGTAGGTAATCAAATAAGAAAGGCAAGCAAATGGCAAACAGCGCAGCCGATATTATCCGAAAAGGCGCTTCGGATATTTTAATCCTTATGCTGCTTTCGGAAAAAGAACGGAACGGCTACGAGATCCTCAAGGAGATCGAGCAGCGTATCCGTGGTTTGTTCAGCCTTTCGGAAAGCGCTTTATACATTTTTCTCTACCGTTATGTTATTACAACAATTTATCAGGAAGGAGAACGCTCTAGAGGCACAACCTCGGGAAGCAAAACCGCTTCTTATGTCAACAGCAGCAACGTGATGGTGTGGTCTGTATCGGTTTATGGTGAGTTCTCGTATACCGGCTACTCCTCTTCGGCAGCGAGCGCGAGCGGAAATGTGACACTTTATGGTACCGGCGCTTCGCTCGCATCGAATCAATCCTTTACCTCCGGAAGCAGGGCGGTGGCAAAGGCAACGGTTCCCATATGTGGGGGGTAAGCCACTCGCTGAACTTGGTCCTCATCTGCGGTGGCCTTTACTTATCGTGCAGCGAAATAGAGCCGGCACACTGCCCACCGGAGAAAAGGCTTGAAAAAAACGGGTGTGTATACTACAATGAAAATACAGAAGAAGCTGCTTTATAAAAAGGAGGGGCATTATGGAACGAACGAAAACGACCGACCGGATCCGACCGCTTTGGTACCGTGGCGTCACGCTCGAAGAGAGCCACTACAAAGCTCAGCGGGAGGAGACGATCGAGCTTTATCTGAGCCTGAAAAACGAAGATATCCTTCATAACGCGATGCGGCGCGCCGGTCTTGAAGATACAAGCGACGGGCTGCCCGGATGGGGCGGAAATCTCGGCCAGTTTATGGGCGCCTTTGCAAAGCTCTATTGCGTTACGGGTGATACCCGCTTAAAAGAAAAGGCGCTCTCGCTCGCGAACACCTGGGCGGATCTTGCGCAGGAGCATCCGCAGCTGCTTCACGGCGGCACCTACGGCTATGACAAGATGATCGGCGGTCTGCTTGATCTTTATGAGTATCTGGGCTATGAACGTGCGAAGGAACTGGTTTCAAAGCTGACAGATGTTTCAATCAAGGATCTGGACCGTACGATCGATCGTGACGGTCTTCAGGACGAGCGCATGCATGGACAGATCGAATGGTATACTCTTCCGGAGAATATTTACCGCGCGTACCAGCTTTTTGGAGACGAAAAGTACAAAGAACATGCGCAGGCCTGGCATTATGATTATATGTGGAATAAGATCCTCAACCATGATTTTAAAATCGGTCCCCGCCATGCTTACAGCCACGTAAACTGCCTCTCCAGCGCGGCGCGCGCCTATGAGGTAACAGGTGAGCAGAAATATCTCGATATCATGGAAATCGCCTACGAGGAGATCACAACCCACCATTGCTATGCTACCGGCGGATTTGGCCCGGGTGAAAATCTTTTTATCGATCGTGATGATTATCTTGGCTTCATGCTCGAATCCCCCTGGGATCTGAGGGGAGACGATCCGACCTTTATCAACTTTGCCGGAAACCGTGTCGCGCGCAGTGACGCATGGGGCAGCTGTGAGGTTTCCTGCTGTGCCTGGGCGGTTTTCAAATTCTGTAATTATCTGCTGCGCCATACCGGCAAGGCGAAATACGCCATGTGGGCGGAGCAGTTCCTGTACAACTGCACAGGCGGACAGCCGCCGATCAAGAAAAACGGCGATCTGCTCTATTATGCGCAGTATTTTGCAGACGGCGGTATGAAAACCACGGTGGATCGCAGAATCCAGCCGATGGGTCAGAATTTTGCATGGCAGTGCTGCAGCGGCACCTTCCCGCAGGATGTGGCCGAATATGCGAATATGATCTATTATTACGATGAAAACGCAATTTATGTGGCACAGTATCTTCCTTCGACGCTGAAGCTTGACTTCAAAGGTCAGAAGGTGAGCCTCCAGAATTTCTCTGATTTTCCGAAACACTCGAGGGCGGCCTTTGAGCTGAAACTTGAAAGAAGCGACTCCTTTGCGTTGAAATTCCGTGTCCCGCAATGGGCTACCGGAAAGAACGCAGTAACCATTAACGGAAAAGTGACCGATACGAAGATCGAACCGGATGAATGGCTCGTTCTTGAACGAGAATGGAATGACGGCGATCTTATTGCAATCGATTATGAGTTCAAGCTCTATTTCAAACCGGTTGATCAGTATCGTCCGAATCTGATGGCACTCTGTTACGGCCCGATTGTCCTGGTCAGCACGGAGATGACTGTTCTCGAAGGAGATGCAGAGAATCCGGCTTCCTGGATCGTTCCGGTTCGGGGTAAGGAAATGACTTTCAGAACCCTTCCCGGCCATACTGGCGCAATCAAACATATCTGCCGCACCTTCGTACCGTACTGGAGCTACCCGGAGGATAAATGGTACTTTATGTATCATCGGGTTTTCGCAGAAGGAGAAATGAAACCTTACCGGAAATACTAATTCTATATTCCGATAAAAAAACCAGCCTGAGATTCGGGCTGGTTTTTCTTTAGAGCTTAATCTTCTGAATACTCCGTCAGCAGTCAGATCCGCTTTTGCCTGCAGAAGGCGGCAAAACCATTGCCGAAAAAGGTATTACACGCATTCAGGTCTGTGCTGCGGGAGCGTATTATGCCAAGTATTACCACGGATTTACAACGCGCTTCGGTGTGCGGCCTTCTGCCGCATCCTTCAGATCTTCCTCGATCATCTGGTAACTGCGGCGGAAACTGGAGGCTGTGATACCGGCGATATGAGGACTGAACAGCAGTTTTTTTGAAATGTCTTCCGGTGTTTTCAGGAGAGGATGATCCGCCTTTACCGGTTCACAGTCCAGCGTGTCAAGTCCGGCCATGGCAATTTTTCCGCTGGCAAGTGCTTCAATGAGCGCGCTGTCGTCTACCAGCTCCCCGCGGGCGGTGTTGACAAGCATCGCCCCGTTTTTCATTGAAGCGAAAAATGATCGATTGACCATCCCGGCCGTATCGGTACTGACCGGAACGTGCAGACTGACGATATCACTTTCGAGAAGCAGCTTTTCGAGGCTGCAGAATGTTACACCAAATTCTGATTCCTGTTCAGGAGTAAGAGGACAGATATCGGTACAGAAAATCTTCCTCACACCGAATGCTTTCAGAATCGCGGCTGTCCTGCGCGCAATGTCACCGAATCCGACCAGTCCGACAGAACAGTCGGCAAGTTCACGAAGATCTCCGCGCTGCATGTATCCTTCTTTTATCTGAATCTGCTCTCCGGTACGCACGGCACGATCTCCGCCGGTGATGTTGCGAAGCATGGCGAGCATCAGTAGCACGGTATGTTCCGCAACAGCAGAGGAATTCATTCCTTTGCTGTTGCAGACATATATATGTTTTTTTCGGGCAGTTTCGAGATCTATCCGGTTATATGCGACTCCCTCAGAATGAATCAGGCGCAGGTTCGGCATTTGTTCGATCAGTGTGCCGGAAACTTCTCCGATCGCATCTGCGATAATGAAATCCGCGTCCTTTGCAGCTGCGAGATATTCTTCTGCGGGAAGTCCGATCGGGGCTTCGACCCGATCAAGTTTGAACAGATAGCTGTCCGGGGCGGAAAACCGTTCGATATTCCCTGCCTTGCCGATATGAAGCAGTTTCATAATGACACTCCTTTTTGAAATTGATCCTGAGGGTAACGGGAAGCACGCGGCTGTCTCACAGTTCCTTAAAGGATCTGGGATCTATTCTGATTAATGGTAAAGAAATCAGCTGTTTTCAGCAGGATTTTCTTTCGAACTGTCGGCACTTCCCGCACCGCCGGACAGTGTCCAGTGACGGTAGACACTGGCGGCGTCTTTGGCTTCGCGTGCCTTTTTGGCGGCTTCGGTATAAAGGCCGTATTCATGCGCGACAAGACATTCCATATAACTCGGATCCGTGTGAGCATTTCGCGGCAGCGGTACATCCTGTTCGCCGGCAAGTATATCCTGAATCTTCCGGATATCAACGGTATGTGTGCTGCTCTTGTCTGCTACGATTACTGCTGCAGCTACGCCCGCAGCCTGTCCGGTGCCGACACATTGCGGAATCAGATTCACGTTGTCGATCGCGATCCGATCCGCGGAAATATGACGTCCGGGAGCGAGGATGTTTTCAACTTTTTGCGGCAAAATGGAACGGTAAGGAATTTCGATCGGTGCGTTGTCGTTCAATGTATCCACAGTGCAGTGCCAGGCAATGCAGTCGTCATGCTCTTTTGGGAAAGCCCAGTCGTTTGAGGAGATGACATATTCGCCGACGATTCGGTGAGAGCCTCTGGTGCCTAACTGAGGAGCAATATCATATAGATAGGCATTCCGGAAGATTTCCGGGCAGGCAGTTCTGTAGTATTCGATTACTCTGCGGATTGCGAGTCGGGTTTTCATTTCGGTGTCGGTCTGATCTGCGATTTTCGAGCAGTCGTGTTTGGGCTGCCAGTTGTTCATCCAGCTGATATTGTCGGTCGGACCGTCGATCATACCGGCACGGAAGCCGTGGATTTCTGCGACGGCATTGTTCAGAACTCTGGCGTCTTCCGGATATTTCTGCATCCATTCGTTGAACGCCTTTTTACTGAAGCCAGCGATACGGTATACAAGCGCGGTGGAAGAACAGCGGCATTCATCGTCTATGGCAGAAGACGTCGGAGCGCCGGAAAGACGGCAGAGATCCGCGTCGCCGGTCGCGTCAATGACGACTTTGGCGAGAACAGCCTGACGGCCTTGCTTGCTCTCGAAAATAACACCTTTGCAGATATTGCCTTCCATAATAGGCTTGGTACCCCAGCTGTGATACAGAACCCGAATGGAATCGGAGTGCTCATTGAGCATGACGTCCATCTCAATTTTCATCTGGTTAGGTTCAACCATGAACCCGTGACAGATACGGTCGCGGGTTGCGCCGCCGACACCGCGGTAATATTTCATAAGGAGAGGATCCGTGCTGCCGGTAAGTTCCGGCGGAGGTCCTGCGACGGCTCCGGGGATTTTCGAAAGACGGGTAAACCATTCTTCCTGAAGTCCGCGGACGAAGATCTTGTCATGGAAGGACAGGTTAGGGATCAGAAGAACATAGCCGCCGGTGACGTCGCCGCCGCAGTAGCCGTATCTTTCCATGAGAATGACATTTTTGCAGCCTGCCCGGGCAGCTGCGATCGCCGCGCTGTGACCGGCGGCTCCGCCTCCCACCACAAGGACATCACATTCATCGTAAATAGGGATTGTTGTCTGGGGCTCGAAATAGGTTTTTGCTCTCATACTTTTTTACCTCCGACAGATTGTGATATTGGATCTTATATTGTTCCTGCCCTGAACCGTTGCTGTTCAAAGACAATATCTTATCATTATTATACTATGTTTTCAGCGGATTATCCAGCTTGATTCATGCAAGAGAGGAACAGAGTTTTCGGATGAATAAAGAAGCCGCCAGCAGTAAAGCTGGCGGTTGGTCGAGAAATCATTCCCCTTCAAAAAAAGTTCGGACTTTTTTAAGAAGATCGGGTATTTCCAGATGCTGGGGACAGGCGTCAACGCACTGACCGCACTCAAGGCAGTCGATTAGATTGGAGCAGCTTCTGTTATAGCTGCGCATCTGAGCTTCCTTGTTTCCGAATTTGACGGCGGTATTGTAGCAGGAAAAGGCGGAAGGAATCTGAATCTGCTGCGGACATCCCGCAACGCAGTAACGGCAGGCGGTACAGGGAATTGAGGGAACGGTTTCGAGGAAGGAACGTATTTCCTCAATACATGCTTTTTCATTCTCGGTTAGACAGCCTGTGCAGGCGCGTTCGGTGATGGCGATATTTTCCTTGACCTGGTCCAGGGTAGACATTCCCGAAAGGACTGAATTAAGATTCTCTTTATCGAAAACATAACGGAGAGCCAGCTCCGCATTGGATTCGGCAATACCGTGCTTTTCACGGATCTGATCGATTGCGGGATAGTCGGGGAATACCAGATTTCCACCCTTGACCGGCTCCATGATATTGAGCGGAACACCCTTTTCCATGGCGTACTGCATGCCGCGGTCACCCGCCTGGATTTCGTGATCAAGATAATTGTACTGAATCTGCGCGAATTCCCAGTCGTAATCATCGAGCAGCTTCACAAAGGCTTCATAAGAATCGTGGAATGAAAATCCCATATGGCGGATCGCACCCGTGCGGCGTTTTTCGGCGAGAAACTCAAGAATGTTGTATTCATTCTTCAGCCGTTCCCACTGATCACCGTGCAGTCCGTGGATCAGGTAAAAATCAATATGATCCGTTTTCAGACGCTCAAGCTGTGTGGCAAACATTTTTTCCGGATCAAAACCAGGGCGGCCGATTTCCAGTGTAAAGAGCTTTGTGGCGATATTCACCTGGTCACGCAGATGATGTTTCTCAAGAAGCTCGCCAAGTGCGGCCTCGGAAAAACCGTTATGATAGGGGTAGGCTGTATCGAAATAATTGACGCCATGCTCCACGGCGTACAGGAGCATTTCCTCCACCTTTTCAAGGTCGATTCTGGACTGATTATTCTCCAGCACCGGCAGACGCATGAATCCGAATCCCAGCGCGGATATTTTTTCGCCATGAAAATCATTATACCGCATAGTTAGTCTCCTTCTGTTTTTGTTATTATCATTATGACGCGATTTTGAAAAAAGTCAATGATTCGCTCAGAATCATTGAAATCTCAGCGCTTTGTTTGTTCCAGATACCGTTGCTTGAGATATTCCCGCTCGGAATCACTGACGCCCAACCCTTCGCGGATAAAGGAATCGAAGCTGCCGTACCGCGTCTGTACCTCTGCGTAAACAGTTAAAGGATATTTTTCATTAGCATCCAAAAAAGCCAAAGATCCCTTTTTCGCGTTTTCATCCATGCTGCCGTTCTGTGCCGTGATTCTGTCAGCGATTTGGCGGACCTCATCTTTTATATACTTATTGGTGATCAGATAGTCGGCCATGATGTCGTCCCGGCTGACACCAAGCAGTTCCTGTATAAACAGCGCGCCGATTCCGGTACGGTCCTTGCCGGCCGAACAGTGCCAGAGAAGAGCTTTTTCCCGGGGTTCGAACAGCAGTCGGATAAAACGCCGGTACTGTGATAGGCTGAACTCGTCTGTGACAAACCGCGTATATACCGCTGCCATGCGTGCAGTTGCGGTTTCCGGATCCGGTGCAGCCATCTGTCTGTCAGAAATTCGATCCCGGGTAATTCCTGCGGACTGAACCTCAAAAATGGGAAGATGCAGATATCCCACACCGGGGATATGCGGATCCGGATTCTCGCTTACCTCTCTGGAAGAGCGCATATCCACTACCAGTTCAACATTTCGGATAAACCAGTCCGGATCTCTCAAGCTTCTGAGCTTCGAACTGCGGTAGAGCATATGCGGCCGGATTACGTGGCCATCCTTTGTGCGCATCCCGCCAAGATCCCGGGTGTTGTTCATACCCGGAATGTCTATATACTTGCTGGTAATTACAGCCATCTTGACCCCTTCCTTTGCTGCAGTCCGTCAGTTTATACGAGTGTCCTGCATTCGTATGGATTATTGTCCGTTATCAGAAACGGCTTTTTTAAAAAACAGATCTGTTACTTTTTCCATGAGCACAAATAATAAATCAATACTTCTCCGGCCGAGAAAGCAAAATTCTCAGGGGACAAGATATGCCAGGCGGCACTGGAAAGAGCTCTCATCAACATTCGAGGCGTCCGGCAGAGAGCCGGTAGGATTGTCAACCGTCCCGCGATGTAACATCAGCAAGCTCACTTGTAACAAAGGCAGGAGAGCATAAGCCGTTAGCACTAGCGGGTAGTTACAACCCTACTCATTTTAGCGGGTAGGTAGGTTGGCCTCTGGTAATCTTATAATATATGATATCATAAGCGAGTCAAAAAGTCGATTGTTAACGTGCGTGAATTCCATAAACATGCACGTTAATAAATTTGCCGCCTTCCACGTAGCAATTTCGAAAAGATGACTCCGAAGTTAACCCTTTAAACCGGAATAACCGCAAAAATCATTGACATTATGCGATAAATAAAAATAAATAACATCAAATTGTGACGAACCGAGACAAAGGAAAAACCCTCGGAATCGTTGAAATTCCAAGGGCTTTGAGGTTTTGAAGTATAGGTCAGCGCTTGCTGAATTGCGGAGCACGACGCGCAGCCTTGAGGCCGTACTTCTGAAAGCAGCAGGCCTCAGACCCCTTGATTTTACTGGATTTTTTGAGGGCTCCTGGATTTTTAACCCCTAAATTAACCCATATTATTTTCGGAGGCTTAACCACCGTCAGATGTATTATTGACCGAACGCACCGTTC
>ONSY01000255.1 GCA_900320605.1 uncultured Eubacteriales bacterium | reverse complement strand
CACTCCGATTCCGTTCTGTTTGCACGCTCTGTAGAACGCGGGCAGCGTTCCGGCGTAATCGGTATCGACGAGCAGTCCCCGATGAGTCCCCGGAACAAAAAAGGTATTCGTATTTCCGTATTTCAGTCTGATCATAGCCTTCATTCTTTGTCCCCGCAGAATCACAAATCATACGCCCTGGACGGAATCTCAGTAGCTCTTTCTCCGAAGATGTCACGGCAAATCCGCAGTTCCAACGCCTGTCTGTGCCGAAGGTGCATCAGAAGATCCTCATATCGATTCAGAGAACGCTTCTGAGCAAACGGCGAATGGGCGAAGAATTCCATCAGCAGATTGAACCACACTTCATTTCCATCCCCGTCCACCCGTTCCTTTCGGACCGCATTGAGGGTTTTCTCAATATCAGGCGACTCGATGTAGTAAATCTCATATTCCCTGCCGTTGAGAGCGGACCGCACTTCCTGATAGAAATCAAGGATCGCATCATCCGGCATGTCTCTGTAAAGGATCATATCTTCCACCGCGTTCTGAAAGAGGGAACATTCAAAGATACTGCCGTCTCCATGCCAGTTCCGATACCTCGTCAGCACGATTTCCCGAAACTCTTCGAACGCGGTCCTTCCGTTGTAAATCTCATATTTCTCCAGCTGCCGATAAAAATCACGGTTCCCGCTCCGGATCTGCGTATAGCAGACGATCCGGCAGTCACCTTCCTGATGCGATTTACTGCGGATCTGATCCCGCAGATCTTTCCATTGTTCCAGAATCTCAGAATACTGAGCCTCACTCATCCGTGCGCACCAGGCCAGTTCTACCGGAGAATAATCTCCTTCCATAACCGCCGTACAGCCGGGATACTTTTCCGATAATTTCCGAACCAGTGTGCTTTTCCCGCTTCCCTGTATTCCTTCAACGAAATAATTCATTATTTCTCCATTCATAACTTGACTAAAAGTTCAATTTGGCCGACATTTAATCTTTCACCGGACAAATCATCTGAAGGTCAAACGGTTCCTTTTCAGCAATTTCTTTTATAGGATGATCTGTCAAGTCACTCCCCATTGCTCTGTAAAAAGCAATTGTCTCCTCTGAAGAACAGGCAGATATGTACAAAGCTTCCGCGCCATTTTTTCTTGCCGCATCTTTCCCCGCTTCAAACAATCGTCTGCCGATGCCCTGTCCTCTGCATTCAGAAGACACCTGCATCATATCAAGAATCATGTACGGACCTTTCAGCTGCCTTAACAGTCCGATAAAACCGATAACTTTCTCATTTTGCAATGCAATGTAAGCAATATACATATCACTGCTGATTAACTTTGCCGCAGAACGCTTTTTGTTCAGATCCCAATCTTCGGTATATCTGCAGGCAACCAATGTATAATCTCCGTCTATTCTGCGGTATACCATATTTACGTCCTGTTTTCTGTTAAATTGATCCAATGATTCTATACAGAAATTTGTTCCTGATAATAATTCAATTTTTATCAAATGATAAATCTCCTTAACCGCTGAGTTGAGAACAGATTAAAAACGGGAAGTATCAACGGATCTTTTTCATGTATACTCTGGAAGGTTTGCCCTCCATATCATTCATCAGGGTAAGAAACTCACACCCGTATTTCTCATACAGCCCGACATGGTTCGTTGAGATATACACTGCGGAAGCGCCGTCCTCTCCGGCGATACGTTCAATTTCCTCAAACAGCTTTCCGACGCAGTGACGTCCTCTGTATTTTGGGAATGTATAGACAAATCCCATCCATGGCGTGAGCTCCGTTGGCTGAATGTCATCCTTCTCAGCATAGGTGCAGAAAGAGATCAGCTCGTCCCCCTCAGTCAGAAGCAATACCTCAGACTTCGCTCCGACCGCATCAAAGAAAGAACCTCTGCTGATCAGATCCGCCAGAAAAGCTCCTGCGCTCCAATCGCTTCGTCTGATTTTCTCAAGCCAGTGCGCCTGCCTGTTACTGTCAAAATAACGGATTACCTGCAATTCTATTTCCCTCACGCGTTTTGATGTTTCAATTTTATCTTAATATTTTTTTGTTTATGTTATTTGTCATTCTTCGGCTCATAAGGCACAGAATTATCGTCCTTCTTTGAAAGGATTCGCTGTTTCAAGAAGAATCATTCTCAAAATGCATCAGCATTATTTTTCGTTCTTAGCCCCTTCAAATACTCTTCACCTGTGACAATTAAGCTTCAAGCTTTTGAATCAAACAGTCCGCATATTCCTGATAAACTGTTTCCGAATCGAAATGAACATACTTATAATGCTTTGGATCACCCACATAGGCTCTCGGTACAAGATAAACATTCTGCGTTGGGAACCATATATTCTTTCTGTTCTTTTGCCACCTTTAGTTTCAAGACGTCATCGTAATTATCCCATGTAAGTTT
>ONSY01000256.1 GCA_900320605.1 uncultured Eubacteriales bacterium | reverse complement strand
GGTCTGCCGCTGCATCGCCGGCGCGCTCGTCGACGCCTGCGTCGACTGGGTGCTCGATCCGGGCGGCCTCGAGCGCGAAGCCTTCCTCCGCATCGTCACCGCCTTCCTAACAGGCGGCATCCAAAGCCAGACCGCCATGACATGACGATCTGCCGCAAAACGGCAAAATCCCAATGCGGAACAAAGTCAAAAAAGCCTCCCTTTGCACAAGGGAGGCTTTGCCTGTTATTCACACAAATCGCATGGAGGACTGCGCGGGAAAACCCAAAAAGAGAGACCGCATTGGGAAGGAAGTATGGAAATCGACCTTACGGAAATGCAACATAGTCCTCTAAAAATGCGAGCAGGTTTTCATACATGATCCTGGAGAATTTTGTATCATTGCCTTCGTGTCCGTGCGTCAAGATCGCTTCTTCCTTCGGAAACCAGCTCATTTCGGTGTCGACGCCGAGGCTTTTCAGTTTCTCGTACATATCGAAAGCCTGTTCGTCGAAGGTTCCGGTGTTTCCGTCAGAGATGAACGTCGGCGGGAATGCTTCGGTTACATAGTCAATCACGTTTGTCTGCGCGAGGTCCGCCGTTTTCAGTTCGTTTGTTCCCAAATACATTCTCCCCAGCTGCGTAAACATCCAGTCTGTGGAAGGCGAACCCGTGCAGCCGTATCTCGCATTGTCAAACAGCGCCGCGAGGAAGTATACGCCCTTGATCGAATCCGAGTCCATTGCCGCGCTTTCACCGATGGCCTTCGCATATTCCGGATTTGTCTGGATGTTGACCAGCAGTCCGGCAAGATTTCCGCCTGCCGAGCCTCCGCTGATCACCACATTCGTCATATCAAGCCCATATTCGGCTCCGTTTTCCGCAAGGAATCTCAGGCCGCGGTTCAGCTGCTTGATCGCTGTCGGGAACGGATACTCCGGCGCCAGAGCATAATTCATCTGGACGACGTTATAACCGTGCGCGAGAAAGTTCGTTGTGATCAGATCGGTCGGGGATTCCCGAAGCATATTGGGGTCTCCGATCACCTTATCGCCCCAAACATAACCGCCGCCATGGATGAAAATGAAAGTGGGTGTTCCTTTCGACGCTTCGGGGGCGTAATAGATATCCAGAAAACCGTTCGGCACTTCAGAATCATATTGAACATCCGATACTAATACGGTTCCGTCCTCCAGAACGCTCTGTTTCTGCTCCGCGGTCACCACGTTCGAGGATTCGCTTCCCATGATCGCCGAGCCGAATAAGGACATCGTCAGCTCTGGTTTGAGAAAGGTCAGCGACAAAAAGCCGCTGAAGAGGACCAGCGCACAGCTGATGATCGTGAAGAGAGCCATCTGCAGCGGTTTTCCTTTTTTTCGATAACCGATCGTCAGACCCGTGACGGTGAAGACGGTCCCCACCGCAAAGGAGAGCAGTCCGAGCACAGAGATCCACGTGAAACGGGGAATGAAATAGCCCGAAAGATTGAGCGCGGCAATGCCGGCGAACAGGATCATTTGCGCCCGGTTCTCTCTTCTCAGCAGGATGCAGAGCACAGATACCGCGATCGCGATCGAGACGGTCACATAGGATCCGTTCACAAGGAAATGCTGCAGTGCGCCCGTGATCAAATACAAGGAACCGATCAAAAGATAGATCAGGTCCTTTTTTTCGGCAGTTGTCCGTTCCATTTTCTTCTTCCTTTCCGGATGCAGTCAGCCGTGTTCTATTTTTTCCCTTGACAGGAGGGCTGCGATCTTTTATACTTGTTCTGACGCTACACATGTAACGTCGAAACAAATATAACACCGCCCGCGAGCCAAGTCAATGCTTTGCGCCGCGGGCTTTACAGAAAGGATGAATTTGTAGTGGCGGAACAGGACACCGAATTGGCCAGAATGCAGATCCTCCGGTTCTCCAACGAAGAGTCCAATCGGATCACAAGAGAGGCCATCGAATCCGCGCTGATCATTTTGATGCGGGAGAAAGCGTTCTCGGCCATCTCGATCACGGACATCGTAAAAAAGGCCGGCGTTTCGCGGACGGCATATTACCGGAATTACGCGTCCAAAGAAGACATTCTGCAAAATGTCGTGACGGATCTTGTGAATAAGATCACCTCTGCAATGTCCCGGCATGATCCCAATACCGAAGCATATGATTTCTGGCTGGAAATGTTCCGCGCCGCCGAAAACGACGCCGATACCTTTTCCATTTTGTTCAGCGCGAACCTGGGGGAAACCATTTTTCATAAAGTGAATCAGATGCTGATCGAGAACAAGCATTTGGAAGGCGCCGATGAACAATACGCGCAGCTGTTTTGGAACGGCGCCGCCTTTGGGGTCGTCGCCCACTGGATCACCCATCATATGCCGCAGACGCCGGAAGAAATGACCCGCATCATCTGCAATACCATTTCGCCGCTGCAAAATCAGAAATAATCTCTTTGGAAATACAGGCTTTCAGCATGGAAAAAGAATGGCGCAGCCCTTTTGGGGGCTGCGCCATTCTGTATCAATGAGAAATGAAAACTTTCTTATGAGGCTGTGTTCCGTTGAGAGGACTATTTTTTGAAGCGAAGCGTTATCTGACGCGCTCGTCGCCCCAGAAGAATAATGCTACTGTTCCCGGGCCGGTGTGGCTGCCGATCGTGGTGCCGACCCAGTTGATCTCCACGCGGCCGTTGAGATTCGGGAAACGCGCCTCGATCAGATCCGCC
>ONSY01000257.1 GCA_900320605.1 uncultured Eubacteriales bacterium | reverse complement strand
TCATTCATGTCTTACGCGCCCATCATTTTCATCTCCGCAAAAACCGGTCAGCGGTTGGACCGTCTGTATGAACTGATCAAGTTCGTTGACGATTCCAACGCCACGCGTATTCCTACCGGCCGATTGAATTCCGTTCTTGCGGAGGCCGAGGCAAGGGTGCAGCCGCCCACGGATAAGGGAAAGCGTTTGAAGATCTATTATATGACGCAGACCTCCACGCGCCCGCCCACGTTCGTTGTTTTCGTCAACAAAAAGGATTTATTCCATTACAGCTATCAAAGATATATCGACAACCGCATTCGTGAGGTGTTTGGTCTTGAAGGAACGCCAACGAGATATATCATCAGAGAAAGATCTTGAACACAGCCGTTTCGCAGTTTTGGCGGAACGGCTTAATTATTAATAAATTATTAATAATTATAAAAAAAATATTGTAATTACAGTACTTCTATGTTATTATATATCAAAATGTATAACTATCTTTGGAGCGATGACAATGAAACGTATTTCCGGCCTGTCAATCGATGAATTGCAGGCTTTTTATAACGAAGCAAAGCAGCAGTATTCCGCCTATCGAGAGAAGGGCGTTTCGATCAATATGGCCCGGGGAAAACCCTCTGCGCAGCAGCTCGATCTTTCCGATGATCTTTTAAATCTTACCGGCGCTCAAATGGGACATTTTGCCGCCGACGGAAGCGACGTGAGAAATTACGGCGGTTTATGCGGGATCCCCGAATGCCGTGCTCTCTTTGGCGAAATGATGGGGGTTCCTGCGGATAACGTGATCGCAGCGGGTGCTTCCAGCCTGAATCTTATGTATGATTTTATTTCGCAGTGCTGTACCCACGGCACCGGCGGGTGCGATCCCTGGATCTTTGATGAAAATCGAAAGTTTATTGCGATCGTTCCCGGTTACGACAGGCACTTTGCGATCGCCGAGCATTTCGGGCTTAAGATGATCAGCGTTCCCATGACGCCGACGGGGCCGGATATGGATAGGATCGAGGAGATCGTGAAAGACCCGTCGGTGAAGGGAATGTTCTGCGTTCCGAAATATTCCAACCCGGATGGGATCACCTATTCTCCCGAAACCGTTGAACGAATTGCCGCCATGCATACCGCGGCGCCGGATTTCAGAGTGATTTGGGACGAGGCGTATATCGTTCACGATCTTTACGAGGAAAAGGACGAGCTTGCAAACGTATTCACCCTGGCGGAAAAATACGGCACGCAAAACAGATTCTTTGCCGTATCCTCCACTTCCAAAATTACCTTTGCCGGCGCGGGGGTCTCAGCGATCGCTGCTTTCGGAGACACGTTAAAGGAGATCAAAGAGCGTTTGTCTCTGCAGATCATCAGCTACGATAAAATCAATCAGCTCCGGCATTGCAGGCTTTATCATTCCGTTGCCGATATTCAGGCGCAAATGGAAAAACACGCAGCCATCCTGCGGCCGAAGTTTGACGCGGTGCTGGATATTCTGCATGCCGAGCTCGACGGGCTTGAGATCGCATCCTTCAATTCTCCGCGCGGCGGCTATTTTATCAGCCTCAACGTAAACACCGGATCCGCGAAATACGTCGGCAAGCTTTGCCTCGAATGCGGGCTTACCCTTACGGGCGTGGGGGCTACATATCCTTACGGCGTTGATCCCAATGACGCGAATATCCGGATCGCTCCTTCCTGCCCGAGTGTGGAAGAGCTGAAAACCGCAGCGCATATTTTGTGCGCGGCCGTTAAAATCGCCGCTTGTGAAGCGCTGCTCGGTATAAAGTCATGATGGATGCGGGAATGTATCGTATCGGTCACGGGTATGACGTACACAGATTTGCCGAAAACAGAGCGCTGGTGCTCGGCGGCGTAAAAATCGATTACGCGCTCGGTCTTCTCGGACACTCTGACGCAGACGTTCTCCTGCACGCGATTTCCGACGCGCTTCTTGGGGCGATGGCGCTGGGAGATATCGGAAAACATTTTCCCGACACGGATCCCGCCTATGAAAATGCGGATAGCCTGAGGCTTCTTCATGCGTGTTTCAGCATGGTTGAAGCAAAAGGGTATATGATCGCAAATATCGATGCGACCGTGATCGCGCAGAAACCGAAATTATCGCCGTATACGGAACAGATGCGCAATAACATTGCGCAGGCCTGCCGAACCTCCGCGGATAACGTGAGCGTGAAGGCAACAACGGAGGAAGGCCTTGGTTTTACCGGTGCGCTTGAAGGGATATGCGCGCATGCGGTGGTTTTATTAAAGAAAAAAATATAATCGGTGGTGTAATGTATGTTTGCTGAGACAATACAGACTTTCTTTCTTCGACTGAAGGACGTTTTTTTGAATTTTCATTTTATACCGGATATATTGGATATTCTGCTGGTCGCGCTGCTGGTGTATGCCGTGATCGTGCAGCTCAGAAAAACGCAGTCGATCCAGGTGGTGAAAGGCATCATTCTGGTTGCCATTGTGTATGGACTCGTTTCGATCCTGAATATGTCGGCGAGCTCATATATTTTTAACAGATTGCTGAACGATATCATTATCATTGTGGTGATCTTGTTTTCCGGCGAGATCCGTCAGGCCCTGGAACATATGGGCACCCGAAGCTTCGGTCGGCGGCTTCCGTTTTTAAGCAGAAAAACGGAAGAGGCGGAGCTGGACGCCATCAACTGTGTGTGCCGCGCCTGCGGCGCAATGAGCAGGAACAAGGTAGGCTCGCTCATTCTGTTCCAAAGAGAAACCCTGCTCGGCGATCTTATGAAGCAGGCAGTGATGATCGACAGCGAAACCAGTTATGAAATGATCTGCAGCATCTTTTATCCCAAAGCGCCGCTGCACGACGGCGCCGTGATCATACGCAACGGCAGAATCGTTGCCGCAAGATGTGTTGTTCCCATGAAGAATGATCGCGTGATCAATGAAAACGTGGGTACGAGGCACAGAGCGGCGCTCGAGGCCAGCCTG
>ONSY01000259.1 GCA_900320605.1 uncultured Eubacteriales bacterium | reverse complement strand
GAACTGTGCTAATATCAGATTAATACAGATAAACAGAGAGGAGGCCGGAATGATGGCGATCGAAGACGGAGAATGGATCATGCGCGGGATTCCGGAGAATGATCCGCGCTGCATCCGGTCCGCAGCAGCGCTGATCGAATATGTCGATTCCGTAGGATTCCTGCCTCTTTTTAAAAACACACTTCCGGATTTTTCTGTGGAGGAACGTACCGCACCGGAGTATTGGTGGACGGGTGATGCGCGGGATCCGTGGAGCTGGCGTGAAGAAATCGCCCGCAGCCGGAAACTGGTTTACGGAAAGCTCTTTGAACACAAGGCGGGTTTTATTTCTTTAAGATGGCTTCCGTATTTTGTAAATGCGCGCCGTGATGGCTATGATTTCGACGCCCGGTGGGACGACGGTCTTGCATCCTTTCGTCAGAAAAAGATCATGGATCTCTTCGAGACGCATGACTCGCTTTTCTCCTTTGAGATTAAGGACCTTGCGGGTTTTGGCAAGGGCGGAGAGAAGAATTTCGAGGGAACGCTGTCATCACTCGGAATGATGACATATCTCGTGATGAGCGATTTCCGGCGGCGTCTGAACAAAGCCGGAGAACCATACGGGTGGTCAATCGCCGTTTACTCAAAACCGGAAGCACTTTGGGGATACAAACTTGTTTCGAGCGCCTACCGCGAGGATCCGGAAATATCGCGGGCGAGAATTGCCGATGTATTGACACGGCGTTATCCGGACGCGGAAGATAAACAGATCTTAAAGATGATACGGGCATAGAACCGGCTGTGTTCTGGCCTGGAAGAATCAAAAGGATGGAAAGAGAGGAATTTGCTTGAAATTTTCACAGATGCCGTATGAACGGCCGGATTTGGATGAACTCAAAAAGAAACTCACAAAGTTGACGGAGAAACTCCGGAAAGCCGACAGTTATAAAGCGGCGAGGGACATATTTCTTCTTCAGCAGCAGGAACGAAAGCATATCGATACACTTTCGACACTTGTGGAAATCCGTCATTCGATCGATACGCGTGATAAATTCTACGACGAAGAAATGCGGTTCTGGAACGCCGCATCACCGGAGCTGCAGGAGTTTGAACAGGAATGGATCACAGAGATGCTTCACAGCCCCTGGCGGGAAAACTTTGAGCGTGAATACGGTTCTCTGATGTTTCAGAATGCCGAAATAGAGGCAAGGACATTTAAACCTGAACTGATTCCATCCCTCCAGGAGGAAAACCGCCTTGTTCAGGATTATGAAAAGCTTCTTGCCTCGGCGCAGATCCCCTTTGAAGGAAAGGTATACACGCTTTCTCAGCTTACGCCGTTCAAGACAGATGCGGATGATTCCCGCCGCTTCGCTGCCTGGAAGGCTGAAGGAAAATGGTATAAGGAGAATCAGCCCGAGCTGGACCGGCTTTATGACGAACTCGTCTCCCTTCGGGACAAAATGGGAAGAGCACTCGGGTATGACAACTACATTCCTCTTGGTTATGACCGGATGGGCCGCAACTGTTATCAGAAAGAAGATGTGGAGAAATTTCGCAATGCAGTCGTTAAATATCTGGTTCCGGTTGCCGAGCTGATCTATCGCCGTCAGGCTGAGCGGCTTGGGAAGAAGTATCCATTGAGTTTTTCAGATGCTGCGCTGAGTTTCAGATCCGGAAATCCGCGTCCGCAGGGAGATGCCCAGGCGATTCTGTCAGCCGGGAGAAAATTCTATGAAGAACTTTCTCCGGAAACTGCAGAGTTTTTCAACACCATGCTTTCCGGTGAACTTCTTGACGTTCTCTCAACAGAGGGAAAACAGGCGGGCGGATACTGCACGAGCCTGATGGATTACAACGTCCCCTTTATTTTTGCCAATTTCAACGGTACGGCCGGTGATGTTGAGGTTGTGACGCATGAGGCAGGTCACGCGTTTGCAAATTATGTAAACCGAGACCGAATCCCGATTGAATATATCTGGCCGAGTATGGAAGCCTGTGAGGTGCATTCGATGTCGATGGAATTCTTCGGAGAGGCCTGGGCGGAGGATTTCTTTGGCTCCGATGCGCGCAAATTCCGTTATTCCCATCTTGCTTCAGCAATCACTTTCATTCCATACGGGACAATGGTCGATCATTTCCAGCACATTGTTTTCGACAGACCGGAGCTGTCACCGCGTGATCGTCACAACGTATGGAAGGAACTTCTGACGGTATATATGCCGTGGCTGCGGCTGGACGGCGAGATTCCATTCTATTCCGATGGGGAAGGCTGGCAGCGTCAGCATCATATCTATTCATTCCCGTTTTATTATATTGATTACTGCCTCGCTCAGACTGTCTCGCTTGAATTCTGGGCGATGATCCAGAAAGACCGCAGGAAAGCGTGGGAATGCTATATGGCATACACAAAGCTGGGAGGCAGCAGAACATTCGTTGAGCTGCTTCGAAGCGCGGGACTTGAAACACCGTTTGAAGAAAGCTGTCTTCGCGGTGTCTGCGAGACGGCGGCGGAATATCTTGCCGGATACGATCTCTCCGGTATTGTCTGAAAGCTCAGAGAGAAAAGTCAAAAAAGATAGACGAATCTATCCGGTTATGATATCATAGATTTAGTGTTAAATCCTTCCGGCGCGGGTATGCCGATTCACATTTCCCGGGTAAACCCGGGGTATACAAAAGGAGAATTAAAAAAATGGCACTTGTAGAACTCGATTTCCGCTCTCAGGCGCTTGGCTACCATCAGGAGGTCATCATGATTCTGCCGGATGTTCCGGCGGATAAGCCGTATCCCGTCCTCTGGCTGTTCCACGGCGCGAATCAGGACTGCACGGAATGGCTCCGTCAGACCTCGATTGAACGCTATGCGAATAAGCGCGGGCTAGCTGTTGTCTGTCCGACGGTTTCTGACGGTCACGGAATGGACATGGTTCACGGAATGAAATATTATACAATGCTCTCGCAGGAACTGCCGGCAGCAATTCATTTTATGTTTCCGTGTCTGTCCAGAAAGCGTGAGGAAAACTTCACCGCCGGAGCGTCAATGGGCGGATATATTGCATTCAAGCTGGCACTGAATTTTCCGGAGCGTTACTGCGCGGCCGGAGCATTTGCCGGGGCGCTTGATATCGTTCAGATTACACGTGACTTTACGGCAAATGCACCTCAGAACCATTCTTTCAAGCTCGCGTTCGGCAGCGCGGAAGAAATTGAGGGCACTGAGAGTGATATTATAGACCTTGCCGGAAAACGCGTTGCGGCGGGCGATATGATGCCGCGGCTCTGGTCGCTTGTCGGCGAACAGGATTTCGGTGTCAACCAGGTCAGGGGTGCGATCGCGAAATTCAGAGCCCGCGGTGTGGAAATTGATGATTTCTACGATATGGGAATCCACAGCTTCGATTTATGGGATCGCTATGTTGAGCCGTTCTTTGACTGGCTCCGGCTTCCGAAGGTTTAAGGAGGGATCGATTATGGCAGTATTAACGATTCATTTCTATTCAAAGACAGTCGGTTTGGCAACCGCAGCGAGAATCATTATCCCCAGTGCGATCCCGCGCTCCGAAAAACCGGATTATGAAGCAGAATACAGCCGGAAAGGCCTGCTCCCGGTGCTTTGGCTGTTGCACGGAGGTTCAGACAACTATACTGACTGGCACGACTGTACGAAAGTCCAGCTGTTCGCCGAGGAGTACGGCTATGCGGTCGTAATGCCGGATGCTCAGCAATCAAGCTACGCCAATATGGCGTTTGGTCCAAACTGGCTCGATTATTTTACGACGGAATTACCGGAATACATCTATTCGCGTTTTCCGTTCTCTCGTGAGAGGAATGACAACTTTATTGCGGGAATGTCCATGGGCGGTTCCGGTACAGTGAAGCTGGCTCTCCTCCAGCCTGAACGTTATCTGGCCGCAGTCCCGCTCGCTTCTGCCGTTGAGGTAGCGC
This sequence comes from uncultured Eubacteriales bacterium, assembly GCA_900320605.1. GTDB lineage: Bacteria > Bacillota > Clostridia > Oscillospirales > Acutalibacteraceae > RUG612. The sequence continues at coordinate 4,957 of ONSY01000259.1, read as the reverse complement.
GGCGATATGCTGAAGGAAGATGGGACCGGGTCCCGGGCGGCGCTCCAAAAGATGGAAAACCCAGTGTGTTCAATGATATTTACGGATGCGACGACAACCCGTCCGCTATTCTCGGGACAAATGAGGATTGCTTCTATCTCCTGAAAAAGGCGGTTGAGGAAGGAAAGGAGCTTCCGCATTTCCTGCACTGTCAGGGAACGGAAGACCATACCTATAACGGCAATGTTGAGTACCGCGCTTATGCAAAGGAACTCGGTGTGGAAATCGATTGGATTGAGGCACCCGGAGTCCATGACTGGAAAAGCTGGAACCTCTATCTGCCCGAAGTGTTCAAGTATATCCGTAAATGCCGCCAGGAGGCTGGTGTCGAATAAAAGGAGCAGTATATGCCGATAATCAGAACGGATGACAATGTTGAAATTTATTATGAGGAGCTCGGCGAGGGAGACCGGATTGTTCTGTGCACACAGTGCAGCCATGACCGTTATACTCTCGAACGGGAACTTGCGAAGCGTGGCTTTCATGTCTATCTCCTGACAAACCGCGGCTTCGGGCGTTCGACGCATGTCAGGGAGGATTACGGCGCTCACTGGTACGATATGTTCGCGAAGGACGTAATCGCTTTTGCCGATAAAATGGGCATAGACCGGTTTATCTATTCAGGTGCCTCTCATGGCGCCGGGGCAGGCTGGCATGTTGTCCTCAATTATCCGGAGCGTGTAATCTGCTTCTTTGCCGTTGTTCCCGGACCGCACAATATTGACGAGAGCACACTTTCCTATCGTACGATGAGCATGATGGGTATCGCTCCGCCGAAACCCTGTTTCCGCGCTGATACGACGGATCCGCGTCTTATACTGCGGCGTGAGAGGGAGGACGAAGCACGCCGCGAGCTGCGCGAATCTCCGGATTACGAGGAAGTCTATAATTCACCGGAAACACGCGCGATCGACTACGGAAGACCGCTGCGTGCTTATGAAACAGAGGAAAATGTCGTTAAGGCGCTTTCAACGATCGAAACTCCGACGCTTGTGATCGGAGGAATGCTCGATACGATCTCCCGTCCCGATCTCATGCTTCGCACTGCAAAAGCCCTGAAGAACTGCAAGCTGGTTATATACAGCGGCGTTGGTCATGAAATGGGCATTTTTGAAGAAGTGGCCGATGAAGCTGTCCGTTTCTACGAGAATCTCGTTTCGACAGGATATTTCTACGCCCCGTTAAAAGAAGACGAATAGATGAAAAAAGGCGGCGGTTTTCCGCTGCCTTTTTGAGAATGATGATGTTCTGATTCGAATGATGCGGAGGAGAAAAAGAAGCTGTGTGAGAGAAGGAGATGGGTGAATATGACGGAAGTCGTCGCTGCCCTGATTGAGAAAGAGGGCAGATTTCTTGCCTGCCGGCGGCCGGAACATAAGGCAAGAGGACTGCTGTGGGAGTTTGTAGGCGGCAAGGTTGAAAAAGGTGAAACGAAGCGGCAGGCACTGCAGCGGGAATGCAGGGAAGAACTCGGTGTAGAGATTGCGGCCGGTGATCTCTTTTTTGAAGTCGATCATGTTTATCCGGATCTGACAATTCATCTTTCACTTTTCCGGGCGCGTATCGAAAGAGGAAACCCGCAGAAGCTGGAGCACGCTGAACTTCGCTGGATTACGCCGCAGGAGATTGATGCACTTGAATTCTGCCCGGCTGACGAGCTGATTCTGGCCGAGCTTAAAAAACGGTTCCTGCCTCCGGAAATCAGGTCAATACGGGACAGGCTGTTTGATCTGAGAGATCGGAAATACCGCGATTTTCAGCTTCCTCTGATTCCGACAGTGAGTCCCGAGCGCGTCATCGGCGTCCGCACACCGGCGCTGCAGAACCTGGCGAAAACGTTGAGTGATGCAGAAAAGGCGGCATTCTGCTCTGTTCTTCCTCATTTCTATTATGAGGAGGACAATCTTCACGCGATCCTGATTGGGAAAGAGCGTTACGCGGAGAAGTGCGAAAGGGAGCTCCGACGGTTCCTGCCTCTTGTCGATAACTGGGCAACAAACGACTCGCTGGATCCGAAATCATTTTCGAAAACGGATCGTTTTCCTGTTTTCTGCAGTGAAATTCTTGAAGCGGACACAGTATATGAGAAGAGATTCGGAATTGTTTCCCTGATGAAGTATTATCTCGGAGACCGGTTTGATCCGGCTTATCCGGCACTGGTCGCTTCCGTTCGCTCGGAAGAATATTATGTAAACATGGCGTGCGCCTGGTACTTTGCGACCGCGCTCGCCAAGCAGTATTCGGCGGTAATCGGATATTTCGAGAACGGATCGCTTTCAAGGGATGTCCATAATATGGCGATCCGGAAAGCGATCGAGAGCCGCCGTATCTCACTGGAAGCAAAGCGTTATTTAAAAACGCTCAAAAAATAGAACAGGAGGGTACTATGGGTAGTTTAAAAAATCTTGACGGACTTCTTTCTGATGTTCTGAACCTTGGAATCGCGGGTGCCGGTCTGAGGGTTTACCAGGGCGAGGAACTTCTGTATGAAAAGTACGTCGGCTATGCGAATGCGGAAAAGAAGACGGAATTTACCGATAAGACAATCTGCCAGCTTGCTTCTATGACGAAGCCGATCGCGAGTGCCGCGGTCATGCAGTTGTTTGAAAAAGGCAAGTTCCTTCTGACCGATCCGGTTGAACAGTATATTCCGGAATTCAAGGACCATCATGTCTTTTCGTATTCTCCGCGCGGCGATCTTTCAATCGTCCCTGCGAAAAAGACGGTTACGGTAGGGCATCTTTTCGATATGACGAGCGGTGTCACGGTCGACTGGCACTGGAAGAATCCAAACAGCGAAGTAATCTCGGATATGATGGATGAATGCAAGAAGAACGGTACATACAATCTTACCGAGTTCGCGAAAGCCGCAGGAAAAGCACCGGGTGCTTTTGAAGCAGGAGAGCATTATTACTACGGACAGAGTCTCGATGTTGCGGCAGGACTGCTCGAAATCCTGGAAGGGAAGACCTTCGGGGAATACCTGAAGGAACACGTTTTCGACCCGCTCGGAATGGTTGATACATATTTCCATGTTCCCGAGGAGAAGAAGGACCGTGTCTCACCGCTGTATTATTTCCGCGACGGAAAACGCACTCAGGGGGATTTCCCGGCGATTTTCTATTTCCCGACTTATGAATCGGCGTGCGGAGGCCTTTTCGGGACGATCGATGATTATTCGAAGTTTGCGCTGGCGATGACGAACGGGGAATACAGAGGAGTCCGCCTTCTCAACGACAGTACAATCCGGCTTATGGCAATGAACCGCCTCGGAGAGCAGGCCATGCGGGAGTTCGAAAATCCCTACCACAGCGGGTATGGATACGGACTCGCTGTCCGTACAAGGATGCACCCTGAAGCCGGCAGCAATTCAAGCATCGGCGAGTTTGGCTGGACGGGCGGCTTCGGGTCCTGGGTTCTCATGGATCCGGTCAAGAAGATCACGATTGTTTATGCCCATCAGGCTGCGCCGAACAAGGAAGAATTTGTCCATCCGCGTATCCGCAATATTGTCTATTCAGCGCTTTGATTGCGACCAAATATGAAAGGAATGAGAATATGGCTACTTTTGATTTTCTGAAAAACCGTGTTTTTGATGATCGTCCGACAGCTTTTGCGCCTCAGGGAGCCCAGGCGCTCCCCGGAAAAAACTTTTTTGATTCCACTCCACTCGATACCGGAGCAAAAGTTCAGGAAAATGGTGATGTGAAATTCGGTTTCTATGCGCCTGACGCGAAGAGTTTGGCTGTTTCCTTCGGATTGAAACCGGAATCCCCCCTTGCTATGGAGAAGGGCGAAGACGGAGTCTGGCGCGCAACGCTGAAGTACGACCCGCTGTTCGTTGGACCGAAGGCGTTTGTTTTCCTGATTGACGGAGCTGAGGCGGTTTCACCGTACTGCTCACAGTATTACAGCCACGGTAAAGCGATAAACTATGTTGAGATTCCGGATCCGAACGCGCCGTTTATTCTGATGCGCGATGTCCCTCATGGCACTGTGGCAACAGAGTACTACTGGTCTGAGGCGTTTGAATCCGAGCAGCGCTGCTTTATTTATCTCCCGCCGGATTACTATAAGGGAGGGGAATACCCGGTCCTCTATCTTCAGCACGGAGCCGGGGAAAATGAGACTTCCTGGATCTATAACGGCCGTGTCAACCATATCATGGACAACCTGATCGCGGACGGAAAAGTGGATCCGTTTATTATCGTCATGAACGATGGTATGCAGCGTGCGAAAAACGAATCCATGATGAGTGCGGGTGAAGGCCTCGCAAAGTCAATTATTGAAAGCTGTATCCCGATGATTGAACGGAAATACCGCGTCATCGCAGACAAATGGCACCGCGGTATCGCCGGCTTTTCGATGGGATCAATGCAGTCCTGCGTCATCGGTCTCGAACATCCCGAAACCTTTGCCTATATCGGGCTGCTGTCCGGCTTTATGCGCCGCGTCGGTCCCGGAAAGGATCTTGATAAATCGTTCGATTTCAACAGCCACCTGCGCGTCATGCAGAACAAAGAGAAGTTCCTTGCCGATGTAAAACTCTTCTACCGCGGAATCGGTTCGAAAGATTCGCACGTCGACGCATTCCTGGTTGACGATGAAGTCTGTGACGAATACGGTTTCTCGAAATATCCGAATGTCGTACGGAATATGATTGAAGGCTATCCTCATGACTGGGCAGTACTGCGGATCCTTTTCCACGATTTCGCACAGAAGCTTTTTAAATAATCTGCATTTCCATAAAATGGGAAGGCTTCCCGAAATGGCGAGGTGCGGTAACGAAGTAAATGTGCATAGCTGAGGTACGGTCGATTAGGCTGTACCTCCATTTTTTCTGATCAGGCTGTTTGACGGGATTTACGCCATTGACTTCTTCCGTCTTCTGCAATGCATTCGCCTTCATCAAACATAT
>ONSY01000261.1 GCA_900320605.1 uncultured Eubacteriales bacterium | reverse complement strand
GCGAGGAGGGCTATTACGTCGTTCCGCCGCTCCATCTGGGTTTTGTCCTGGATAAAGTATTGGAAATGAACGGGGTCCAGCTTGCGAGGGCGGACAAGAGCATCCTTCGGGAAGCGATTGCCGATTCGGACGTGGTGCATCTTCTGGTGCCGTTCCCGCTGTCCTGGGCGGCGATCTCGATCGCCCGTGAACTGGGCATCCCGATGACCGCCAGTTTCCACTGCCAGGCCGAGAATTTCACGGCACACGTCGGACTGATGCACGTGAAAATGGCCAACAAACTGGTCTACAAATTCTACAATGAAAAAGTCTATCAATACTGCACGCTGATCCATTATCCGACCGAGTTCATCCGGAATGATTTCGAGAGCACGATCAAGAAGACGACGCCCGGGCGTGTGATCTCGAACGGGGTCAATGACGTGTTCTTTGAAATGGCCAGAGAGCCGCGCGCGCCGCGCGATCCCAACCGGAAATTCACGATCATCTGCGTGGGGCGTTATTCCACCGAGAAGGCACAGCAGACGCTCCTGCGCGCAGTGGGCCTGTCGCGCTTTAAAAGCAGCATTCGCGTGATTCTGGCGGGTCTTGGACCGAAGGAACAGAAACTTCGGAAACTCGCGGAAAACCGCGGTTTAGACTGCCAGTTCGGCTTCTATGAGGACCGTGAGGAACTGGCACGCGAGATCCGTAACGCGGACCTCTATGTGCACACCGCGGTCGCCGAACTGGAGGCGATCTCGTGCCTGGAAGCCATCGTACTGGGCTCGGCTGTACTGATCTGCGATTCCGAACGAAGCGCCACGCGTTTCTTCGCGGCCGACGAGCGCTGCCTCTATGAGCGCGCAAACCCGGTCGATCTTCGCGACAAGATCGATTACTTTTACATGCACCCGGAAGAAGTCGAGCGCTATCGCAAAATCTATTCCGAAAAGGCAGCTGCCTACTCGCAGAGCGACTGTATGCGCCAGATGGAGATCATGCTTGAAGATGCCATCCGTATTCAGACTGAGAGGCGAAACGCCGAAGAGGCTCCGGCAGAAAACTGACACGAATCATGAAGACATTTTACTACGTAGACGAGCTCCGGGATGATTTCGCAGGAACGGACATCAACACGAAGAAGATCTCCGGCGACTATCAATACCTGACCCGGAATCCTGTGAGGAAAGCTTTCGCGTGGTTTCTGCATCACATCATCGCGACACCGATCGTTTTCCTCTATAACCAGATCGGCCACGGCGAGCGGATCATCGGCAGGAAGAAACTGAAGCCGTACCGGAAAACAGGCTATTTCCTGTACGGAAATCATACACGGACGGCAGGGGACGGATACGAGCCCTCGCTGGCCTCGTTCCCCCGGAAAGCGTACATCATCGCAGGACCGGATGCGGTCTCGATCCCCGGAGTCCGGCGCATCGTCCAGGATCTCGGCGCGATCCCGCTCCCCTCCGACACGGCCTCGGCGCGGAACTTCCACGAGGCGCTCAGGGAACTCAGCGAGAAAGGCTTTCCCGTCGCGATCTACCCGGAAGCGCATATCTGGCCGTATTACACGAAGATCCGCCCCTTCCCGGACGGCTCGTTCCGTTATCCGGCGGAATTCGGGAAGCCGGTCTTCACCTTCACAACGACCTACAAGAAGCGCGGTTTTCTGCCGCTTCCGCGCGCCACAGTCTATATCGACGGGCCGTTTTTCGCGGATCCGTCGAAAAATGTCCGCGAAAACCGGAAGGCGCTTCGTGATCTGGCTTATGAGACGATGGTACAGCGGAGCAAAGAGAGCACATTTTCAAAATATAACTATGTGAAGCTGGAAGCACCGGCAAAGCCGCACGTCGAAAAGACGCGGAATTCTTGACACGAGGAATACTGTTTGCTAAATTAAAAGATAGTTTACGATACAAATGGACGGCCTTTTGACCGGACAGACAAGACAGTCGGTATCATGAAGGAGGTAGATAAATGATTTGTCCGAATTGCGGTAGAGAAACCCCTGACGGAATGGCATTCTGCTTCAACTG
>ONSY01000262.1 GCA_900320605.1 uncultured Eubacteriales bacterium | reverse complement strand
TTTTGCTGAAAGCTTATTTCGACGGGAAATTCAATTCTGTCGAATCGCTCCGAACCTACATCACGAGAACCGGAAAATGGGCACCGCTCGCGCTGACGGCTTTTCAGGCCGCGCAGGTGGTGATCCCGGTCCTGCCGGGATTTCTCGGATGCGCCGCCGGTTCCGTCCTGTTCGGTCCAGCGGTCGGTTTCTGGTGCAACTATATCGGCATCGGCGCCGGATCGCTTGCGGCCTTCTTTCTCGCGCGCAAATTCGGAATGCCGCTTCTTCTGGATCTGTTTCCCGCCGGAAAATACCGCAAATGGTCCGCGTGGGCATCGAAAAGCAAATCCTATACGGTGTTTCTGTTCCTTGCCATGCTCCTGCCTTTGTTCCCGGACGATTATCTGTGTTATCTGACCGGCGTTTCGGAAATGTCGGCGAAAAGGTTTTTCTGGATCATCGTTCTCGGAAAGCCCTGGTGTATCCTGGCGTACAGCCTCGGCTTTTCCCTGATCAAATAAAGGGGGCATGAAAAGATGAAAAACGGGCGGAAACTTCTCGGTTATTACAACTATACGGTCGTTCTGACGTATATCGGGATGCTGATCGGGTTTGCGGGCGTATTCTGCGCAGCGGACAATCAGATCTTTTCGGCACTGGTCTGCCTGATGGCCGCGGGCGTCTGCGACATGTTCGACGGTGCGATCGCGTCCACCAGAGAGCGCACCGAACAGGAAAAATGCTTCGGGATCCAGATCGACTCGCTCAGCGACCTCGTCTGCTTCGGCGTTCTTCCGGCGATGATCGTGTCCGTCATGAACCCGCGGAATATCCCGATCCGGATGATTGCCGCGCTGTATGTGCTCTGCGCCCTGATCCGGCTCGCGTATTTCAACGTGGATGAGCAGGAACGGCAGAAAACCAGCGCGTCTTCGCGGGAACTGTATTTCGGGCTGCCTGTCACTCTCGCAGCGCTCTTCCTTCCTCTAATCTACAGCTTCGGAAACTATTATCCCGCCAGGAGAAACGCCATGCTCGCCGGAACCATCGCCGTGATGGCCGTTCTCTTCCTGCTTCCTTTCCCTCTGAAAAAGCCGAAACGGACAGGAAAGCTCTTTGTTCTGATCTGCGGAATCATCGAAGCGGCTCTGGTCGTGTTTTCCCGGGTGAATGTGCAATGAAAACAGATCTCTTTTACAGAAGCGCCGCGGGCAGAGCGCTGATGATTCATCTTCAGACGTCCGGCTTTTTCGGCTGCATCTCCGGATTCCTCCGATGTCGGGTATCAAGATGTCTGATACCCGGCTATATCCGCAGGCACGATATCGACATGCGTCCGTATGGGGATCAGAAATACCGTTCGTTTGCAGAATTCTTTTCGCGACAGAAGACCTATGTCCGCATCGACCGAAATCCCGATGTGCTGATCAGTCCCTGCGATTCCATTCTGACGATTTACAGAATCAAGGATGATCTCGTAATCCCGATGAAAGGTTCCAGGTATTACATCAGGGATTTGCTTCCTCAAAGCGATGTTCACGATCTTTTCCGCGGAGGGCTGTGCATGGTCTTCCGCCTTGAGGCGACGGATTATCACCGTTTCTGCTGTTTCGACGACGCAAGGATCGTGGAAACCCGTTTCATCCCCGGACAGCTGCACAGCGTACAGCCGATCGCATGCACGAAATATCCGGTTTACCGGCTGAACAGAAGGTGGTGCAGCATTCTGGATACGGCCCATTTCGGAACTGCGGCCCAGATCGAAGTCGGGGCCATGTTCGTCGGAGACGTGGAATTCACGAAAGACAACGGATCGTTCCGGCGGGGCGAAGACATGGGAAGTTTTGAAATCGCAGGATCCACCATTGTCTTGCTGCTGAACGCATCCGCGCGGAAACGTCTGGCGTTGTTTCCCCCTTTCCGACAGGCGTTCTGCAGGAAGGAGGAGATCAGAGTATCCATGGGAGAAGGGATCGGAATACTATGTCATGGCATCCTGTTCAATGAATGAAAGAATCCTCCCGGGCGACCGGGAGACAGCGCTTCTGATATGCGCGGTCATATTCAATTCCGTGATATACAACGGAGGCCGCTTCCTTGCGCGAGGTTCCATGCATCTCCGGTTCGGCACTCTTGTCGACGACGCGATCCCGTTTCTTCCATGGACGGTTCTCATCTACTGGGGCTGCTATCTGTTCTGGATCATAAACTACGTTCTGGGAATAAAAGGCGGCGTGAGCGGCAAAAACCGGTTTATCGCGGCGCATTTCATCGGCGAAAGCATTTGCTTCCTCGCGTTTGTGTTTCTGCCCACGACGATGCGGCGGCCTGAAATCAGCGGAAACACCTTTTGCGAATCCATCGTGAGGATCACCTATCAAAACGACAGCGCGGACAATCTGCTCCCTTCCATACACTGTTTTGTCAGCTGGCTGTGCTGGATCGGCGTCCGCGGCAATCCGTCCGTCCCCCGCTGGTACAGAACGGTCTCTCTGCTGCTCGCCGCCGCAGTATGTATATCCACTCTGACGGTAAAGCAGCATGTGATCGCGGACGTATTTGCGGGCGTCCTTCTGGCGGAATTCAGTTATTTTTTCGCAGGAGTTTTGTACAAGGACAAACGCACAGCGGCGATCATTCGCTGAACGAAAAACGGTGCGG
>ONSY01000265.1 GCA_900320605.1 uncultured Eubacteriales bacterium | reverse complement strand
GAAGAGAAATTTTCAAAAACAGCAGCGTATAAGACTTGCTATTTATAAAAAATTATTGCTTCATATGTATACCGAAGACAGAGCCACTGAGGAAACCAACAACGTCTTCGATATTGCACAAAGGCAGGAAGAATACGATGCGTAATGATGAAATACTTATCGGTGGATTACCGATAGAGGTGATAAGGAAGAAGAACCTGAAAAATCTCTATGTCAGAGTTAATCCGCCGGAAGGAAATGTAACTGTAAGCACACCAATGGAGCTATCGAACGAGGATATAAAACTCTTTGTCCTTAAGAAGCTCCCGGAAATCACGAAGGTCAGAGACAGGATGCTCTCGCAGGAGAGGCAGAGCAAACGGGAATATGTGTCCGGCGAGTCTCATTATCTTTGGGGAAAACCATACCGCCTGCAGGTCGTTTATGAGGGAACACAGCATAAGATCATAAAGTCTCCGACCAAGATCATTATGACTGTGCCGAAGGGAACGGATGCCGATGCAAGAGAAAGGCTGTTCACTGAATGGTACAGACAGGAATTAAAGCGTGTGCTTGAGTCCGTGATAATCGGATGCGAGAAAAAGACGGGCGTTCATGCGGATGAGTTCCGCATAAAAAACATGAAAACCAGATGGGGAACCTGCAATATTGAAAAACGCAGGATATGGATCAATCTCCAGCTTGCCAAGAAGCCGATGGAGTGCCTCGAATATGTGGTAATACACGAACTGGTGCATCTGCTGGAGAAGAACCATACTCACAGATTCCATGCGCTTGTTGAGGAGTATTTCCCGACATGGCGCGAAGCAAAGAAACTGCTTGCTACCATGCCGTTGGATTACATGGAAAAAGGAGAGACGGATACGGATGACGAACAAACCGACATCGAGCGATATCTTTGATATAAGTAAAAAAACGGGAGCCCTGATTCTTGGGAAGAACCGCCTTGATGATTATGCGACCAAGTATCTGACAAGGCATTGTAAAAAGGCTCTTGAAACGCCGATGCCGTTGCCTGTTGATGAAATATTGCAGAAAGCAAATCTCACGGTCAAGGAAGTCTCTCTGTCACGCAATCTGGACATTTTCGGGTGCTGTCTGCTCCTCGATGGTGAAGTTGAAGTTTACGACCACGAGCAAGGGACATCCAAAACCGTATCGTTTCCGGCGGGAACAGTTCTGATCGATCCCGATTCCGAGGCGATGTACGGAGAAGGCGCAAAACGAAACACGCTCATCCATGAGGCTCTCCATTGGGAAAAGGATAAAACATATTTTGAAATACTGGCGGTGAAGAACGCGGCGGCATCCGAAAAACTGTATCCGATTATGTGCCGCCAGTCCGAAACCTTCTACGAGCCGCCGGAAGGAAAAAAGACAAAAGAAAACGAAGTAAAGTGGCTTGAATGGCAGGCTCACCGACTAGCTCCGCGAGTACTGATGCCGTTTGAAATGTTCAAGAAGAAAGCAATTGAACTGATTGACAGTTATCAGAATCCGCAGAACGACATTATTCCGTCCTGCGACACATTGATTGAGAATTTGAGTACCTTCTTCATTGTGTCCCGCGTATCTGTCAAATACCGCCTGATTGAAGTCGGTCTGCTCGGTCGCATATCCGGCTTCGAGGATTTTGACGCCGTCTTTGCAGAAATCAACAACAGCAAGGAGCTTGTCGCACTGACTCCCGTGGAGGCGTATCAGCTATTGAGTCTGGACTCTTCCCTTCGGGAATGGGTCAGCGGCGGTCAGTTCGTTTTTGCTGACGGATACTTTGTGCTGGCAGATAAGAAATACATAACCGCCAAAGAAGACGGCCTACATCTGACGGCGAAAGCAAAAAAGAATCTGGCGCAGTGCGTTATCAATATCCGTGAGCAGAAATATACGACCTACCGAAATATACAGAAGGACTTCGTAGGATTTGCCGTTCTTTATCATGTGGAAGGAATCGATCAGCGTATGCTGACATTCCATCCGAAATACCAGGCAAATTTCAAGTACGAAGAGGATGATGTG
>ONSY01000267.1 GCA_900320605.1 uncultured Eubacteriales bacterium | reverse complement strand
TGGGTGGAAGCGAACCCGGTTGATCATTTCTCGATCGCCTACATGCACAACATGATGCCGAATGAGGAATTGTATCATCATCACAGAGTCAGAGCCGTCGCTTACGGCTGCATGCTCTGATATACCTCGGGAATCACCGCGCCTGCTCGGGTATACGCGGGGCGGGCGCGGATTCTGATAATGTAAGAAACGAAACAAAAGGAGAAACGAATTATGAGCAAGGATTTTACCAGACTTGACAATTTACTCAAGGATTTTGTCGACCGCAAAACGATTCCGGGATGCGGATGCGCGATCATGCAGGGCGACGAGGTTATCTATGAAGGCTATGCCGGATGGGCGAATATCGAAGAAAAGAAGCCGATTGACAAGCATTCCATGTTCCGTCAGGCTTCCACGACGAAGCTTTTCGCCTATACGATTCTCGGCATGCTTTATGAAGAAGGAAAATTCCTCTTCTCTGATCCTGTCAGTGATTATCTTCCTGAGTGGAAAGATACGAAAAAGTATGTGGTTCTTCCCAATGGCCAGGTTGATGTAGCACCGCTCGAAAAACCGATCACAATCCGTGACGCTGTTGATATGATGTGCGGTATGCCGTACTGCATGTTCCCGGCAGTCAATCCGATTACTCCGACTCTTGCTGCCATGAGCAAACAGATCGAAGCGCTTATCAAGGAAAAAGGCGTTCCGACTCTTCGTGATGAGGCAAGAGTTATGTCTCAGGCACCTGTAATGTTTGAACCCGGCAGCCATTGGCAGTATGGTTTCGGCTCGGAGATAACGGGCGCGTTAATCGAAGAATGGACCGGAAAGCCGCTCCGTGTCAATTTCAAAGATCGTCTGATCGATCCGCTCGGTCTTGAAGATACGGACACCTATGTCAACGACGAAAACCGTGATAAGCTCGTTACTTCCTATGCAAAGAAAGACGGTGTACTGATCGCTCAGTCCTCCGAACTCGACGACTGGATGAACCCGAACTATAACCCGGTCGGAGGCAGACCGAACCTTATGACAAGCCCGGTGGATTTTGCCACCGTGATGCAGATGCTCGCTAACGGCGGAACCTATAAAGGCAGGAAATACCTCGGTGAGGGCACTGTCGAAATGCTGCACACCAACCATCTCGGCGAAACTCAGATGAAGGATTTCACAAACGATTATCTTGCCGGTTACGGTTACGGCCTCGGATTCAGAACACTCCTGACCCAGAAATACGGTCATAACGGCCGTCTCGGCTGCTTCGGATGGACCGGCGGCGCAGGCACCTGGGTTGAGGCAGACCCGGTTGACAAGCTTTCGATCGCATATATGCATAATATGATGCCGAACGAAGAGCTCTATCATCACCACAGAGTCAGAGCGGTTGCGTACGGCTGCGCATTATAAGTCGGAATCAACGGCAAAACCGGTTTTATCCTGATAAACAGAATGGGCGTGAATCATGAATAAACCGCAAAACGGCGTTCAAATCAAGGAAATTGCGCAAAGCCTCGGGTTATCCGCCGGTACGGTCTCCTTTGTCTTAAACGGCAAAGGAGACCGTATGCGGATTTCCAAGGCAACGCAGCAGCGTGTCCTTGAAAAGGCGAAGGAACTGAATTATCAACCGAATATCTATGCCAGAAGGCTGCGAAAATCAGCCGACTATACCCCGAAACATGTGATCGCATTTCTGATCGAGGAGCGATACTATTCGATTCTGATCGGACCATTCTTTCAAGGTGTTTTTTCATATCTTGAATCGATGGATGTACCGATTGACGTAAACCTTCACCGGTTTCACAGGGATCATCTTGAGGATCTGTTTGAAGTAATGGATCCGAGCCGGTACAGCGGCGCGATCATCGGCGGCGCATCTCCTGCGGATGAAGAGGCACTCTCGCATGTTTCAATCGGGATACCGTTTGTGCTGTTCAACAGCGATGATGCGCGTTTTTCTTCCGCTTATCTGGACAGTGTCGAAGTAGGCAGAAAGTGCGCAGAGCTTTTTGCGTCCCGCGGACATCATTATCCGGCGCTTATCACTTCGATCGCAGTCAATAACGCGGAATATCAGCGCGGAAAGGCGTTTCTGGACCGCTGTGCCGAGTTATCCATTCCCGTTGCCGATTCATGCGTTCAGATCAGCGAGGATCGGCTGACGCGGGACGGATTTGAAATGATGACGAATCTTCTGAATAATCCGGACCATCCGGACTGCGTATTTATGGTAAGAAGCAACATGGTGCCGGGTGCACTTGAAGCCTGCAGACAGCGCGGAATCCGTATTCCGGAAGATATGGAACTTGTAGCGTACGGTGAGAGCAGCTATTTTGAATTATCCTCACCCTCGGTTACCTCGATTCATGGACTGGTGGAGGAAACCTCCCGGCGCGCACTCGAGATGCTGATCCGGAAGATCAATCTGGAACAGATTGGAGAAGTTCATGAGAAGCTTCATCCCCATTTTGAATTCCGCGAGAGCTGCGGAGGATTTCCTGGAGGGGAAAAGAAATGAAAAACAGCAATAGGAATCAGGCTCTGTCCGAATCAGCGGTTAACTTTGATCCGATTTATCAGCAGATTCTTCTCGGATCCGATGGTAAGACACGGTTCGGGACGTTTCAGAATATTAACGGCGCAGAACCTCTCGAGGGAGGCGGGGTGCGAATCCGCTACTTTGCGCCGGGAGCGAAAAGTGCTGCGATTCGGGGAATCGGCGGGTCTATGGATAAAACATACGATCTTCTGCCGCTCGAGAATCTCCCTGGATACTTCGGCGCGGATCTGTGTGATATTTCGCCCGGTTTTCATTACTGTGAGTTTCTGACAGACGGTGTCGTTGCGATGAATCCATGTTTTCCGATTGGCTATGGCTGCGGAAAAGCAATGAATTTCTTCGAAGTTCCGGATCCGGAATTTGATTCATATCTTCTCAAAGACGTCCCTCATGGAACGGTACATCGCGAAATCTATAAAAGCCGATTGACCGGACGTTGGAGAACGGCACTCGTTTACACTCCGCCGGGATATGCTGAGAATTCGGAGAAACGCTATCCTGTTCTGTATCTTCAGCACGGCGGCGGCGAGAATGAAACCGGTTGGATCTGGCAGGGAAAGATTGATTTCCTTCTGGACAATCTGATCGCGGAAGGCCGGGCAAAGGAAATGATTGTCGTGATGGAATCCAGCGCTGCTTTCCTTGAAAACCAGGACGGTTCCTTCGCAATGGGAGATTTTCCGAAGGTGCTCTGTTCAGAAACGATCCCGATGATTGATTCACGTTATCGGACCATACCGGAAAAGGAAGCCCGTGCAATGGCCGGGTTATCATTCGGCGCGGCATATGCACGGTTTACAGTCTTTTCCCGTCCGGACCTTTTCTCTTCACTCGGTGTCTTCAGCGCCGGTCTTCGTTATAAAACGCCCGGTGCCGATCCGGAAAATCCAACCGTTATCTCATATGATTTTTCAAACCTTTTCGAAAACGCGGATGTTTTCAACAAATCAATCCGCCTGCTTTATTACGGATTCGGACGTGAAGAATCCGGAATCTTTGATCCGGATACCACTCATCTTCAGAAGATGATCGAAGCAGGCTATCACATCTCGTATTCCGTTTTCCCGGGATTCCATGAGTGGGATGTCTGGAGAAAATGCGCATACGAATATCTACAGAAAATATTTAAATGGCAGGTGTAATATGAATATTCCGAAAGAATTACTCAAGGATCAGTCCCTTTATTCTCATGCTCTGTATTTCGACCCGATCAATCAGCAGAGAATGCTGACAGGTGACGGCCATTTCCATTTCAATAAATTTGACAATGTTCCCGGTGTTCAGGCTTTCGAGGACGGGAGCTTTGAGATTACTTACTTCGCCCCTGGCGCCAAGACGGTACAGGTCCGCGGGATCGGCGGTTCAATGCCGAATACCTACGATATGAAACCGGTCGAGGAAATGCCCGGATATTTCTCCTGTGTTATTTCCGATGTATGTCCGGGATTCCATTATATTGAGTTCCTTGTAGACGGAGTGAATGCGATTCATAACCAGCTGCCGATCGGTTACGGCTGCTCCTATGCGATTAACTTTGTTGATATTCCGGATCCGGAATTTGAATATGGGTTCCTCAAAGATGTCCCGCACGGAACGATTCACATGGAGCTGTATTATTCGAAAATCACGGGCAGATGGAGAAACTGCTGGGTATACACACCTCCCACATATAACCAGAATCCCGAAAAACGTTATCCTGTCTGGTATGTCCAGCACGGCGGTGGCGAAAACGAATTCGGCTGGATCTGGCAGGGAAAGATGAATTATATCATGGATAACATGCTTGCCGAAGGATTATGCGAAGAGATGATCGTCGTCATGAACTGCGGCTACAGTTTCATCCAGGACGAAAAAGGTCAGTTCATTCTGGAGAAGCCCTCCGATGTTTTTGCGTATGACTGTGTTCCGATGATTGACGAACGGTACAGAACGAAGGCTCAGAAAGAATACCGTGCTGTTTCCGGTCTTTCCTTCGGTTCCTATCATGCAAAGACTACGGTTCTGGATCATCTTGACATCTTCTCATCACTCGGTATTTTCTCCGGCGGAGTAGGATACACGACAAAAACCGGCAACGGCGGTCCTGCGTCCTTCAGTGAGTTCGATTACAGTGAAGTCTTCAAGGATGCTGAAACATTCAACAAAAACCTGAAACTTCTCTATGTCGGATACGGTCAGCAGGAAGCCGGACTCGTTGCGGCAAACGGGAAACAGGCGGACGAATGGGTCGCGAAGGGGTACAATGTAGTCCATCAGACCTTCCCGGGCTACCATGAATGGAATGTCTGGAGAAGATGCGCCTTCAACATGGCGAAACTGCTCTTCAAATGGTGAGCGGCATGAGCGGTAAAGAAAAGGTGTTTGACCAGTCGATCTATTCTCACGCGCTGTATTTTGATCCGATCAATCAGCAGCGGATGCTTACCGGAAACGGTTGGTTTCACTTCGACGCATTTGAAAACATTCCCGGAATACAGCCGTATTCCGACGGAAGTTTTGAGGTAACATATTTCGCTCCTGGTGCCAAGAGCGTCCAGATCCGCGGAGTCGGAGGTTCTATGCCGAAAACCTATGACCTGACACCTGATCCGGAGCATGAAGCGTATTTTAAGGGGACGATTACCGACGTTTGCCCGGGATTTCATTATGTGGAATTCCTTGTTGACGGAGTAATCGCCATGCACAATCAGCTGCCGATCGGTTACGGTTCGTCCTATGCGCATAATTTCATTGAGCTGCCTGATCCGGAGTTCGGTTATCAGGAACTCCGGAATGTTCCGCACGGATCAGTCCGTATGGAGCTCTATTACTCTGAAGTAACCGGAAGATGGAGAAACTGCTGGGTATATACACCTCCCGGATATGATGAGAAACCGGAAAAACGTTATCCCGTCTGGTATCTGCAGCACGGCGGCGGCGAAAATGAAACCGGATGGATCTGGCAGGGCAGGATTAACTACATTATGGACAATATGCTTGCGGAGGGACTCTGTGAAGAGATGATTGTCGTAATGAACTGCGGGTATAACTTCCAGCCGGTCGAAGGGGGAAAGTTTATTCTCGAAAAACCTGCAGAGGTTTTTGCCAAGGACTGTGTTCCCTTTATTGACGGTAAATTCCGTACTGTTGCAGATCGTGAACACCGCGCGATATCCGGTCTCTCCTTCGGTTCGTATCACGCGAAGACAACCGCGCTTGATCATCCGGAACTGTTCTCAGCACTCGGTATCTTCAGCGGTGACGCTTCACCGTATTCCTCAAAAGAATCAAGTCCGATCTTTCTCGGCGCGTTTGATTACCGATCCGTTTATGAGGATATCGGTAAACTGAATGACATACTGCATCTGTTCTATATCGGCTACGGCAGGGATGAGGACCCTTATCTCCGCTCTCTGATGCAGCCCGTGGCGGAAGATCTGATCACCCGAGGCGGAAATGTGAAGGTGAATTCGTTCCCAGGTTATCATGAATGGAATGTTTGGAGAAGATGTGCCTTTGATATGGCAAAACTCCTCTTCAAATGGTAAAAACGGAGGTTTAAAATGAATATTCCAAAAGAGTTTCTCGAAAACCAGGTTTTTCAGAATGATCTGATCGCGTTTGACGATATTGTTCCGTACCGTGCATTCGGCAATCCAGATGCACCGACAGTGCCAAAAGCATATGAAGTAATGCCGGATGGTACGGTAAAGGTATCGTTCTATGCGCCGAATGCCCAGGAGGTTACTGCGACGAATTTCAAAACTACCGTTTCTCTCGAAAAAGGCGAAGACGGCGTTTTCCGCGGGGCACTCAAATATGAGGATCCGGGTTTTAAGCAGCTTTCCTTCTCCGTAGACGGAAATCTTGTATTAAATTATATGGCCCCAATCGGATTCGGAAGCAGCAAACCGCTCAACTACGTTGAAGTTCCGGATACGGAATGCGATTTTCTGTTGCTCAAAGATGTTCCTCACGGGAGTGTTGTCAAGGAGATCTTCTATTCCAAGATCACAAAGCAGTATGAGGCGTGCCTCGTTTATCTGCCGCCGGAGTATATGAAATCCACAGAAAACTATCCGGTACTCTATCTCCAGCACGGCGGCGGTGAAAACGAAAACAGCTGGGTCTATCAGGGCAAGATCAACTATATCATGGATAATCTCCTGGCTGACGGGGAAGCAGTACCCTGCGTGATCGTCATGGGCTGCGGTATGGTACAGGTGCCTGATGAAAATGGTGTGCGTACTGTTGACTATACGCGCTTCAACGAGATTCTTGTTGAGGAACTGATCCCGTTTATCGAGGGAAAATACCGTGTGAAAACGGATAAATGGAGCCGCGCCTATGCCGGCCTTTCGATGGGTTCGCTTCAGTGCGCGAAGCTTGTTTTCAACCGTCTTGACCTTTTCTGCGCCGCAGGTCTTTTTACAGGCTATCTGTGGCCTCAGAAAGATCCGGCTACTTTCCCGCATGAAATGTTTGATGATAATGAAAAATTCAATCGTGAGCTGAAAGTTCTTTTCCGTGCGATGGGGGATAAAGAAACCTCGATCCCGCTCTTCAGGTATGAGCACGAAAAGCTAACGGAGAAGGGCGTCAATTTCATCGAGAAAATCTATAAAGGTGAACATGAGTGGCGAGTATGGAGAAATGCCGCGCATGATTTCCTTAAGCTGATTTTCCGCTGATTTGTTGAGTTTAAGCGGTCAGGATTCTGCTTCTTGACCGCTTATATTAAAATATTAAAGAGAAGGAAGTGTAAGAATGTCAATCGCAAAAATAACCGTTCATCCTGCATTCCCGATTGGTGAGATCAGCAACCGTTTATACGGTGCGTTCTTGGAGCCGATCGGCTCCATGGTCTATGGCACGATGTACAATCCCGGTCATCCCACTGCCGATGAGCAGGGATTCCGTCAGGATTACATCGAAGCGCTCAGAGGCAAAGTTCCCGCAGTACGTCTTCCGGGCGGAAACTTCGTTTCCGGGTGGAGATGGAAAGACATGATCGGGCCGATGAATGAGCGCAAGAAACATGTCGATCTTGCCTGGTTCCAGGATATTCCGGTCGAAGTCGGACATGATGAATACCTCCAGTGGATGGAGAAAATCCAGTCTGAACCGCTCTATACAATCAATCTCGGAACCGAAAGCTTCGAAGAAGCGATCGACATCGTTGAGTACACTAACCTCGAAGGCGGCACCTACTGGTCGGATCTGCGCCGGAAATACGGCCATGAAAAGCCCTATGATGTCAAAGTATGGTATCTTGGAAACGAAGTCGATGGTCCATGGCAGATCGGTTCCTACGACCGTCATCCGAAGGAGTACGGATTTAAGGCCAACGAGATATCGAAGGTATTGAAATGGACTGATCCGACGATTGAAACCGCTGCGTGTGTATCCTGCACACCGTACCTTTATCATTATCCGAAATGGGATATTGAAGCACTTGAAGAATGCTACGAAGCGGTAGATTATATTTCAATGCACCATTATCATTTCGCTCCTCCCGAAGACCTCGGTGCCATTTTAGGCGGAACTACATATTTCGATGACTACATCCGCACGGAAATCGGAATCTGCGATTACGTACAGACGCTGATGCGTTCACCGCGAAAGATGATGTTCTCAATCGACGAATACATGATGGCAGGAAAGCCGAACAGTCCGCTGAATCCGGGCGGAGGACTTCATAATCAGTACAGCGCGAACTACCGCTTTGATCCGTCGCGGAAATTCCGCATCAATACACCGAATCATATTGAAGAACGCGGCGGCGGATTCTTCGGCAGCAGCATGGTCAACGCACTGTGCGGTTCCGGGTTGCTTCTTACCTTCATGAATCATGCGGACCGCGTCAAGATCGCCTGCATGACGAGCGGCCTGAGCGCACTCGCACAGATCAATAACGAAGGCGTTTGGAAATCTGTAGCCTACTATCCCTATACCATGCTGATGCGTTACGGGCAGGGAATCGCTATGCAGACGTCCGTTACCTGCGATACCTATGATATCCCCGGGTTTGCCAGTGACGACAACTCGGTCAACTACCGCCAGGAAGGTGTTCCGTTTGTAATCGCTTCCTCCGCATATAACGAAAAAGCCGGAGAGCTGACTGTCTTTGTCATCAACCGAAACGCTGACCAGAACGAGTCTCTCGAACTGGATGTTTCCGGATTTGAAGGTTACAGGTTCCTTGAACACATTGAGCTGTATTCTGATGATCTGTATAAGCAGAATACTCTTGCGGAGCCTGATGCTGTCGTACCGAAGAAGAACGAGAAAACAACCTGTGAAAACGGGAAAGTGAACGCACAGCTTCACAGCATCTCGTTCAATATGTTCCGCTTCGGAAAATAACCGATTCAGAATATGACTTTCAAAGGCCGCTCCGTGAAAGCGGAGCGGCCTACGAAATGAAAGGGGGAAATACCATTGGCAATTGCTAAAATCACCGCGCATCCGGCATTTCCGGTAGGTGAGATTTCAAAGCGTCTATATTCGGGATATATGGAGCCGTTTGGCGATACCGTTTACGGGTCGATTTTCAACCCGTCCCACAGGACGGCTGATGAACTCGGATTCAGGCGCGACTATATTGATCAGGTCCGGCAGAGCGGAATGCCGGCAGCACGTCTTCCGGGCGGAAACTTAGTATCCGGCTGGAGATGGAAAGATTCAATCGGTCCGATCGGACAGAGAAAAGCTCATGTCGATCTCGCCTGGTTTCAAGACCTTCCTGTAGGCCTTGGACACGATGAGTATCTTCAATGGATGGAAAAGGTAAACTCGGAACCGCTTTATACAATCAACCTTGGAACCGGAGGAATTGAGGACGCAATTGATCTCGTTGAGTACTCCAATCTTGAAGGAGGAACCTACTGGTCGGATCTGCGCAGAAAAAACGGACATGAAGCACCTTACGGCGTAAAAGTCTGGTATCTAGGGAATGAAGTTGACGGTCCTTGGCAGATCGGATCATTTGACCGACACCCGAAGGAATACGGCTTCAAGGCGAATGAGGTATCGAAGGTTCTAAAATGGACGGATCCCACGATTGAGACGGCAGCCTGTGTTTCATCAACACCATATATTTATCACTATCCAAAATGGGACGTTGAGGCACTTGAGGAATGTTATGAAGCAGTCGATTATATTTCGATGCATCACTATCACCTCGCGCCTCCCGGAGATCTTGCGGCGCTTCTCGGCGGTACGGAATATTTTGAGGATTATATCCGTACGGAGGAGGGAGTATGCGATTATGTACAGACACTGATGCGATCTCCGCGCAAAATGATGTTCTCCTTCGATGAATTTGCAATGGTGCAGCGTCCAACCGCACAGCTGCATCCCGGCGGGGGAATTCATAACCAGTATGAAATGAATTATCGCTTTAAACGGGAACGCGGATTCATGAAAAACGATGTGGATCACGTGAACGGCAGTATGGGCTTTTTCGGCGACAACGTTGTTTCGGCGATCGCAAATACTCTGCCGCTGCTGACCTTTATGAACCATGCGGATCGAATCAAGATTGCATGCATGACCGGAAGTCTGATGGCACTTTGCGGTGTGGATAACGATCATGTATGGACACCGGTCGGTTATTATCCCTATACCCAGCTGATGCGCTGGGGCCAGGGAATTGCGATGAAAACTCAGGTAACTTCTGAAACCTATGTAATTCCCGGTTATGACAGTGATGATATTTCCGCGAATCCTCGTAAGGAAGAGATCCCGTATCTCGTCGCCTCGACCGCATTTAACGATAAAGTGGGCGAGCTGACTGTATTCGCGGTGAACCGCAATCCGATTGACCGAATGAGCGTTGAGCTTGATCTTTCCGCATTTGAGGAATATAGATTTCTCGAACATATCGAGCTTTATTCTGACGATCTGAACCTGAAAAACACTTTCGAAAAACCGGATGCGGTTTTACCTAAGATCAATCAGGAAACCAGAGAAGAGAGAGGAAAGGTATATGCCCAGCTTCAAAGTCTTTCCTGGAATGTATTCCGGTTTGTTAAGAAGTAAATAGAATTGGTTGTGTTTTTTCCAAAGAGAATCCGGAAACAAACCTGTTTCCGGATTTCCTTGTTATTTCTGATAAATAGACGCCGCTTTTACAGCGATGTCTTAATCTTTATAACCTGATATCTGAGTTTTCAGCGTGATGAAAAAGAACCCGGAGTCCTCTGACGAGAACTCCGGGTTTAGCATTGTTTGGAAAGAATCAGGAAAGATCCTCTACATAAATGACACGGACACCGTCTGCGGGAGCAGCTTTAACAGGAGCAGGGGCAGGAACGGGTTCAACCGGTTTCGGATTGTATTTTTCCTCAAGGAACTTCTGTGCGACGGCGGGGAAAAGTGCCAGCGAAAGAACATCTTCATCCGATTTCGCAAGATTTTTGTATTCTTCTCTGTATTTTTCCATCTCCGGTTCGAGCAGATCCGCCGGACGGCAGGTAATGACTTCGGCATCGCCGATACATTTTTTGCGAACGTCCTCATTAACTTCTCCCGGAAGTTTACCATACTCACCGCGAAGCAGCGCTTTGGATTCCTTTGGAACCATTTTGTAGCGTTCCCCGGCGATGACGTTCATAACGGCCTGAGTTCCGACGATCTGTGAGGTCGGAGTTACAAGCGGCGGATAACCAAAGTCCTTACGTACGCGCGGTACTTCCGCAAGAACATCATAGTACTGGTCTTCTCTGCCGGCCTGCTTAAGCTGTGAAATCATATTCGAGAGCATTCCGCCCGGAACCTGATAAAGCAGGGTGTTGGTATCAACTTTGAGGACTTTCGGGTCGACCTTGAGCTTTTCGGCAACGGTTCTGAAATGCGCCGCGCAATCGGAAAGCTTCGAAAGATCAAGGCCGGTGTCACGTTCAGTACCCTGAAGAGTTGCAACCAGGGATTCGGTTGCCGGCTGTGAAGTGCCGTTTGCAAGCGGAGAGAGCGCGCAGTCGACAATATCGACACCTGCCTGTGCAGCCAGCAGGTTGGTCATATCGCCTGTACCAGTTGTATTATGCGTATGAAGATGAATCGGGACGGATACATTTTCCTTGAGCTTTTTAACAAGTGAATAAGCCTCATAGGGGAGAAGCAGGCATGCCATATCCTTGATGCAGATCGAGTCGGCGCCCATTTTCTCATATTCCATCGCGAGATTAACAAAGTAATCTTCACTGTGAACCGGGCTCTTCGTATAGGAGAAAGCAGCTTCAACCCAGCCGCCGTATTCCTTTACGTACTTCATCGCAGCCGCGACGTTGCGCGGATCGTTCAGTGCGTCAAAAATACGGACGACATCGATGCCGTTTTCAATTGACTTCTTGCAGAACTGTTCTACGACGTCGTCAGCGTAGTGTTTGTATCCAAGCAGATTCTGACCGCGAAGCAGCATCTGGAGTTTTGTCTTCGGCATATGTTTCTTAAGAGTGCGAAGACGTTCCCAGGGATCTTCATTTAGGTAGCGCATGCAGACGTCGAAGGTCGCTCCGCCCCAGCACTCAAGGGACCAGTATCCCATGTTGTCGAGCATCTCACAGGCGGGAAGCATGTCTTCGAGCTTCATACGGGTGGCAGCCTGGGACTGATGCGCATCGCGAAGAATGGTATCTGTAATTTTAAGCGGATTGTTAGCCATCTACAAAACCTCCTTAACCAAACAGTGCAATCAGGGTACCGGCAGCAATTGCGGAACCGATAACGCCTGCAACGTTCGGACCCATCGCGTGCATCAGCAGGAAGTTGGCAGGATTTTCCTTCTGACCGACCATCTGAGACACACGTGCAGCCATCGGGACAGCTGATACACCGGCGGACCCGATCAGCGGGTTGATCTTCTCTTTCAGGAAGAGGTTCATGAACTTCGCAAGCAGAACACCGCCGGCAGTGCCGAAGCTGAAGGCGACAACGCCCATGAGCATGATCGCAATGGTCTTGATGCTCAGGAAAGTTGCTGCAGTTGCAGTCGCACCAACGGTAACACCGAGGAAGATCGTGACGATATTCATCAGTTCATTCTGAGCGGTCTTGTTAAGTCTGTCAACAACGCCTGTCTCTTTAAAGATGTTTCCGAGCATCAGGCAGCCAACCAGAGGAGCAGCGGAGGGGACAAGAAGCGCAACAAAAATCGTAACGACGAATGGGAAGATAATTTTCTCGGTACGTGATACCGGGCGAAGCTGCTTCATGACGATTCTGCGCTCTTTCTTGGAAGTGAGAAGCTTCATGATCGGAGGCTGGATAACCGGAACAAGCGCCATATAGGAATATGCGGCAACAGCGATTGGTCCGAGAAGTTCCGGTGCGAGTTTTGAAGTAACAAAGATCGCGGTCGGGCCGTCTGCGCCGCCGATAATACCGATCGACGAAGCCTGGGCTTCCGTGAATAGACCGGACAGACGGGAACCGATATAGGTAAGGAAAATGCCAAGCTGCGCAGCTGCGCCGAGCAGAAGGCTCTTCGGGTTTGCGATCAGGGGACCGAAGTCCGTCATAGCGCCGACTCCGAGGAAAAT
>ONSY01000269.1 GCA_900320605.1 uncultured Eubacteriales bacterium | reverse complement strand
GTCTGGTTTCTGCGCGGCGGGAACCGGATCGGCGCCGCCTCCTACTGCACGTATCAGAGCGAAGACGGGAAATGCTTCGTACTGGATTTCTGGGTGTTTCCCGAGTACCGGGGAGGCGGCACAGGCCGCCGCTGCTTTGAGGCGCTGGAGAAGTATACGAAGGCGGACGGGGCGAAATACTATGAGATCAACAGCGAGAAGCCGGATTCGGTCCGGTTCTGGAAATCGCTCGGCTTTTCGGAAAACGGCAGGGACGAGTACGGCATGCCGCTCTTTGCCCGACGCTGACAGAGACACGGATATCCGGAAGGGGAGAAGAAAACCATGAGACTGAAGCTGATCGCGTGCAAGGCGCTGTTTCGGGAGCTTTCCTACGTCGCGGCGCTGTCGGACAACATGATCGACATCACGTGGCTTCGGCAGGGATATCATGCTGAGCCGGAGCTGCTCCATGCTTTGCTGCAGCGTGAGATCGACGCGTTTGAAAACGGGGAAGATCCGCACTCGTACCAGATCCGCCCGAGACGGCCCGGGGACGACCCGAAGGATTTCGACGCCATCCTGCTCGGATACGGCCTGTGCTCCAACGCCGTGGCCGGCCTGCGCGCGAAAAGCCATCGCCTCGTGATCCCGCGCGCCCACGACTGCATCACCCTGTTTCTGGGATCGAAGGAACGGTACGCCTCCTGTTTCAGGAACATACCGGGATGCTACTGGTACACGGCCTCGTGGATTGAGAACGGGGGCGTTCCCGGAAAAGAGCGGCAGGAGCGTATGAGAAAACGGTACGCCGCGATGGACTACGACGAGGAAACGATCGAGTATCTGCTCGAGGCGACGGACGGCCTGAAAAACTACCGGAACGCGGCTTTCGTAAAGATGCCCTTCGGCGACAACGCCCGCTACAGCGCCATGACGCGGGAATCCGCGGCGTATTTCGGCTGGGATTATCACGAACTGGAGGGAGACCTCGGGCTGATCGGCCGCTTCCTTCGCGGAGACTGGAACGAGGAGGATTTCCTCGTTCTCGAACCGGGCGAAACCGCCGTGCAGTCCGTGGACGAAAGGATTCTCCGCAAAGCGGATCTGTAATCGCATAAAAAACGGAAAAAGGCTTTGGAGCCCCGCCGCCTGGCGGAGTTTCAAAGCCTTTCTGGTTTCTGAACAGGTCCGCCGCCGGGCGGAATCCTATTCCTTCGGATACGCGCTGAGAAGGTCGGTGATCGCGGGCACCAGGACCTGCTTTCTCGAAATGCCCGGCTCGAGACGGTACGACGTGCCGTCAGATTCCGCTCTGTCTCCGAACGCGGCGGAGAGAATTTCGTCCTCCGCCTCCCCGCAGGGAATCAGGAAGGAAACGGAGATGCCGTCGTGGAAGATGCTGATCTGCGCGAAGGCGAGATCCATTCCGGTCGGGCGGAGCGTCGACGGGAGAACCTCCTTCATGCGCCGCGCCTTGTCCCGCGCGTCCGCCTCGTCGTACGCGGCGACATAGGCGATGGAGAATTTCGTCCCGCCGCTTTCGTATTCCTTATAGTCGCTGTAGAAAATCTCCTCATCGGTCATTCCTTCATAGGAAACGGAAGCTTTGTACATTTCCCTGTAAAAGGCGTCGGGATCGGTGATTCCGGCGATGCCGCAGAGGATCTCAAGCGCTTTCTGATCCGCGAACGTGACCGTGTCCGCCTGCAGGTTTCCGGTGTCGGAAAGAATCGCGCCGGCCATGGCTGCCGCGGTCTTCGGATCCGGTTCGATTCCGTAGCTGCGGTACCGCAGCCAGATGACGGTCGCGGTGGCTCCGAGCGGTCTCGCGTCGTAGATCAGCTGATTCCCGGTCGTGACGCCGCCGACCCCGTGGTGGTCGATGATGCCCAGAATCCGCGCGTCTCCGAGGCCGTCCGCCGACTGGGCGGGTTCGCTGTGATCCACCAGGATGATGTTTTTTCCGGAAGCGTCGATGAGAAGCTCCGGAGCGTCGAGACCGGCCCGTTCGAGAACGTATTTCGTCTCCGGAGAGATTTCTCCGAGTACGGCCGGAACCGCGTCATATCCGAGCGCCCGCAGCAGGGACGCGTACGCGACGGAGCTTGAGACGGTGTCGGTATCCGGACTCCTGTGCCCCGTGATATAGATCGTTCCGTCGACGGCGCCGAGTCCGTCAAGCTCGCTGCGGTTGATCTGAACGCCCAGCTCCCGTTCTTCTGAGGCTTTTTCCGATTCCAGATGCTTTCCGAGGAAAAAGCTCCCGGCGCACAGCGCGAGGATCACGACTGCAAGCAGGAAGAGAACGATTCGCCGGTTTCGCTGTTTCATGCCAAACAATCTCCTTTTTTCTGAAAAGGTTCCGTCCCGGGCGGAAAACCTTCCGGTCCCGCGTGTGCGCGGCGGGAGGTCTATCTGGATTATACCCGGATTGCCGGAATCCTGTCAACCCGTCCTTTCCCGCGCAATTCCGGTTTGACTTTGTCCCGAGGGTTCGATATAATGAAAATACAGAAAATAACGGGGGAAAACCATGAAAGCTATCGTGATCGGAGCCGGGCTCGCGGTTTCCATGCCCGCGGTGTTCACCTATACGATGCATCACGACGTCACGCGGTTCGCGAAGAATGCGGTGCGCATCTGGGGCTGCCAGATGGACTTCGAGCATCCCGAACGCACCGCGAAGGAAGGCATCGAGACGCTGCGCCGTTTCCTTGTCTCGATCGGGATGCCGAAGAATTTCGAAGAGCTCGGCGCGAAAGAGGAGGACATCGGAAAACTCGCGCACACCTGCTGTTTCGGATCCGAACACTCGGACGGAAAAGTGCACGGGTTCATGACGCTCGAAGAGAAAGACATCGAGGCGATCTACCGCCTGATGCTGTAATAAGATCAAATTGAGAAAGGATAATGATGATGAAACGTATCGCAGTATTGCTGATGCTCGCGGTTTTCGTACTGTTTACCGCGTGCGCCTCACAGGAAGGCGGACAGGCGCAGTCCCCGTCCGCGGACACGCCGGTTCCCCAGAGCAGCGAGCCGGAGCCTCAGAGCAGTGAACCGGCAGCGCAGAGCACCGAGCCCGCGGCGTCAGCGGAAGTGCTGAGAGTCTCCATGAGCCCGGATTTCGCTCCCATGGAGTTTGTCGACACCACGAAGGAGGGCCAGGATTCCTTCGCCGGATTTGACGTGTTTCTCGCGAAATTCATCGCGCAGGAACTCGGACGCCCGCTCGAAATCATTCCGATGAGTTTCGACGGCTGCCTGATCGCACTGGAGGACGGGCGCGCGGATCTCTCGATTTCGGGACACATGTTCAGCGACGAGAGCGCGGAGAAATACAATCTCTCCGACCCGTACTACGCCGGGGAATACGACGAGGACCTTCCGGGAAACGCGGTCGTCCTTCCGAAAGGCGCGGACGAGCTGACCGCGAAGGTGAACGAAGCGATCGCGAAGGCGCGCGAGTATGAATATGAAAACATCTGGTGGGTTCAGGCCACAGATCTCTCGCAGAACGCCGGCGCGAAGGAAGTTCACTACGATGACGACGGAAACGTGATCGGCTGACGGAAAAAGGATGGAAAAGATGAGAACGCGGTTTGGCTCGGACACTTGGAAGACGGCGGAACAGTTTGCCGCGTTCCTCGCGGAGAACGGAATGAATCTGCCGGCGCGGATGTTCCGCGCCGGGGCTTTTTCCGCGGGAGAACATTCCGCGGAAATTCCGTAAAAAATCAGACGGTATTATCTTTTGACCTATTGACAAATGCAGAACGTTGTGTTCTAATAGTTAGGGACGGGTAACTGACGCTGCCCGCCGTCAGAACGAAAGAGGAGGCGCTCTTTC